>DATBPS010000081.1:0-26413 GCA_036561225.1 Terriglobales bacterium
CAAACTCGACAGCGGCATCCGTCTCTCCCGCCGCGGCATGTGGGCGGCGCGCTGCGGCATCGCCCAGTTCGCCGCCTGGCTGGTCTCGACCGGCGCCCTCACCTGGGCGGCGCGCTGCGCCACCCTGGTCAGCGGCGGCAAACTGCGCACCGCGGAGGATTTCAACTTCACTCCCGCCACCAGGCTCCCGCCCGAACTGAAGCCCGCCATGCGCTGGTTCTGGAGCCGCGCCCGCTTCTACCAGTCGCTCGCCAGCCAGATGGAGGCTCTCCCCGCCATCGCCCGTGCCGTGGCCGCCGCCCCGCCGCTCGGCGACATCCCCCTGGTGGTGCTCACCGCGGCCGACACCCCCGCTCCCCAGCGCGCCGAGCATGAACGCCTGGCCGCCGCCGCCGCCCGCGGCGAACACCGCCTCGCCCGCGCCAGTGGCCACTGGATCCCGCTCGAGGAACCCGAGCTGGTCGTCGCCGCCATCCGCGGGCTGCTCCAGGCGGAGGCGCGGCTTGTATAATGCGGATATGCGGGTGCTTGTGGCAGCTGTCTTCGCCGCCGTGCTGGTGACCCTGGCGCCGCGGCCCACCTGGGCGCAGAAGCAGGACAAGAAAAACCAGGTCAGCTCGGTGCGCATCACCGTCACCGTCGAGGACCCGGCCGGCAATCCGGTGCAAAACGCCGGCGTGGTGCTGCGTCAGGAGAAGGTCCGCAACCGCATCCCCAAGGATCCCTTCAGCGTCGAGATCCATACCAACGAGCACGGTCAGGCGACGGTCAACAACTTCGAGCCCGGCATTGTGCTGGTGCAGGTCATCGCCCACGGCTTCCAGACCTGGGGCCAGGGTTTTATCATGGAGCACGCCGATGAAGCCGTCCACGTCAAGCTCGATCCACCGCAATCGCAGGTCAGCATCTACAACAAAAAGAAAAAAGGCGGCGGGGGCGGCGGCGGCCGCTGAGCCCCGTCCGCTGCGCTGGGACCTGCATTTGCTGGCCCAGCAGATGGCCGCGCCCGAAATATCGCCCGCTCTCGCCCGGCTGCTGCGCGCCTATCGCCTGCGCCCCAACTCCACCCACGCCGCCCGCCTGCTCGGCGGCGCTCGCAATCTGTACCTTAAGGCTGCGGCGACGAAGGCGACAGCGGAATAATCACGCTCCCCAGCGCGCCCGAAGCCGCGTCCTGGGCGATGACGTGCAGCGACATCGCCCCCGGCGCCAGGTCAATCATCTGCTGAAAATGCAGCCCAGACTTGAGGGTGTGCTGGTACGTCGTCTCGGTAAAGTCGAGGTTCAGCGTGATGCGCCCCGACTGCAGCGGCTTGCCGGTGGCATCCTCGGCCACCGTCTCGATGACCAGCGTGCCGGTGCGTTGTCCGTTCGCCTGGGCAATGCGCACGGCCTGAATGCCGACCGTGGCATCGAGTTCGAGGCCCCGCGGAGTATGCACCAGGTGGCCATCCACCGACAGCGCGCTCGCCTGTAGTGGGCTGCGCAGCGCGGCATCGAGGCCGGCGGCCAACTCCGCCACGCTGCGCGGTGTATCGCCATGGGCATCCTTGAGCGCCCAGTAGCCGTGCGGATACCGCGCTTCGAGATGCTTGCCATGTACCTTCACCTTGATCTGATGAAAGCGGTTGTCCAGCGACGAGGCATCCACGTAGAAGCCCAGCGTGTAGCTGGCTTCCGAGTCGGTGGCGGCCGTCTTTAACGCCCCGGCGATGTCGTTGCTGTTGATGAACGCCCGGCCGCCGGTCTCGCGGGCAATATCTTCAAATACCGGCAGCGCCTCCGGCTGGCTCTGCAAGACGGCGCGGAAACCAGGCGGATAGTCGGCTCCGAACTGCAGGTCCCAGGCCATCAGCCCGCGCGCATCCACCGGGTACACGGCGATGTTGTCGCGCCCCAGCGCCGCCTCCACCACGGCCCCGCTGAGCGGCGGCCGGTTGAGGATCCAAACCAGGCTGATGCGCCCCGGCAACCCCGCCAGATGCTGGGCGATGGCGTGCAGCGCCGGCACCGTGCCCTGGATCTGCCGCGCGTGCACCATGTTGTACATGTACTGGCGCCGCGCCTGCCGGTTGAGATTGTCGAAGTCACCCGGCGTATCGGTGGTGTCGTTGTCGCTGCCGATTCCCTGCAACGTCGCCGGGCTATAGGCCTTCAGCGCCGCCAGCAACTGTTGCCGGTCGGTGGTGAAATCGGACAGCACCCGGAGACGCTCGTCCAGCCCATACAGGGCCACGCTCAACCCCGCCGGCATCTTCTCCAAAAACTGCTGCGCGCCGTGCTTGGCCAGGGCAAAGGACATGCTCGACGTCCACGCCGGTGCGCCGCCGGAGTGTTCGGTGCCGTCCGCGCTGTTGATCGCGTCCAGCAGCACCACCACCATGTTGTCGGTCCGTGCGCGCGTGTTGCTGAACTTGGTGACATCAGTCGCCGGTGCCGCGCCGCTCGTGTCGGTCGGCGCCGCTGCCCCTGACGCCGCACTGCGCGCGCTGGCGCTGTCGGCGGAAAACGCCTGGATTTTGCGCTGTTTGCCGTTGTCGTCGACGGTGAAGTCTTCGGCCTTGAGGCCCTCCACCGGACCATCGTGCCCATCCACCACGACATTGATCTGCACCAGCCGTGTGTTGGTGCGAAACACGAAGGGCGCTTGCTTCTGCTGCCCCATCGCCGCCACCGCCAGCGGGAACACCAACCCCCAGCCGCAGTGCCGCAACTTGCTCATGCGCAAAGTATGCAGCAACTCAATCACATCGTTCGTTGAATACAAAATCCATTGCGCCTGTCTTACCGTGCGGTAAGATGGAGCCAGCGGCATCCGCCTGCGCCACATGGAAAACTTCAACTGTCCTTATTGCCAATCCATCATCTCCGGCGTCAGCCCCGCCGCGCGGGCCTTTGTGTTCAATGTTGCGGTCCGCCAGGTGGTTGAGAACGCCAAGGCGCTGCGCGCCGGCGACGTGCTGGTGGTTGTGGACTCGACCATTCATCCTGAGGATCACGCCATCCATCGCTGCGACGACCCCCAGGGGACGCAAGTCGTAAAGTGGTTCCAGCACCACGCCACCGAGGCCTACTCGGCGATCAATTCCGCCATTCGGCGCAGCATTGACGCCCAAGCGGAAGTACACTCTTGAGCAGCTATGGCCATCGCTGAAGAGCTGCTGAAGATTCTGGTCTGCCCCGCCGATCACGCCCCGGTGCGACTGGTGCAGGACGGCGCCGGCCTGCAGTGCGATCAGTGCCGGCGGATCTATCCCATCCGCGATGGCATACCGGTGATGCTGATCGAAGAAGCCAGCCCCGACAGCACGCCGCCGCGTGCCTGAAGTTCTCCCCCACCTGCCCGAGGGCGCCGCCGTGGCGCTGCTGCGGTTGCGCAGCCTGGGCGATACTCTGCTGCTGACGCCGGCCATGGCCGCGCTGCACCAGTGGCGTCCCGACCTGCGTCTGGTGGTGCTGGTGGAACCGCGCTTTGCCCCCGTGCTGGCGGGCAATCCCGATCTGGCCCAGGTGATTGAGGTGCCGCGCCACGCGCCCGGACGCCTGACCGCGCTGGCCGCGCTGCGCCGCGAGCAGCCGCAGTTGGTGCTGGGTCTGCACGGCGGCACCGCCGCCGCCTGGCTGGCCTGGGGATGCGGAGCGCCGGTGCGCGCCGCCATCACCGGTCTCCGCCACGGCTGGGCCTACAACCAGCAGGTGACCGTGGACCGCGGCCTGCACACCGTCGAGCGCAACGCCCGCCTGCTCGAAGGCCTGGGCATGCCGCCCTCGCCGCCGCTCGGCCCGCTGCGGCTGTTTCCTTCCGACGCCGTGCGCACCCTGATCCGCCGCCGTCTGCTGGCTCAGGGCGTGCGCGGCCGCTTCGCCTTCCTCTCCACCGAAGCCCGTGAGCCCGAGTTGCGCTGGCCCTTGGAGCACTTCGCCGCCCTGGCCGCCTGGCTGGAGCGTGAACACGGCTTGCGTTCGGTGCAGGCCAGCGCCGGCGCCGGTCAACCGGTGAAGGGCGCGGTCATGCTCGACGGCACCACGGTCGAGGAGTTGATCGCCCTCGCAGCCGAAGCCGACTTCGTGGCCGGCAACGACGGCGGCCCCATTCACATCGCCGCCGCCCTGGGCAAGCCGGTCTTCGTCGCCTACTCCACCACCGACATTCCCGTCTGGACCCCCTGGCAAACCCCCGCCCGCTGGCTGCAGGCCCATCCTCTTTCCGACTTGTCCCCAGAGGCTGTTCTCTCAGCCTGCGCCCCCCTGCTCACCGCCGCGCCGCTGAAAGCTGAGGGCTGAGGGCTGGCAGCTGAGGGCTGGCTACTGTTCGACCTTCAGCACCGCCAAAAACGCCTCTTGCGGAATCTCGACCTTCCCCAGCCGCTTCATCCGCTTCTTGCCTTCCTTCTGCTTCTCCAGCAGCTTGCGCTTGCGGCTGATGTCGCCGCCGTAGCACTTGGCGAGCACGTCTTTGCGCATCGCCCGCACCGTCTCGCGGGCGATGATCTTGCCCCCGATCGCCGCCTGAATCGGCACCTCGAACTGCTGCCGCGGAATCAATTCCTTCATCTTCGCCGCCAGCGCCTTGCCCCGCTCAAACGACTTGTCGCGGTGCAGGATCATGGAGAGCGCATCCACCGGGTCGCCCGCCACCAGCACGTCCAGCTTCACCAGATCCGAACGTTGATAGCCGCTGAGGTGGTAGTCGAGCGAGGCGTATCCGCGCGATACCGTCTTCAGACGGTCATAGAAATCCAGCACGACTTCGTTCAGCGGCAGCGCGTAGGTGAGCATCACCCGTGACGGCCCCACGTACTCGAAGCCCTTCTGCTCGCCGCGTTTGTCCTCGCACAGCTTGAGGATGCCGCCCAGCGACTCCTCGTTGGCGATGATGGTGGCGGTGATGATCGGCTCCTCGATGCGCTCGATCTCCCCCGGCGGCGGCAGCTTGTCCGGGTTGTTCACGTCCAGCTCCTCGCCGTCGCGCTTCACCACGTGGTAGCGCACGCCGGGCGCGGTGACGATCAGGTCCAGGTTGAATTCGCGCTCCAGCCGCTCCTGCACGATCTCCATGTGCAGCAATCCCAGAAACCCGCAGCGGAACCCGAACCCCAGCGCCGCCGAGCTCTCCGGCTCGAAAAAAAACGAGCTGTCGTTGAGCCGCAACTTCTCCAGCGCCTCGCGCAGTTCGGCGTGCTGATCGCTTTCGGTGGGGTACAGCCCGGCGAACACCATCGGCTTGACCTCTTCGAAGCCCGCCAGCGGTGTGGAGGCGGGCGCGCCCTCGTCGGTCACCGTGTCGCCGATGCGGGCATCGGCCACCCGCTTGATGTTGGCCACCACCAGCCCCACTTCGCCCGCCGACAGCTCTTCCACCGGGAGCAGCTTGGGGGTGCGCACCGCCAGCGATTCCACCTGAAACGATTCGCGGTTCGACATCAGGCGTATCTTCTGCCCCACCCGCAACCGCCCCTCCATCACCCGCACCAGCACAATCACCCCGCGGTAGGTGTCAAACCAGGAATCGAACAACAACGCCCGCAGCGGATCGTCGGGCGATCCCGGCGGCGGCGGCACCCGCTTCACGATCGCCTCCAGCACGTCCTCGGTGCCCAGCCCGGTCTTGGCCGAGGCCAGCACCGCGTGGCTGGTATCGAGGCCAATGACGCTCTCCACCTGTTCCTTCACCCGCTCCGGATCGGCGCCCGGCAGGTCCACCTTGTTGATGATGGGAACGATCTCCAGCCCCTGATTCACCGCCAAATAGGCGTTGGCCACCGTCTGCGCTTCCACTCCCTGCGCCGCATCCACCACCAGCAGCGCGCCTTCGCAGGCCGCCAGACTGCGTGAGACCTCGTAGGAGAAGTCCACGTGCCCGGGCGTGTCGATCAGGTTGAGCTGATAGCGGTGGCCGTCGCGGGCATGGTAGTCCAGCCGCACCGCGTGCGCCTTGATGGTGATGCCGCGCTCCCGCTCCAGATCCATGGCATCGAGCACCTGCTGCTGCATCTCGCGCGCGCTGAGCGCGCCGGTGGCCTCCAGCAGGCGGTCGGCGAGCGTGCTCTTGCCGTGGTCAATGTGAGCCACGATGGAAAAATTACGAATAAAGCGGCGATCCATGCGGGTGGGGGGGCTGGCGGCCAGAGCTTTAGTCTACTAGACTGAACAGCGACACCATGCCCGACGAGAGTTTCTCCCCACCGCTGGAAAACGTCACTCTGACGGTCGAGTCGCCGCTGGCGCGGGTAACGATCAACCGTCCCGCCAAGCTCAACGCCCTCAACCGCGCCACCCTCGATGAACTCCGCCGCGTCTTCGAGCATCTGCGCGGCGTTGACGATCTGCGCGCCGTCATCCTCACCGGCGCCGGTGAGAAAGCCTTCGCCGCCGGTGCCGATATCTCCGAAATCGCCGCCCTCGACGCGCTCGCCGCCCGCCGCTTCAGCCAGACCGGGAACGATCTGTTCCGCGCCATCGAGCTCTTCCCCGTGCCGGTGCTCTGCGCCGTCAACGGCTTCGCCCTGGGCGGTGGCTGCGAGTTGGCCATGGCCTGCACCCTGCGTATCGCCAGTGACAACGCCTACCTGGGCCAGCCGGAGGTCAAGCTGGGCCTGATCCCCGGCTATGGCGGCACCCAGCGCCTGGCCCGGCTCATCGGCAAAGGCCCGGCGCTCGAGATCCTGCTCGGCGGCGACCCCATCACCGCCGCTGAAGCGTTACGCCTGGGACTGGTGAACCATGTGGTGCCGCAAGCGGAGCTTTTGCCCACCGTCGAGGCGCTGGCGCGCAACATCGCCAACCATGCTCCGCGGGCGGTCGAGTTCTGTCTCGAAGCGGTGCGTCGCGGGCAGGAGATGAGCCTGGACGAGGGCCTGGCTTTCGAAGCCAACCTCTTCGCCCTGAGTTGCTCCACCGACGACATGAAGGAAGGTACGCGCGCCTTCCTCGAAAAGCGTGCCCCCCAGTTCCATGGCCGCTAAAGCCCAGACCCAGCGACGGCGCCGCGTCGGCAAGCTCTCCGCCCTGGGTCTGCGCTTTGCCGTGGTGGTCAGCCGCTGGAACGACTTTCTCACCAGCCGCATGTTGGCCAGCGCCGTGGATACGCTGGAACGGATGGAAGCGGCTGCCATAGACATCATAGAGGTGCCGGGAGCCTTCGAAATCCCCGCCGCCGCCCGCCAGGCGGCCGCAGGCGGAAACTATGACGCCATCGTCTGCCTCGGCCTCATCCTCAGGGGTGAAACCCCGCACTTCGAGTTTCTGGCCCACGAGACCACCCGCGGCATTGGCCAATCGGCCCTGGAGACGGGTATCCCCCATGCCTTTGGGGTGCTGACCTGCGAGACCCTGGAAGACGCCATGCAGCGCGCCGGGCTAAAAGCCGGCAACAAGGGTGGCGAGGCGGCGCTGGCGGCGGTGGAGATGGCCAACCTGTTTCGCCGCCTCCGATCTGAGGTATGATGACTGTATTCGGCTGGCGAGGGAGAACGCACTGCGATCCCGTGAGCCGTGACCCGCGGCAACTACCGCCCTGGTCCCCGCACACCGCGTTCTTAAACCTGCGCTGGCCCGTTTGAGGTCAATTTTTGCGTGTCCAGTGGCGGCGTTCGTCCCGCCTTGGAGGTATTCGTTGGCAACCACAGATACGCCGGTGGCAAACGCCACCATGAATGGCACTGCTGCACAACCCCGCATCATCGTGGCGGTGGATGACATGTTTTTCCTGGCCAAGATCCGCGAGACCGCGCGCCAACTGAAAGTTTCCATCGAGTTGGCCAAAACGGATAAAGAGCTGCTGGAGAAAATGGACCCTGCCCCCGCGCTGATCATCCTCGACCTGAACAGCCTGGGACTGAAGCCGCTGCCCACCATCGGCAAGCTCCGCCATAAGCAGGAGCTCAAGCGAACCCCGATCATCGGCTTCCTCAACCACTTGCAAGCCGACCTGAAGCTCAAGGCCCAGGAAGCCGGCTGCAACCTGGTGATGCCGCGCTCCGCCTTCTCGCAGAACCTGCCCGGGCTGCTGCGCCGCCACGGCCTGCCGGAAACGGTTTAGGCTGGCAGCATGGCCCACCCGCGGCAACTTGGAGACGCCATGGGCAATTGCGGGCGTCCGTTGCCGGCGAGCGATCCAGGGGCGGCCCGGCTGGGCCGGGCGGCCGCCCGGCTATGGCTGCGGCATCGTCCCAGCGCTCAGGCCGCATCACGTCCCCGCCCGGTGGCCCACGCTCTGGGACGCAGTGCGCGTCATTTTGCCGCTCGCTGCGGCAACGTCTTCGCCCGCCTCGGCCTGCAAGTCTCGGCCATGCTCTACCTGGTCTTTGCCCTCTCCTTCGGCTACGCCGGTTGGCAAGGTTGGCAATCCGACCACGTTCATCCCGGCGCGCACGCCACCCCCGCCACCCAGTGGGAGTTGGCCCTGGGTCTGATATTTTTCTACTTCGCTGTGAGTTCCCTGCTGCGGGCGGCGGCGCGCCGCTCATGAGCGACCCGCGTCGTCCGCTATACACCCCCGCCGACCTCGAGCGGCTCGACTACCGCCGCGACCTCGGCGATCCCGGCCAGTTTCCCTTCACCCGTGGCGTGCGTGCCGATATGTACCGCGGCCGGCTGTGGACCATGCGCCAGTACGCCGGCTTCGCCGACGCGGAAGAGTCCAACCGCCGCTACCACTACCTGCTCGCCCAGGGCACCACCGGCCTTTCAGTCGCCTTCGATCTGCCCACCCAGATCGGCCTCGACAGCGACAGCTCCCGTGCGCACGGCGAAGTCGGGCGGGTCGGGGTGGCCATTGGATCGCTGGAAGACATGCAGCGGCTCTTTCACGAGATTCCGCTGGAGCGCGTCTCCACTTCGATGACCATCAACGCCACCGCCGCCATCCTGCTGGCCCTATACGTGGCCACCGCCAGGCAGCAGGGCGCGGATCCGCGCCGCCTGCAGGGGACGGTGCAAAACGACATCCTCAAGGAATACATCGCCCGCGGTACGTACATCTATCCGGTGCGCCCGGCCTTGCGCTTGGTGACCGACATCATCGAGTACGGCTCGCGCCAACTGCCGGAATGGAACACCATCTCCATCTCCGGGTATCACATCCGCGAGGCCGGCTGCACCGCCGCCCAGGAGATCGCCTTCACCCTCGGCAACGGCGCGGCCTACGTGCAGGCGGCGCTGGATCGCGGCCTCGATATTGATGCCTTCGCCCCGCGCCTGTCGTTCTTCTTCAACGCCCACAACAACCTCCTCGAAGAAGTCGCCAAGTTCCGCGCCGCCCGCCGCATGTGGGCGCGGCGCATGCGCGAGCAGTTCCGGGCCAAAAATCCCAAATCCTGGATGCTGCGCTTCCACACCCAGACCGCCGGCTCCACCCTCACCGCCCAGCAGCCGCAGGTGAACGTGGTCCGCACCGCCTATCAAGCCCTGGCCGGGGTGCTGGGCGGCACCCAGTCGCTGCACACCAACGCCTTTGACGAAGCCCTCGGTCTGCCCACCGAGGACGCCGCCCGCCTCGCCCTCCGCACCCAGCAGGTGCTGGCCTATGAGACCGGGGTGACCGAAGCCGCGGACCCACTGGCCGGTTCTTATTACATCGAGTCACTCACCAACCAACTCGAGCAGTCCGCTGAGCAGTACCTCGATAAGATTGCCGCCCAGGGCGGCCCGCTGGAAGGCATGTTGCAGGCCATCGAGAGCGGATACGTGCAGCGCGAGATCCAGAACGCCGCCTACGACTACCAGCAGGCGCTGGAGAAGAACGAAGCCGTGGTGGTCGGCGTGAACAAGTTCCAGCAGGCCGAGTCCGCTCCCACCCCCATCCTCCGCATCGCCGCCGAAGTCGAGCGCCGCCAGTGCCAACGCCTCGCCGATCTGCGCCGCCGCCGCGACCAGCCCCGCGCCGACGAAGCCCTGGCCCGCATACGCGCCACCGCCCAGACCAGCGACAACCTCATGCCCCCCCTCATTGCCGCCGTCGAGGCCGCCTGCACCCTGGGCGAAATCGCCGACGCCCTGCGCGCCCAATTCGGTGAATACCGCGAAACGGTAGTCGTCTGAGTGGCTCTTAGCTCTTAGCTGTTAGCTGTTAGCTGTTAGGAAAAGCCCGCCGGCCTCAGCGCGCCCGATCCGGTCGTCCCACCCCCGTTTTTCCTAATAGCCAACAGCTAAGAGCTAACAGCTACGACGCGCGCTAGCGCGTCGTATGCGTCATCTGCGGCGCCGGGTCCACGTTGCGCGAGCTGGGCGCTTCCTGCAGGCGGTAGAGATGGTTGAGCGGACCAGGACCGGCGCCGATGGCGTAGGCCTGCTTCAGCGCGGCGGTGAGATAGGCTTTGGCCAGCACCACCGCATCCTGCATCTGCTTGCCGTTGGCCAGGTTGGCCGCCAGCGCGGCGGAAAAGGTGCAGCCGGTGCCGTGGGTGTTGGGGGTGCGCACCCGATCCGCGGCCAGGGTGACGAACTTCTCGCCGTCGAAGAGCAGGTCGGTGGGCCGTTCCAGGTGCCCGCCGGTAATCACCACATACCGAGGTCCCATGGCATGGATCGCCATCGCGGCACGTTCGAGATCCGCCGCCTGGGTCGAGGCCGGAACACCCGCCAGCTCGGTCGCCTCCTGCACGTTGGGCGTCACCACGCTCACCCGCGGCAATAACTGCGTCCGCAGCGCCCGCCATCCCGCGTCATCCATGAGTGGCGCACCGCTGCTGGCCTTCCACACCGGGTCGAGCACCACCCACGGCACCGGATGCCGCTGCAACTGCCGCGCCACCACCTCCACCGTCGCCGCGCTGCCCAGCATCCCCAGCTTCACCGCCCGCGGCGGCAGATCGGTAAGCAACGATTCCAATTGCTGCTCCAGAAACTCCGGAGCGACCGGCTGGTAGCCGTGTGCGCCCCGGCTGTTCTGCACTGTGACCGCCGCCACGCACGCCATGCCGTAGACCTGGTTGGCCGCAAAAGTCTTGATGTCGGCCAGAATGCCCGCCCCGGCGGTGGGGTCGAGACCGGCGATGGATAGCACCAAGGGTGGTGCGGGGTGTGGCGCCATTCTTATTGAGTAGACCCAATGGGCGACGATTGCAAGAACTTTTCCCGTCCCGACACCAGACAACCTCCTCGGCCATTTTGAAACTCTGCTGGAGAGCACATGTTGGGCATTGTTCCCGCCGCTGGCAGCGCCAGCCGCCTCCAGCCGCTGGGCGGCTCCAAAGAATTGTTGCCCCTCGGCAGCCACCAGGGCCGGCTGCGCGTGGTAGCGGAATGCCTGCTCGCACGGATGTTCTTGGCGGGCGCTGAGCGCGTCTGCCTGGTGGTCTCGGGCGAAAAGTCCGACTTGCTGCGCTACTTCTCCCGCCTACCCATTGCCGAACGTTTGTTTTTCGTCCTCCAGCCACAACCCGCCGGGCTCTGCGATGCCGTCTTTCGCGCCACGCCCTTCGTGCGGCCCGATGAAGCCGTCTTGATCGGTCTCCCGGACACGGTTTGGCATCCCGCCTCGGCCTTCACCAACGCAGTGCGCTCCGGCGTGCATCTGATCACCTTCCCGGTGCAGCGGCCGGACGACTTCGACGCCGTCCTCGAGGCTACGCCCGGTTGCGTGCGCCGGGTCGAGGTGAAGCAGCCGGGGCCGCCCGACCGGCGGGTATGGGGAGCGATAACCGCCCCGGGCGACGTTTTTCACCGCCTCGATCGCTTCTGGCGTGCCCGCGGACAAAAGGACCAGTACCTGGGCGACCTGTTCAACGCCTGGATGGCTCAAGGCGAGCCGGTAACCTGCGAACACTCCGGCACCCACTATTGGGACATCGGCACCCCGGCCGGCTACCAGCGGGCCATCACCCACCGCGCCTGGGAGGCCCCGGCTACGAGCTCGGAGGCGGAGGCGGCATAGCCGGGGGCGTAAACGGCTCCGCGGGCGGTACGATCACCTGCTGCTCGCCCTCGAAACTCCGCCACCGCACCCACAGCACCCGCAGCGAAGCCATGATCGGAATGGACAGATACACCCCGATCACCCCGGCGACCTCGCCCCCGGCGATGACTCCAAACAGCACCGCCAGCGGATGCAACTGCACCTGGCCGCCGAACAGCCGGGGCGAGATGTAGTAGTCCATGATCACCCGCCACCCGCCGATGAACAGCGCCAGAAAGACTACATACGGGTAGCCCACGAAAAACGCCGTGCCGAGCACGATCAGCGCCCCGATCAGCGGGCCAATGACCGGAATAAAATCCAGCAGCCCCGCCGCCACGCCCAGCGCCACCGCATACGGAATACGCAACGCCACGAAGCCCGTCAGGTACACCAGCAAGGTCAGCGCCGCCAGAAAGATCTGGATGCGGATGTAGCTGGCCAGCACGTCGTGCACGTCTTGCAGCAAGCCGCTGACGAACGATCGCTGTCGCCGCCGGGCAAGCTGGTCGAGAATCGCCTCCGCAAACCGGCCGCCGCTGAGCAAAAAGAAGATGGCCAGAATGGGAACCAGCAACACCCACACCACGTTGCCTGCCACACGCGCCACCTCGTTCAGCAGCGACTGCACCCAACTGCTGACCTCCGCCTGGTGGGAGGCCAAAAACTGCTGGATGCGTTCCTGCGTCTGATAACTCCAGCCGCGCTGGCTGCCCACCTGCTGGGCGATCTGCCCGCTGGAGATGCGCTGGGCCAGTTGCGGCAGATTGTCGGAGAGCCGCGTCGCCTGCTGCACAATGCTGGGACCGACGTAAAAGAAGAACGCTCCCAGCCCGGCGGCCAGAATCACATACAGCAGTGCCACCGCCCGCCCCCGCCCCATGTGCAGCCGGCTCTGCATCCGCGACACCACCGGCTCCAGCAGATAGGCAAACAAAATGGCGAACAGGAAGGTAACCAGCGTGCGCCAGGCCAGATAGATGAACATCAGCACCAGCCCGAACAGCAGGATGGTGGCCAGCACCCGCGCCGCCCGGGCATCAAAAAAGCGCACGTGGCCCCCGCAGAGTCGGTGAGATTATAGGCGAAGGCGCAGGCATGGAATTTACGCCGGTTCAGACTTGGATGCTGTTTTTGTTGCTGCTCGTGAACTTCGCCATTCCGGCCCTCGGGGCCCGCATCGGCGACCGCGGCCATGGCACCGAAGTGTGGTTCGCCAGCCTGCGCAAGCCGGCCGGCTATCCTGACGAGGCCCTGTTTACGCCGGTGTGGTGCGCCGTTGCCATTGTAACCGGGGTGGCCGGATGGCTCATCTGGGGGCAGAGCCTGAACGCCGACACCACCCTGCCGGCCGCCCAAACCGCGCTCGTGCTCTATGGCTTCGCCCTCGGCTTCAACGCCCTCTGGCAGGGCGTCTCCATAGGCATGCGGCGGCTGGGTCGCGGCCTGGCTTGGGGATGGCTGACCTGGGGAACGATCACCCTCACCGGCCTCTATGCGGCCGCCGGCGGCCGATGGGTGTGGGTCTGGCTGCTCCCCTATTGGCTGTGGACCGGCTATGGCCTCAAGCTCAACTACAGCCTCTGGCACCTCAACCGCCCCGCCCCCGCCCCTGCGGTCGTGGCCCCCCAGCCCGCCCCGCCCGATCCCCTCCCACCCCCTCCGGAAAATGGAACACCGAGAGAGTGAGCGGGTATCCTAAGGGAGCATGAGGCTCACTCGATGTCGCCCCTAGCTGCCCCGATTTACCTCGATTACCACGCCACCACGCCCCTCGATCCGCGCGTGCTGCGTGCCATGGAGCCTTACCTCACCTCCCAGTTCGGTAATGCCGCCAGCAACAGCCATGCCTTTGGCTGGGCCGCCGCCAAGGCGGTCTCCCAAGCGCGCGCCCAGATCGCCGCCCTGATCGGTGCCGAACCCGCCGAAATGGTCTTCACCAGCGGCGCCACCGAGAGCGACAACCTGGCCATCAAGGGCGTCGCCGACTGCTACCGCGGCCGCAAAGCCCATATCATCACCACCGAGTTTGAGCACCATGCCGTGCTCGACCCCTGCGCCCGCCTGGAGCACGAGGGCTTCGCCGTCACCCGCCTCCCGCTCGACCACCACGGCCGCATCCGCCTGCGCGACCTGGAAGCCGCCCTGCGTCCGGAGACGGTGCTGGTCACCATCATGGCGGTCAACAACGAGATCGGCGTCATTCAGGATATGGCCGCCATCGGCGCGCTCACCCGCCCCCGCGGCATCCTGTTCCACTCCGACGCCACCCAGGCCGTGGGTAAAATGCCGGTCAACGTCGCCGCCTGGCAGGTGGATCTGATCTCCTTGTCCGGCCACAAAATGTACGGCCCCAAGGGCGTCGGCGGTCTCTACGTACGCCAGGGGGTGAAGCTGACCTGCCAGCAGGATGGCGGGGGCCACGAACGCGGCCTGCGCTCCGGCACCCTCAACGTGCCCGGCATCGTGGGCCTGGGCGCCGCCGCCGAGTATGCCGCCCAGGAGATGGCAGACGAGTCGGCCCGCATCGGCCGTCTTCGCGACCGCCTCCGCGACCGCATCTGCGCCGGTATTGAGGGCGTCAAAATCAACGGAAGCCAAAGTGATCGCGTCGTCCACAACCTGCATCTCACCTTCCCGGAGGTGGACGCCACCACCCTGATGATGAGCATGCCTGAGATCGCCGTTTCTTCCGGCTCCGCCTGTACCTCCAGCGCCCGTAGCGCTTCTCACGTGCTGCTCGCCATTGGCCTGAGCGAGGATGAGGCCCAGCGTTCGCTGCGCTTCGGCCTCGGCCGCTTCACCACCGAGAGCGAGGTGGACCGCGCCGCCGAGCGCGTCATCGCCGCCACCCGCCAATTGCGCGAGCTGGTCTAAAGGAGCGGCGTGCCTGACCCCATCAGCTGGGACGACGCCGACGAGATTGCCGCCATCCTGCGCCAGCGCTTCCCCGATAACGACCCCGAGTCCGTCTCCGAACTGGAGATTGCCCGCTGGACCCGCGAAATCCCCGAACTGGTCGAAGACTCCACCGACGAAGCCACCATCCAGCGCCAGGTGGAAGCCATCCGCGACGCCTGGCGCCGCGCCGCCTAGGCTCTACGGCGAGCATGCGCAGCCGGGCGCCCACGCCCTATAATCAACCGATGGGGCTGAGTGAACAAATCCAGCAGGATATGGTCGCGGCGATGAAGGCCAAGGAAGAGCTGCGCCTCTCCACTTTGCGTATGGTGAAGTCGGCCATTCAGTACCGTTCGGTCGAGGCCCTGCACCCGCTCGACGATGCCGAGGTGCAGAAGGTGCTGGGCACGCTCATCAAGCAGCGTCAGGATTCAGCCGAGCAGTTCACCGCCGGCGGCCGCCCCGAGCTGGCCGACAAGGAACGCCGCGAGATCACCATCATCGAAGAGTACCTGCCCAAGGCTTTGTCCCCGGCCGAGATCGAAGCCACCGTCCGGGCCGCCATCACCGAAACCGGTGCCGCCAAGCCCGCCGACATGGGTAAGGCCATGAAGGCGGCCATGGCCTGCTTTCAGGCGGCGCAGCAGCGGGTGGACGGCAAGCTGGTCAGTGAAGCGGTGAAGCGCCTGCTTAGCGGAGGCCAATGAAGCAGGGCTGGCGACGGCGCATCGCCATCGAACTGGCCTGGCTGGTGGTGATCGGCACCCCCGTGCTGTTGTTCTTTCTGATCACCATTCCCCGTTCCCACGCCGCCCGGCTGCTGCGCGAGCTGAAGGACGTACAGGTCAGCCAGACTCAGTTCCACGCCGTGGAGGCGCTCGCCCAGCAGTACGGTGACGATGCCGCCTGCGTGGCGGACAACTGTCTTTTCCAATTCCAGAACACCTGGCTACACCGATTGCGGCTGGCGCCGCGCACCGAGTTCACGGTGATGGTGCGCCGTCACCTCAACCCCGGCGACTCCGGGGGCGGCCAGGTCGGCATCCTCGATCTGGCCATGCTGGTCAGCCCCAACGGCGATGGCGGCGGCGCCATCGCCAGCGCCCTGGTGTTTGAGCACATGACCGGCGATGGCGCCCCCTGGAACGCCAGCATCACGCTCGACCCCGGCGGCCGTGCGGTGCGCACCGTGGTCGAACTGTCTCCCCAGGCCAGCCTGGGCCATCGCCGCGAAGCGCGTTCCTTCAACCTCGCCTGCCTGACCAAGCTGGGCGGCTGCAAGTCGAGCCGCGAGCTGCTGCGCGGCGTCTGGGACAGCGCTCGCCGCATTCAGTCGGCCAGCAAAAACTCCGCCGCCTCCACCACGCTCGCCGCCGTCCACTGAGCCCCCGCGGCGCGGAATAGCCCCTCCAACTCTGATCCCCGCCGACAGACCCCCACAAACGCCACCCCCGCCGCCGCCGCACACCGGGCATCGTCCACGGTATCGCCCACATACGCTCGTAACTTGCCCACCCTCGCCGCCAACTGCCGCAAACCATCCGGATCAGGCTTGGCGGCCGCATCTTCCAGCGCCATCACCGCCGCCATCGCCTCCCGGGCGCCATTCAGCCGCAGCGTAAACTCAGCATCCGCCCGCGGCCTGCCGGTGAAGACCGCCAGTTCAAACCTCTCCGCCAGCGCCGCCAGCCGTTGGGCCGGCAGCAGCCACCGCTCGCGATGGATCAGCCCTTCCGCCCCATAGACACCCATTCCCGGCGCTCCGCGGTAGATGCCACTGAACACTTCGACCACCCGCTCGCGCCCGACCTTGATCCCCTGCCGTCGTAGCAGTTCGCGCGTGACATCCCAGTCATTGTTGAACCCGCCGCCGTTTTTCAGCGCCTGCACCTCGCCGTCCCCCACCGCCGCGCCGCCCAACGCCTGAACGGTGAGCGGAATGCAGGCCCGAAATGACCCGCTCACGTCCACCAGCACTCCATCCATATCGAAAACGACTGCCGCCATGGCCTTTCATTATTCCACCCCCCGCGCCTCGGCTCACCCCTGACCCCCAATCCCTCCCGTATAATGTCCCCGAGGCGGTGGCATCTTGGACTCAGGCAAGGAATCGGCAGCGGAACGCTACCGCAATCTTGAGAAGCTGGGCGGCGGCGGCATGGGCATCGTTTACCGCGCCGAGGACACCGTCCTCGGCCGCTACGTCGCGCTCAAGTTCCTGCCCGATCACCTGGTCAACGATCCCCAGGCGCTGGAGCGTTTCCGCCGCGAGGCCCGCGCCGCCTCCGCCCTCGACCACCCCAACATCTGCACCATCTATGAGATCGGCGAGCACGACGGCAAGCCCTGCATCGCCATGCAGTATCTTGACGGGCAGACACTGAAGGCCAAACTGGCGCCCGCCGCCCCATTGCCGCCGGAAACCGTCATCACCCTCGCGCTGCAGATCGCCGATGCCTTGCAGGCCGCCCACAGCAAGGGCATCATTCATCGCGACATCAAGCCCGCCAATATCCTGATCACCACCCGCGGCCAGGCCAAGATCCTCGACTTCGGCCTCGCCAAGCAGCTCGCCCCTGCCGAAGGCGACAAGATCAGCGGCGAAGCGCCGACACTGGCCTTGGGATCGAGCCACCTGACCGCCCCCGGCACCTCGATGGGCACCATCGCCTATATGAGCCCGGAGCAGGCGCTGGGCGAAGACCTGGACGCCCGCACCGACATCTTCAGCCTGGGCGTGGTGCTGTACGAAATGTGCACTGGCCGTCCGCCGTTCACCGGCGCCACCTCCGCCGCCCTATTCGACGCCACCCTGCACAAACATCCTGCGCCGGTCACCCAATTCAACCCGCAGGTTCCGCCCGAGCTGGGCCGCATTGTGGATAAGGCGCTGGAAAAGAACCGCGACCTGCGCTACCAGAGTATGGCCGAGATGGAGGCCGACCTGAAGCGCCTGCAGCGCGACTCCGACGCCCACGCCACCGTGGCCGCGCCTTCGGCCACCAGCCGCGCCGTATCGGCTGCGGCCTCCGCCGCCGTACCCACAACCCGCCCGCGGCGCAAGCTCTGGCTTCCGGCCGGCGTCGTGGCCGCCGTCCTGATCGTGGCGGCGTCGGTGTTGTTGCTCACCCATCGCGCCCCGGCGCTGACCAATAAGGACTCCATCCTCATCACCGCCTTCACCAACACCACCGGCAACACCGGTTTTGACGACACGCTGCGCACCGCGCTCTCGGTCAGCCTGCAACAATCGCCCTATTTCAATCTTGTCCCCGACTCCACCGTTCATCAGGCGCTCCGGTTGATGGAGCAGCCCCCCGACGCCCGCGTGACGCCGGAACTGGCCCAGGCCATCTGCCAGCGCGAGGGCATCAAGGCGCTGTTGCATCCTTCAATTGCCCAGTTGGGAAGCCAGTACGTGGTGACCCTGGAGGCGCTCGACGCCGCCAACGGCAACAGCCTGGCGCAGGTGCAGACGGTGGCCGCCTCGGTGGATGGCGTGCTCAACGCGGTGGACAAGGCCAGTGCACAGTTGCGCGGCCGCCTGGGCGAGTCTCTGGCCTCCATCCAGCAGTTCAACCGCCCGCTGGCGCAGGCCACCACCGCCTCGCTCGAGGCCCTCAAAGACATGACCCAGGCCTACCAGACAGGCAACAACGGCGACAATGTGGCCTCGATCGCGCTGGAGAAGCAGGCCGTGGCGCTCGACCCGAACTTTGCCATGGCCTGGCGCGGTTTGAGTATCGCCAGCAGCAACCTCGGCGACAATGCCGCCTCCATCGCCGACATCACCAAGGCCTTCCAACTCCAGGACCGCACCAGCGAGTACGAGCGTCTGCAGATCACGGGTGACTACTACATGACCATGGACCAGCCCGAGAAGGCGCTGGCGGCATTCCAATCGTTCACGCAAACCTACCCGCGCGCCACGGCAGCGTGGACAAACATGGGGGGCGTATTAGTTTCCCTGGGCCGACTGCCGGAGGCTTTGCACGCCTTTCAGACTGCACTCGCCCAGATGCCCGACAACTTCGTCATCTACTTCAATCTCTTCAATCTGTATCTCCGCTTGAATCGCCCCGACGATGCCAAGGCGCTGTTGCAGCAGGCAGCGGCCCGCAAAATCGGCGGCGCCGTTGTACCCGGACTGCTGGGCGGGTTGGCCGCGGCCCAGGGCGACACCGCGACCGCCGCACGCCAGCTCGCGCTGGGGCAGCGCGATCCCGAAGGTGCCATGCACCAACTCCACAACGAGGCCGCCAAGGCAACCATGCACGGCCAGTTGCAACAGGCCCGCGCCCTGACACAGCAATCCAACGCCGCCGCCGAAAAGCTCGGCGCCGGCGCCACCGCCGCTGGCATGAACGCCCAACTCGCCTTCGCCTCGGCCTACTATGGGCAACGTACGGAAGCGCTGCGCCTGGCCGCCGCTGTTGCCGCCGACGCCGACCCCGACGTCCGGTCGTTGATGGCGCTGCTCGCCGCCCGGTTGGGCGATACGGCACAGGCCACGCGCTGGATGCAGGCCGCCGCCACCGACGATGATTATTTCGTGCACAACGAATTTCTCCCCGAGGTGCGGGCCGCTCTGGCCTTGCAATCCGGTCATGCCGCCCAGGCGGTGCGCGAACTGCAGCCCGCCATGGCGCTGGCCCCCGGCCACGCCGACCTCTGGGTGTCCATGGGCGAGGCCCAACTGGCTGCGGGCGATGCCGTCGGCGCCGCCGCCAGCTTCCGCAAAACGCTGCCACAGCGCACCTTTCAACTGGTGGGCCACAATCCCCTCTTCATCACCATGAGCGAGCTCGGCCTCGCCCGCGCCCTCGCCCAACAAGCCCGCGCCGGCGACCCTGCTTTCAAGGCCCAGGCCCGCGTCGCCTACCAGAACCTCTTCCGCGACTGGCAAAACGCCGACCCCGATCTCCCCCTCGTCCAGCAGGCCAAAGCCGAATACGCCAAACTGCAGTGAAAGCAAGGCGCCACGTTGAGGTTGTATACTACTTGTATACACATCTCACAGCAGGCCCATGCCAACCACCGGTGCCAAACGCGCGGCCGCCCGCGGCGAAGTGATCAACCTGCGGGCCAGCCGCCGCCAGAAGCTTTTGATCAGCCAGGCAGCGGAAGTGTCCGGGCGGAGCCGCTCCGATTTCATGCTGGAGGCTGCCTGCCGGGAGGCGGAGTCGGTGCTGCTGGACAGGCGCTTCTTTGTCATGCCCCAAGAGAAATTTGACAAGTTTGTTGCCCTGCTCGACCGGCCGCCGCGAAGCAGCTCGCAGCTTCGCCGGCTGTTGCTGGGCAAACCCCAATGGGAAGCCTGAGCGAACCTCTCCCCATTGGCCCGCCCGAGAGAATAACCGCCGGGCATGACCTGGAGGAATTCGACTGCGGCGAATCCAGCTTGAACCAATGGCTGCGAAGCCGTGCTCTGGCGAATGAGGATTCCGGAGCGTCGCGAACTTACGTGACCAGTTCGGGTAAACGAGTGGTTGGCTACTACAGTCTGGCCACCGGCGCCGTGGCGCGCGATCTGGGGACCGGACGGGTGCGGCGCAACGCGCCGGATCCGGTACCGGTCATCGTTTTGGCCAGACTGGCCGTGGATCGCAGGTTCCAGCATCGCGGAATCGGCAAAGACCTGTTGCGCGACGCCGTGCTGCGCAGCTTACAGGCCGCCGAAATCGCCAGCGTCAGAGCCATTTTGGTGCACACCCTCTCGCCTGCGGCCAAGGCGTTCTATCAGGGCTTCGGCTTCATGCCGTCGCCTACCGATGACGGCATGTTGATGATCCCTACCGCCCAAGCACGTAAGGCTCTGAAAGGCTAACCGGGAGCAGCGGCAACTCGCTACACTACAGCCAATGCCCACGCTGGCGGTTGAGCATATCCGGCCGATGCGGGGCGGAGCGCAGTCGCATCTGTTGCGCGCCGCCGACGGGCATTACTACGTCGTCAAGTTCGTCAACAACCCCCAGCACCGCCGGGTACTGGCCAACGAGTGGCTGGCGGCGCAACTGGCGCGCGGCCTGGAACTTCCCGTGCCGCCGGTGGCCATGATCGAAGTTCCGCAGGCGCTGATAGACGCCTCGCCCGGCTTGGTGCTGCGCATCGGCGGTCACCTGGTCCCCTGCGCCGCCGGCCTGCAGTTCGGTTCCCGCCTGCCGGGAGGCGATCCCCATGCCCCCATCTACGACTACCTGCCCGAACCCGCTCTGGGCCATGTCGCCAATCGCGGCGACTTTGCCGGCATGTTGCTGTTCGACAAATGGACCTGCAACTGCAACGGGCGCCAGGTGATCTTCTGCCGCCCGGCGCCCCGGCGTCCGCTGCGCGTCTATATGGTGGACCAGGGCTTTTGCTTCAACGCCGGCGACTGGAACTTCCCCGATTCGCCGCTGCGCGGCGTCTACAGCCGCAACCTCGTCTACAGCAACATAGACGGCTGGGAGTCGTTCCAGCCCTGGCTGCGGCGGCTCGAACACTATGACGAACAGGCGCTGTTCGCCGCCGGCGGGGAAATTCCGCCCGAGTGGTACGGCTCCTGGGATGACATGCGGCAATTGCTCGAAAATCTGCTCCACCGCCGTGAGCGGGTGCGCGAGCTGGTGTGGGCGGTGAAGTGCTCGCCGCGCGCGCCCTTTGACAACTGGGGCGTGGCCGCCGTGGGGGCGGCCAACTGGGGTTGACCATGGCCCAATCACCACATGCCTGCGAGTACGTGCTCATCCGCCTGGCGCCCGACCCGTTGCGCGCCGATGCGGTGACCATCGGTGTGGCCCTCTACGAAGCCGTCGGCGCCGGCTTCAGCGGTGTGCGCCTGTCGCCCGATCTGGATCGCGTCCGTCTGTTGTCCCCGCATTTCCAGGCGGCTGACCTGGAAGGCCTCGAAGGCGACCTGCTGCGGCGTCTCACCACCCAGCAGCCGGCCTGGCTCTCGCGCGGCTATTTTCTCGAGCTGGCGAAGGAGACTTTCAGCCACGCGCTGCAGCTCAGCGAACCGCGTGCGGTGCTGACCGACGATCCTGCCGCCGAGCTCGACCGCCTCTACCGTCAGTTCGCCGCCCCGCTGGTGATCACCGATGCCCCCGCCGCGGCGCGCGGACCGCGGCGCCGCGTGCTGGCCCAGTTGCGCCGCGTCTTCGAGCAGGAGCGGGTGTGGCGCCACCTCGAGCGCAACGTGCCGGCCGGTCTTTGGCTGCAGACGCCGGATCGCTTCCGCTTCGACCTGCATTACCAGACCAAGGACGAGGCCCGCCGCCACCACGTCATCCAGGCGCTCCCCTGGGCCTCGGGCGAAACCGCGGTCAAAGAGCTGTGCTTCACCGTGGATCGCCTCCGCCGTCACTTCGGCGAACTTGACGTCGCCGGCTTCCACGACGACCAGCCCGCCGAGGAGGCCGCTTACTGCGCCCAACTCCTCGCCGAAGCCGACATCCGCATGCTGCCGCTGGCCGAAGCCGCCGCCGAAGCCGCCCGCATCCGCGCCGCCCTGCGCCTGGCCTGACGCGTGCTATACTCCCGGCGGAACGACGCATGACACCGCCTCTGCATCAGTACATCAAGTACGAAATCTGGCCGCGCCGCAAGTTGCTGTGCCGCCCCGCCCACCTCATCTTCCTGCTGCTGGTGGGCGCGGCGGTGGCCTGGCTGGGGCCCACCTGGTTCAACGCCCACTCCAACATCGGCGACCTGACCCTGGGATTGATCTCCTACACATCATTTGCACTGGGTTTCTGCCTCGCCGGCCTGGTGGTCGCCCTCACCCTGCCCGACCGCGATTTCGTGGACTTCCTCATCGCCTGCCCGTCCCACGCCAGCCACGACAAGAACGCCTACTCCGACCTCATGTTCGTTTTTTCCTGGACGGCCGTGGTGCACTGGATCACCGTTATCGTCCTCTTCCTGGTGATGCTCTTCGCCGACGAACGCTCCCCCCTCGTCCCCGCCGTCCACTCCTGGTGGCGGGTGGGCACGGTGACCGCCGTCGCCATGCTCTGCCTCTACTGCTTCATGCAGTTCCTGCTCACCCTGCTCACCCTCTCGCAAATCGGCGAGCTCTACGTCGATCTCCGCCACGTCCGCCGCGCCAAAGCCGCCGAAGCCGGAAGGTCGTCGTCATGAAGAAGCAATGGCAGGAAATCAGAGACCGCTGTTTCGACGAGAGCGCGACGTTCCAGGCAAAACAGGGGATGGACTACGCGTGGATATGGGAGTACTCCATGCAACGCTATCGCTGGGTGGTCGAGGCCATTGCCAAAACTGAACAGAAGGCGCTGAATTTCCTCAAGTTTCTCGCGGGACTCGCAGCTGCAGTTTGGACGCTTTCTGGCTTCTTGTGGCACTCGGCGGCCAAGCTGCACTTCACGCAGAAATTGTGGCCGCAGACACTGGGAGGATCTGGCGCGCTGCTGCTCGCCGCTGCCACTTTATTCTGTGTGCTGGCGGTGCTCCCTGGCTCGGCTATTCAGCCCTACGCGGAGAACACAGCAGTCAACGTGTGCGACTACTCGTCTACTTCTGACGAGGCGAAAGTAAAATTTGCGCTGGGATTCGCCGCCGCTACAGAAATTGGCCTGGTGCGCATGAACGGCAAGTCGAATAAACTCCTGTGGGCCGCTTGGCTCACTGCATCAGGAGTCGCCTTGCTGCTTGTTTCCGTCTCGCTGCTCCTGCTTGTTGGCAGGTAGCTTCACCGAGCCTTCCTTCAACATGCGGGTGCTGTTTCGCCACATTACAATCTGCTGCTTCACCCGCTCCTCGGAAGAGGCTGGGCCCGGTGCGCTTCTCGGATTGGACTCTGGCTTGGCGGACTGCGGCATGACTGCCGTCAGTCTAACACCGCAACGGCCAGCGCTGCCCATGTCGGCGGCTCATCGTACATACCCTCGCCTTGTATAC
This sequence comes from Terriglobales bacterium, assembly GCA_036561225.1. Classification (GTDB taxonomy): domain Bacteria; phylum Acidobacteriota; class Terriglobia; order Terriglobales; family SCQP01; genus SCQP01. The sequence goes on from DATBPS010000081.1 coordinate 23,696, forward strand.
GCCACCAGATGCTTCTGGTGCGCGTCGGCGACCTCCACCCGGATGGAGTGGTAACCAGGCCCGGGCTGATTCGAACGGTAGATGAGGCTGTACTGCAGGCGAATGTCCCTGGCCACTTTGCGGGTGATGGCGTCCACATCGCGCAGATTCTTGGGAAAATAGGCGACGCCGCCCGTGGTGCCGGCGATCTGCCGCAGCGCGTCCTCCGATTCCCGCTCCAGCGTGCGGCCGTCTTCCTTGTCCGACAGACCGATGCAATAGATCATGGGCGCGTCGCGCGCCTGCAGGCTGGCCAGCACCTGGTTCAGATCATGGGTGCTGGAGTCGTCGGCCCCATCGCTGATCACCAGCAGCACCTTCTTGGTGCGCTTGCCGTCGTGCATCAAATAAGCGCCGGCGCGCAGCAGCGTGTCGTAGAGGGCGGTCGAAGAGCTCGGTTCCAGCTCGCCCAGACCGCGTTCCAACCTCTCGATATCGTTCGTAAACGGCGCGGCCAGATGGTACTCGTCGTTGAACTTGACGATGAACACCTCGTCGCCGGGGTTGCTGGCGCGGGCAAAGTTGAGCGCCGCCTGGTCCACCTGCACGCGCCGCGGCGCCATGCTGGCGCTGTTGTCCACGATGATGCCCACCGACACCGGGCTGTCGGCGTGGCTGAAGCTGTCCACCGTCTGCAGGACGTTGTTCTCGTACACCCGGAAATCGGAGGCGGGCAGGTCATCCGCCGAGCGCCCCTTCTTGTCCAGCACGCTCACCTGCACCAGCACCTCGCCCACGTCGGCGCGGAACACCAGCCCCGGCTTCTGTACCGGCGCCGCCTGCTGGCCGCAAAGCACCATCGTGCCGGAAAACAGCAGCGGAACCAGGAATGGGAAGCGGGCGCGGAGCGGCATGAGTCGTTGGCTTCAAGTATCGCATTGCCGCCGCGGCAGCCGGGCCGAGAGGTTCTTAAACGCCGGATAGGCGGCGATAAAGCTCAGCGTCAGCGCGAAGCTGGCAAAGGTGCGCAGGTAGTATCCGTGGAACACGGTCGCCTCCGCCAGCAGCACCGCCGCCGACAGCCCCGCCGCCTCCGCCAGCACCGGCCACGGACTCCGCCGCTGCGCCCACGCCTGCAGCCACAGTCCGCCACGCAGCAACAGCGCCGTACACGCCACCGCCGCCAGGAAGAGCCCCGCGCCGCTCGTGATCCAAATCTCCAGGAAGCGCAGCACCAGGCTGTGCAGAATGTAGAACACCAGCGAATTCGCCCCCCAGTACCGCACCTCTTTCCAGGGCGCGGCCCCGCGCGGCCGGTGCGCCAGCCAGAGGCGGAACACATCCAGCAGCAGCGCCGCATAGGCCAGCCCCAGTACCCAGTAGTCGCCGCTCATCCAGTATTTGTCGAAGTGGAATCCGTTCCGGGTGATGAGCAGCCCGCATGCCGCCAGCGCCCCCACCCACACCGCCCGCCGCATCCCTGCGGATGGATAACGCTTCAGGTGCGCGCCCAGCAGATAAAAGCTCAGCCAGGGCAGCAGCGGGAACAGGCCCGGGGTGAGAAAGAACGACGACACCCCGCCGGCCGAGATCTTCCAGTAATAGACCTGCTGGTTCAGGTAATGAATGAGGTAGGGCAGCGGAAACAGCCACGTCCACCACCGCGGCAGCAGCCACCGCAGCCCCAGCATGGCCAGCATGGCCAGCCCGGCGCTCTGGAAAACGTCCGATTGCCACAGCGTCCCCTGCACATAGTTGTTGGCAAAGCCGGCGAAGAACAGAAACAGGCCGTTGGCGGCAATACGCGCCTCGTCGCCGCGGTGGCGGGCGGTGATGTGCCACAGGTTCATGCCCGTGGAGGCGAAGAACAGCACCGATCCCTGGGTGGCGATGGACAGCCAGGTGTGGTTGGGAAAGGGCACATGCGCCAGGATCATCAACAGGCAGGCCAGGCCCTTGATCATGTCCACGGCGTGATCGCGCTCCCGTTGCAGTTCGGAACGCGGTTCTGGAGTCAAAACGACAACAGGCATGGGGGGTGAAACCGGCAGGTACTATACAATCATCACTCATGCCTCCCATCGTGCGCGCGGAAAACCTCGTCAAGAGCTACCTGGTGGGCCAGGTGCGGGTGCACGCGCTGCGCGGGGTGTCGTTGACCGTGGAAGCAGGGGAATTTGTATCCATCGTGGGAGCTTCCGGCAGCGGTAAGAGCACCCTTCTGCACGTGCTCGGCGGCCTGACGCAGCCGACATCCGGCAGTGTTTTCATCGAGGGCGTCGAGTACGGATCGCTCTCCGACGGCGGGCGGACGGCCCTGCGCCGCAAGGCCATCGGCATTGTTTTCCAGAAGTTCAACTTGCTGCCCACCCTCGACGCCCAGGGCAACATTGAGATCGCGCGCGAGATCGCCGGCGAACGCGGCATCCCGCCGGAGTACCTCCAACGTCTGGTCACATTGCTGGGCATCGGCGAACGCCTGCACCACCGGCCCACCCAGCTCTCCGGCGGCGAGCAGCAGCGCGTGGCCATCGCCCGGGCGCTGGTCAACCAGCCGCGCATTCTGCTCGCCGACGAGCCCACCGGCAACCTCGACTCGGAAAACAGCGAAGCCGTGCTCGCCGTCCTGCTCGAGTTGAACCGCACCCTGGGCCAGACGATCCTGATGATCACCCACGATGCCGCCGCGGCTTCGATCGCCCATCGCGTGCTGCACATGCGCGACGGCCATCTCGTGGA
>DATBPS010000082.1:0-29458 GCA_036561225.1 Terriglobales bacterium
TTCGTCGCCCGGATCGCGATCGAATACCGCCAGCAGTTCGGCAAGGACGTGGTCATCGACATGTTCTGCTACCGCCGCTTCGGTCACAACGAGGGCGACGATCCGACCATGACCCAGCCCTTGATGTACCGGATGATCAAGGACCATCCAACCACCCGCGAACTGTATTCCCGCCGCCTGGTCGCCGAGGGCGTGGCCAGCGAGGCCGAGATCGCCGGCTGGATCGCCGACTTCGACAAGTTCCTGGACGCCGAATTCGAGGCCGGCAAGACCTATCAGCCTGACAAGGCCGACTGGCTCGACGGCAAATGGGCCGGCCTCAACCTGCCCGAAGGCGAGGAGCGGCGCGGCGAGACCGCCGTTCCGCGCCAGAAGCTGCTCGATCTGGGCCTGCGCTTCACCTCCATTCCCGAGCGGATCGACATCCAGCGCACGGTGAAGCGGGTGATCGACAACCGCCGCGCCAGCATCGAGGCCGGCGAGAACATCGACTGGGCGACCGGCGAGCACCTCGCCTTCGCCACCTTGCTCGACCAGGGCTTTCCCGTCCGCCTGTCGGGCCAGGACAGCGTGCGCGGCACCTTCGTCCAGCGCCATTGCGACGTCATCGATCAGACCACCGAGGAGCACTACACGCCGCTTCGCCACCTGCGCCCCGGCCAGGCCCACTTCGAGGCTCTGGACTCCGCTCTTTCGGAGGAGGCGGTGCTCGGCTTCGAATATGGCTTCTCCCTGAACGAACCACGGACCCTGACCGTCTGGGAGGCCCAGTTCGGCGACTTCGCCAACGGCGCCCAGGTGGTGATTGACCAATTCCTGGCGGCGTCGGAGACCAAATGGTCGCGCACCTGCGGCCTGACGCTGCTGCTGCCGCACGGTTTCGAGGGGCAGGGGCCGGAGCACTCCAGCGCCCGTCTGGAGCGCTTCCTGCAACTCTCGGCCGACGACAACTGGCGGGTGGTGAACTGCACCACGTCAGCCCAGTATTTCCATGTGTTGCGCGGCCAGGGCCTGCGCCGTCCCCACCGCCCGTTGGTGGTGCTGACCCCCAAGAGCCTGCTGCGCCATCCCGATGTCGCTTCACCCTTTGCCGCGCTTACCCGCGACGGCTTCCAGACGGTAATCAGCGACAGCGAAGCCGACGCTGCCCAGGTGCGGCGCGTGGTCCTGTGTTCCGGCAAGGTTTATTACGACCTGACGAAGGCGCGCAAAGCGCAGAAGAAGACCGAGGTCGCCATCGTGCGCGTCGAGCAGCTCTATCCCTTCCCCGCCGAGGCCATCGCCGCCGAACTGGGCCGCTACGCGGCGCTCAACGACGTCTGCTGGTGCCAGGAAGAGCCGGAGAACATGGGCGCCTGGACGTTCGTCGCGCTCCGCCTCGCGGCTCTTTTGCCCAAGACCGCCAGTCTGGCGCACGTCGCCCGCAAGCCCAGCCCCAGCCCCGCCACCGGCTCGCTGCGCCGCCACAGCCAGGAACAGGCGGCGCTGGTTAGCGAGGCGCTGGGGTGAGGCAAGGCAGTGGCCAGTTGCCAGTTGCCAGTTGAAGGCGCTGAGGGCTGGGGCGCCCGCTGATGGCGCACTGCTCGGCTAGGTCCGGGGGGCTGTGGCGGCAGCGGCGGCGGGCGGGGCGGGGGCGTACATTTGCTCGGCGTACTCGACGAAGACGTCCACCACGTCGGGGTCGAACTGGGTGCCGGCGGACTGGCGCAGGCGGGCGCAGGCTTCGCTGACCGGCAAGCCTTTGCGGTAGGGGCGGTCGCTGGTCATGGCGTGGAAGGCGTCCACGACGGAGAGGATGCGGGCGCCGAGGGGGATCTCGCGGCCTTTGAGCTTGCCCGGGTAGCCGGTGCCGTCCCAGCGCTCGTGATGGTGGAGAATGTGCAGCGCCACCCACTCGAAGCCGGGAACCTGGCGCAGGATCGCCCATCCGTATTCGGGATGGCGGCGCATCAGCGCCGCCTCGGCCGGATCGAGCGCCTGCTGCTTGTGCAGGATGGCGTCGGGGATGCCGATCTTGCCGATGTCGTGCAGGGTGGCGCTGATCTCCAGCTCGCGCAACTGCCGCGTCTCCCATCCGTAATGGGCGCCGACGGCGATGGCCAGCTCGACGATCTGGGTGCTGTGGACACCGGTGCCGAGATCGCGCAGGTCCACCAGCGCGCCCATGGCGCAGGCTACGGCGTCAATGTGGGAAGAACCGGCTGCCGCCACGGGGGCGGCAGGATCAGTGGCCGTGGCCATGTCCGTGGCCGGGAGCGGGAGTCGGCGCCAGCTTGAGCGCGCCCAGCACCTGCACCAGACCGTGGCCGAGGCCGCCGTCGAGGTCGCCGGGGATGGAAGGATCGGCGGAGTTCTCGACATCGGCGCGGTTCTGCGCGCCCGTCTGGCGAAGTTCCACCAACTGCGCCGCTTCACCGGCGACAATGGGAGAACTGAAGGAGGTGCCGCTCGAGGTCGCCCAGATGAGGCCGAAGCCGGGGAAGGTGGTCAGCAGTTGCACGCCGGGCGCGGCCACGTCGGCGTCCACGATGCCGCTGGCCGGATCAAAGTTGGAGAAGCCGGCACGCACCAGCGGCGGGTTGGCGATGCAGGCGCCGGTCGGTGTGGCCGCGCCACAGCCGTCCACCGCGCCCACCCCGACCACGCCCGGCAGCGATGCCGGATAGACCGGGTCGCTGATGCCGCCGTTGCCGGCCGCCGCCACGACAATAATGCCCTTGCTCACCGCCTCCTGCACCGCCGCCCCCACGTTGGGGTCGAGGCCGGTGGAGCTGAAGCTCATGTTGATGACATCGGCGTGCTGATCAATGGCGTAGGTAATGGACTCGTAGATGGCCGCCGCCGTCGCCACACCGCCCGGGCCAAAGGCGCGGATGGGCAGGATTTTGGCCTCCGGGGCAATCACATGGATCATGCCGGCAACGGCGGTGCCGTGGCCGAAGTCAGGATCGCACTGCAGAATCTTTTCGATCAGCGACAGCACCAGATTGGTGAGTGTCTGCTTGCCGTTGAGCACCGAGGCCGTGCTCTGGTCGAGCTGCGTCGAGCCGTTCAGCACCGAGGCGGTGGACTGGCCATCGCTCGAGGAGGTCGTCGAACCGCTGCCGTTGGGGCAGGTCGGAAAGTTGTGCAGCCAGTTGAGCACCGAGGCGGTGGATTGGCCATTGAGGACCGACGCCGTGGACTGGCCGAGGTCGGCCCACGCCGACCAGTTGGGGGTGTTGTCGTAAAAATTCCAGCCTTCACGGCCGAGCAGCGACTTGCGCAGCACCGGGTTGAACTGATCCACGCCGTTGTCAATCAGCGCCACCACCGCGCCCTCGCCGGTCGCCTTCTGCAGCGCCGGTGCACCGGCGGCGACCTGCGACACCGCCGCTTGATTCACATAGGCGGCGGGCGCCCGGGTGCCGTAGAAGTTGACATCCTCGTTGAGCACCGAGGCGGTGGATTGCTGCAATACCGTGACCTCTCCGTTCAGTACGGAGGCCGTGGACTGGCCGTTGAGCACCGACGCGGTGGATTGTCCGTTCAACACCGACGCCGTCGACTGCCCGTCGAGAGAGGTGTTCTTGTTGCCCTTGCCGCTGCCGGTCGAAAGATTGGTGTGGCCGTTCAGCACCGAAGCCGTGGACTGGCCGTTCAACACCGACGCGGTGGATTGGCCATTGAGCACCGAGGCGGTCGACTGCCCATTCAACACCGAGGCCGTGGACTGGCCATTCAACACGGAGGCGGTGGACTGGCCGTTCAATACGGAGGCGGTGGACTGGCCATCGAAGGTGATAACGGCGTTGATGGTGGGATCGCCGGCGCGCGGGTCGGTTTTGACCTGGGTGAGCAACTGCTGGTCGCTGAGACCGGAGTTGGAGGTAATGAGGTAGAGGTCCCGCGAGGAATTGAGTCGCGTGGCGGTGGTGTTGTGGGCGGTGTCAAAGGCTGTGACCTGGTTGGCCCTGAGGTGGACCAGCACCCCGTTGCCCGTGCCGGCGGCCCAGGCGGCAATCGTGAGCACCAGGCAACCGGTGAGCAGACAGCGGACGACTTTCATACTTTTCGCTCCATCCCACTTGTCACAGCTTGCCGATTATAAGAAGTTTGGCCAAGGGGAGTCAAGGAATTAGGGCCTTTACCCTATTCCCTTTCGATGACTGCCCGCAGGGCAAAGAGTGCCTCTTCACACTCCGCCTGACCCACATCGCAGTGGGTAACCAGACGGATGCGGGCCGGGTCGAGGGCGCTGGCCAGGACGTTGCGCTCGGCCAGTTTGGACACAATGTGGTGAGCGTTAAACTCAGTACCACTTACGTCGAATATGACGATGTTGGTAGCCACTTCGGGGGGATCGAGCTTCACTCCGGCGATGGTCACCAGACCCTGGGCGAGAAGCTGGGCGTGGGTATGGTCAGTGACTAGTTGAGCAGGACCTTTTTCTAGCGCCACTAACCCGGCGGCGGCCAAGACGCCGGCCTGACGCATGCCTCCGCCCAACATCTTGCGGACGCTGCGAGCGCGGTGAATGAAATCACCGCTGCCCAGCAACAACGATCCCACCGGTGCACCCAGCCCCTTCGACAGGCAGAACATCAGGGAGTCGAAGCCCTTGGCCAATTCGGCAACGGGCACAGACAAAGCCACGGAAGCATTAAAAATGCGCGCGCCATCGAGGTGGGTGGCCACACGGCGTTCCGCCAGTTCCTTACAGAGGCGCTGGGATAGAGCCGGCGGGGTGACCACGCCGCCGGCGAAGTTGTGGGTGTTTTCCACCACCACCAGTCCGGTTTGAGCCTTGTTGACCGGGTCGGTGAGGCGCAGGGCGGGTTCGACCAGACCCCAGGTGAGGCGGCCAGTGGCAGCGGTGATGGAACGGATCAGGCATCCGGAGAAGGCGGCCGCCATCGCCATCTCCATATTGAGGACGTGGGAGCGCTCTTCGCAGATGACTTCCTGGCCGGGGCGGGTGTGCAGGCGGATGGCGATCTGGTTGGCCATGGTGCCGGTGGGCACGAAGAGCGCCGCTTCACGGCCGCACAACTCGGCCGCCTGGGCTTCGAGGCGATTGACGGTAGGGTCTTCACCGTAGACGTCGTCGCCCACCTCGGCCACCATCATGGCGCGCCGCATCTCCTGCGAGGGGCGGGTGACGGTGTCGCTGCGCAAGTCCACCGCCGCGCGCACCCCGCGGCCGGCCATCTCTGCAACCTCGGTCATTCCCTTGGGGGTGAAGCGTCCGCGCATGTTTCCAGAATACAGGGGGCAGGGGTTAGGGGTCAGGATTTGGGGGTCAGGATTTAGGGGTGAGGATTTAGGGGTCAGGGATTAGGGGTTAGGGGCTAGACGAGGAATTCGGAGAGGACTTGGTTGGATAACAGGCGGCCGCGCGGGGTGAGGGCGATGTGGTTGGCCTCGCGGGTCAGGAGACCGCCGGAGGCGAGGCGGGCCAGAACCGCGTCGAGGCGATGGGCGGGAGGAAGTTCAATGCCGGCGTTGCGGCGAAGGCCGAGGAAATAGAACTCCTCGCGCGCCGCCTCGGGGGTGAGCCACTCGCCGGCGCTGCGCGGCAGGCGATGCTCGCGCAGCGCCGAGAGGTAGGTAGTGAGATCGTCGGGGTTGGCGAAGCGGCGGGGGCGCGGCGTCTCCAGCATGGAGTGGGCGTCAAGACCGAGGCCGAGATACGGGCGGCGGAGCCAGTAGCGGTTATTGTGGCGGCTTTCGCAGCCGGGGCGGGCGAAGTTGGAGATTTCGTACTGGGCGATGCCGCCGCGGGCGAGGGTTTCGCAGGCGATTTCGTAGGCATCGGCGATGAGGTCGTCATCGGGCACGGAGTGGGCGTGGTAGCGCGCGCCGCCGGCCAGCAGCTCGCTGCCCAGGCGGCTGTCGGCATCCACCTCCAGCAGATAGACCGAAACGTGGGGGACAGCGGCCGTGAGCACCGCGGCCAGCGAATGGCGCCACGAGGCCGGCGTCTGGTGGGGCAGGCCGGCGATCAGATCGAGATTGATGTTTTCGAACCCGGCGGCGCGGGCGCGGGCCAAGTCCGACCAGACGGTGGCGGCGCGGTGCAAGCGGCCGACGGCGCGCACCTCTTCATCCACGAACGACTGCACCCCGAAGCTGAGGCGGTTCACGCCGGCGGTGGCGAAGGCGGCGAGGTGGGCGTCATCGAGGGTGCCGGGCGCCACCTCGACCGTATGCTCGCAGTCGGCGGCCAGCGAAAACTGCCGCCGGATGGCCTCCACGACGCGGGCAAAAGCCGCGGGGGGCAACAGGCTGGGCGTGCCGCCGCCCCAGTAGATGCTGTCCACGGTGGCACCCTGGAGCGCGTCCGCGGCGACCGCCAGCTCCAGCTCACGCACCAGCAGCGAGCAGTACTCGTCGTAAACCGCGGCCGGATACACCTGGCTGGCGAAGTTGCAGAAGCTGCACTTCGAGCGGCAGAACGGTACCGCGAGGTAAAGACCGAGCGTGTCTACATCCAAACTAGACGCCGTAGACGGCATGCCAGGGGGTGGCGGCCTGCAGGCTGCGGTTGACCGCCTCGATATTGGCCCGCCCCTGGGTCGCGAGCCACTGCTCGAACGCGGCGAGGCCCTGTTGGGCGTAGATGGCGATGCCGTCTTTCCAGGTGGCGCGCCCGCACAGGACGCCGGAAAATCTGGTGCCGGCGGCGGCGGCCAGCGCCAGACCCTCGTTGAACTCGGCGTTGCTGACTCCGGCGGAGAGATAAATAAAGGGTTTGGTGGCGACGGCGGCGGCGCGGCGGAAGTGCTCCATCGCCTGCTCCTTGGTGTACGCCGATTCACCGCTGCAGGCGGCCGCGCCGGCGACGAACTTCATGTTCACCGGGATCTCGACCTTGAGCACGTCCACACCGTACTGATCCTGGGTGAACTCGGCCATGGAGCCGCGCACCACCTCGGGCTTGCGGCGGGCAAAATCGAGGCCCTTCTCGTCGCCTCCCCGGGGGTCGTAGCCGACGAACTCGAGGAAGAACGGAATGTCGGCGGCGCGGCATTCGGCTCCGACGCGCTCGATGAAGGCGTGCTTGATGTCGTTGATGCTGCTGTCTTCTTCCGGGGTGTAGTAGAGCAGCACCTTGACGCAGTCGGCGCCATCCGCCTGCAGGCGCCGCACCGACACGTGGGGCAGCAGGTCGGGCAGGCGGCCCGGTTGGGTGTTGTCGTAGCCGCTCTCTTCATAGGCGAGCAACAGGCCGGCGTTCCTGGCCCGCGCCCGGGCGGCGGGCAGGCCGTACTCGGGATCGAGCAGAATGGCGCTGGCGTGGGGGGTGAGCGCCCGGCTGACCGCCACCTTGAACTCCTCCATCATGGCCGTGGTGGCCGGGGCGCCTTTTTCCTTGGTGAGCGCCTTCTGCAGGCTGCCGCGCTGGTCCATGGCGGCGGCGGCGATGACGCCGCGGGCGTCGGAAACGGCGTTCATGCCCTTGAGCTTTCCGGGGGTCAATTTCATGAGAATTAGTCTACCGCCATCCGGTAGTCGCGGCCTTCCCACTGCCCGTCGCGCGGGCCGGAGGCGAAACGGAAGGTGAAGCGCAGCGGCGCCTTCTGGCCGCGGGCGGGCGTGATGTCCACGTACTCGAAGCCGCAGCCGCTGTCCACCGAGCGCTGCTCCTCGATGGTCTGCCAGTCGTCACGGCTGAAGTGCAGAAAAAACGGCTCATCGAGTTGGATGCGGATGCGGGTGCCGGCGGCGACGGCGGCCACCGGGCGATGGCGCTTCCAGACCTCGAGCGGCGCCGTCTTCGGGCGCGCCGCGCCCGTGTAACGCTCGGCCACGGCCGGAATGCGGTCAAACACCGCCCCGTCGGCCCGTGAGCGCAGCAGGCGGATGTACTCGGCGTGGGCCCACATCAGCGGCATGGCGCTGCCGCTGGGACGCCCGAACCAGAGGAACTGGTCGGGACGGTCGGGGAGGTCCCAGATCTGCTCGGGGAGCATGTGCAGGCGGCTCGACAACTGTTCCATGGCGCGGATGTAGGGGCCAACATCGCGTCCGGCGGCCAGCTCGTAATGCCCGCGCTCGCCGGTGAGCAGCGGCCAGGCGCCGCCGCGGCCCCAGCCGGTGAAGGAACCGCCGTCCTCGCGCTGCCCGTAGCCGTCGTGGTTGTAACGGCGCCAGCACGGGCCAAAGGGGGTGTTGACCTTGAGCTGGGCATCCACCACGGCGAGCGAAGCCTCGATCAGCGGGTCGCCGCCGCGGCGGATGCCGTAGCGCACCAGCTCGAGAAAGCCGGCGTCGACGATGTCGCGGGCGGGAAACTCCGCGGGTTGGCCCGGCGCCAGGTTGTTGATGTGCAGCATGGCGGAATCGGGGTCCTCGGTGGCGCTGATGCGGATGTAATGCCGGGGCACACCCGCCAGCAGCGTGCCCTGGGAAGTGACCGTCCAGCGTTCCAGGTGGGCTTCGACGAAGTCGGCGTAGTCGAGCGACAGTTGCGCCAGGGCAGAATCGCCGTGAGCGCGGGCCAACTCGGCGGCACACACCAGGGCGGCGATCTGCGCCGCCAGCGAGGAGGGCGAATAGCCGCCGGCCTCCTCCCAGCGTTCCTGCGGGGTGGCGGGGCCATGGCGCAGCAGGTACCCGACACCGCGGCGCACCATGGGATAGGGATCGAGATCGGCCAGCGCCCCGCTGCGCTGCAGCCGCCAGGCCAGAATGATGGGGAACGCCACCTCGTCCAGCTGGATACCGCTCCAGTAGGGGGTGCCGTTGATCCAGAAGTTCTGGGCGAAGCCGCCGTCGGGGTGCTGCGAAGCGGAAAGATAAATCAGCGCCCGGCGCGGCGTGGCGGTGTCGCCGGAGGCCAGCAGGCCGGTGGCCGACTGCACCAGGTCGCGCGTCCAGACGAGATGGTAGCCGCCCAGGTCGTCGTCGCTCTTGGTCTCGCCCCAGGGGATGGCGAGGGAGGCGATCATCGCGCCGGGATAGGTTTTGTCCTCATGGGAGAGCAGCAGGCTGACGCTGCGGTGGTAGAGCGCGCCGCCGTCCAGCGCCTGCGTCTCGAGCGGCGCGAGGTGGTCGCAGGTGCGCGCCCACTGCTCCAGGAAGCGCTCGCGGGTGGGGGCAAAGGGCTGGTCCAGGCTCTGCAGCAGGGTGTTGACCGCCGCCTGGCGGCTGACGCCGAAGGCGATGCCGCATGTGAACTCGCGCGTCTTGTCGAGGGTGAGTTCGGCGGAGAGGGCCACATTGCCATTGGTCGCCGAAGCAAAGGAAAAGGTCGGTTGGCGGTGCTGGTGCAGGTCGGTCCAGCCGTCGCTGGCGCCCACGAATCCGGCCGAGGCGTGGCGCAGCGGCACGTCGGCGGAAACCGCCAGCCAGTTGTTCTGGCGGTGGGCCAGCAGGAGGCGGCGCGAGGCCACCTCGCCGATCTCGGCGGTATTGTTCCACCCCTGGCCGCCCAGATGGGGCGCGCACAGCACAAACACCCGCAGGGTGCGGGCCAGGGCGGGGTCCAGGATTTCCAGCCGCGCATGCACCAGCACGCAGCTCAGGTGGGGGTCGGCGATGATCTGCTTGTGGCAGCGGTAGCGGCCCTGGCGATCCTCGATCCGCACCCGGTAGCCCAGCGCCTCGGGCGCCATGGCTTCGAGGTGGGCGTCGCAGTCGCGGCGCTCGGTGTGCAGGAAGGTGGCGCCGTCGGTGAACAGAAACTGCAGGTCGCGCACCTGGGGGCGGTCCACGGTGGGGTAATAGATCTCCGTCAGCGCGCCCTGGGCCAGGGTGAACCAGACACGGCTGGAAGCGGCGTAGGCGGTGCCCACCCCATCCTTGCCGCTGCGCGTCCAGCGCGGCGGCATCCCCGGCGCACCCACCGCTTCGCCCTGGGGCTGCGGCTCCCCGGGCTGCAAACCCAGTCGCGTTCCTGTGCTCATGGCGTTCCTCCCGCCATGGCAGTATGTAACAGTTCGATGATTCGGTCGCGGCGGATGACGCCGCGCACCCCGCCGTTGGCCACGATGGGCAGCTGGCCGACGTTGTTCTCCACCATCTTCCGCAGCGCCGAGGTCAGGCCCTCGGTGGGGATCACCGTGGCCATGGCGGAGCGCGGCACCATGACGTCGCGCACCAGCGTGGTGCCCCATTGGGCGCGCGGGAAGCGCGACAGGTCGGCGGCGCTGATGATGCCCAGCAGATGATCGTCCTCGTCCATCACCAGACTGGCGCGGAACTGGTGATGCTCGGCCATGTCGCTGATGAACGACTCCAGATTGACCTCCGGCCGGATGCGGGGGAAGAACGGCGTCTCCAGGTCGCGCACCGTATAGTGGGCCAGCGCCGCCTGCACCTCGACCTGCCGCCAGCTCTGTTCCGCGGCGGTGAGCAGAAACCAGCCGATAAAGGCCAGCCAGATGCCGTCCAGCCCATAGCCGGCGAAAAACTCAAAGACGCCAAAGAGGATGAACCCCAGGGCGCAGATCTTGCCGATCTGCGTCGCCCAGCGGGTGGACTTGAGAAAATCCTTGTTCGCCCCCCAGAAGATGGCGCGCAGCACCCGGCCGCCATCCAGCGGGAAGCCCGGAATCAGGTTGAACAGCGCCAACAGCAGGTTGATGTACCCCAGCCAGTACAACAGCGCGAACCACGGCTGATGGGGGCTGCCCAACTGCCCCAGCGCCCAGAGAACGCCTCCCAGGATAAGGCTGGCGGCCGGGCCGGCGATGGCGATCTTGAACTCGCTGGCGGCGTCGTCGGGCTCGCGCGTCAGCTCGCTGACCCCGCCGAAGACAAACAGCGTGATGGCATGTACCGGCAATCCGTGGGCGCGCGCCACCAGGCTGTGCGCCAGCTCATGCAGCACCACGGAAACAAAGAACAGCAGCGTGGTGACGGCGGCCACGGCGATCACCAGCCCGCGCGACCACTGCGGGTCGAAGGCGGCAAAGTAGCTGGCCAGCGAGATGCCGATCAGCGCCAGGATGATGATCCAGCTGGGATGGAACTGTATGTCGATGCCCGCGATGCGTGCCAAACGGCGGCCGCTCCGACGCTGAGGCGAAGGCATACCCCTATCTTAGCGACAACCGCCCCTGCCCCTTATTCCCTAACCTCTGACCCCTGACCCGTAACCCCTGATCCCTGCAATAATGGGCATTGTGAATTCGCCCGCCTCGGCGCCTGCCCCCATGGCTACCACCCCGCACCATGTCGAGCACCACTTTCGTGGCAGCGAGCGAGTACGCGATCTGGTGATCGGCATGTCCGACGGCCTGACCGTGCCCTTTGCCCTGGCGGCGGGGCTGAGCGGGGCGGCGGTGAGCAGTCAGGTGGTGGTGACGGCGGGGTTGGCGGAGATCGCCGCCGGGTCCATCGCCATGGGGTTGGGCGGGTATTTGGCGGCGCGCAGCGACGCCGAGCACTATGCCAGCGAGCTGGCCCGCGAGGAACGCGAGATCGTGGAAAAGCCGGACGCTGAACGCGAGGAGGTGGCCGAGATCTTCGAGCAGTACGGCATGAGCCCCAGCGAGAGCATGCAGCTCACCGACGCTCTCTCCCAGCGCCCCGCCGCCTGGCGCGACTTCATGATGCGTTTCGAGCTGGGCCTGGAGCCGCCCGAACCCGGGCGGGCCTGGTCGAGCGCGGTGACCATCGCCGGCGCTTACATCTTCGGCGGCCTGATCCCGCTGGCCCCCTACTTTGCCAGTGTTCCCCTGCACACGGCGCTGACCGCCTCGGTGGCAGTGACCGGCACGGCGCTGCTGGTGTTCGGCTACATCAAAGGCCGCTTCACCGGCGCGCGGCCGGTGCGTGCCGCCCTGCAGACCGCTCTCATCGGCGGCGTGGCGGCGGCGGCGGCTTTCGGGATCGCGCGGCTGATCTCGTGAAGAAGCGCTCCGGCTTCGTCACCCTGGTGGGACGCCCCAACACCGGCAAGAGCACGCTGGTGAACGCCCTGGTGGGCCAGAAGATCGCCGCCGTCACCCATCACCCGCAAACCACCCGCACCCATTTGCTGGGGGTGGTCAATCTGCCCGGCGCGCAGATCGTGCTGGTGGATACCCCCGGGGTGCACCGCGGCCGTGGCCGCCTCAACCGCGAGATGGCGCGCAGCGTGCGCGCCGGCCTCGAAGGCCGCGACCTGGCGCTGTTCCTCACCGATGTCAGCCGCCCCTGGGGCGCCGAAGATGCCATGGCGCTGGAGCTGCTCAAGGGCGAAGGCGCGCCGCCGGTCTTTCTGCTGCTCAACAAGATGGACCTGCTGCCGCGGCGGGATGATCTGCTGCCGCTGATCGCCGCGCATAAAGAGAGATATGCCTTCGCCGAAGTGGTGCCTCTCTCCGCCCTGCGGCGCGAGAACCTGGACGAACTGACCCGCCTGATGGTGCAGCACCTGCCCGCCGGACCGGCGTTCTTCGAGGCCGGCCAGACCACCGATCAGCCGGAGAAGTTCCTCATCGCCGAGATCATCCGCGAGCAGGCGATGCTGGCCACCCGGGAAGAAATTCCCCACGCGCTGGCAGTGCGCATCGAGGCCGACGAGATGAAACGCAGCCGCGGCAAGCCGCTGCGCGTGCTGCGGGCGGCGCTGGTGTGCGAACGGCCGGGACAGAAGGCCATTCTGATCGGTCGCGGCGGCGCCACCCTGAAAGCCCTGGGCACGGCGGCGCGCACCCAACTGGAGACGGTGTTGGGGGTGCATCTGTTCCTGGAGCTGCAGGTGCTGGTGCGCGAGGATTGGCGCGAGGGGCCGCAGGCGGCGGCCGACATTGATTTTCGGCATTTGCGCTAGACTTTCGCCATGAGATGCCCGTTTTGCAGCCACCCTGAGGATCGCGTGGTGGACTCCCGCGAGAGCAAGGAGGGGGAGGCCATACGCCGGCGCCGGGAATGCGCCGCCTGCGGCAAGCGCTTTACCACCTACGAGCGGCTGGACGAGATCCCCTACATGGTGGTGAAAAAGGATGGGCGGCGGGAGAAGTTTGAACGCCAGAAGGTGCTCACCGGGCTGCTGCACGCTGCCGAAAAGCGGCCTATTTCCATGGGCCAGCTGGAGGGCATTGTCAACGAAGCCGAAGCCCTGATCGTGGACTCGCCCGAACGTGAGGTCACCACCACGGCCCTGGGCCAGTTGCTGATGGAACGGCTGCGCCAGTTGGACAAAGTAGCCTATGTGCGCTTTGCCTCGGTGTACATGGACTTTAAGGATGTCAACGAGTTCCTGAACGAGCTCAACCGCTTGTTGCAGCACAGAGATGCAGCCGGAAAGGCCTGAGCCGGCATCTGACCTCAAAGGAGGAAACATCATGCGGCGCGCATTAGCGTGGGGAACGAGGGCGGGAGCCGGTGCCTTGGCGTTGGGGATCGTGCTGCTGGCGCAACCGGCGGGGCTGATCGCGCAAAGCACCCATAGCGATGATGTGGAGCGGCTGAACAGCGCGTCGGAGGTCTTCCAACAGATCATGGCCACGCCCGACAAGGCCATCCCGCAGGAGATCCTCGAAGGCGCGCAGTGCATCGCCATCATCCCCGGGATGAAGAAGGGCGCGTTCGTCTTCGGCGCCAACTACGGCAAGGGTGTGGCCACCTGCCGCGCCGGGGCGCAGCGGGGTTGGGGCCCGCCGTTGTTCATCACCATCGGGGGTGGCAGTTGGGGACTGCAGATCGGCGCGCAGTCGAGTGACATCGTGATGGTGTTCGGCAACCGCAGCCAGCTCAACAGCCTGCTGAGCAGCAAGTTCCGCGTGGGCGCGGAAGCCGCCGCCGCCGCCGGTCCGGTGGGCCGCCATGTGGAAGCCGGCACCGACATCAAGCTGAACAGCGAGATCCTGACCTACGGACGGAGCAAAGGTGCTTTCGCCGGGATCAGCATCAGCGGCGCCGTGGTGCAGCCGGATACGACCGGCAATGAAGCCATGTACGGTAAGCACTCCAACGATCAGGACATCCTCAGCGGCCAGGGCGTCACCATGCCGCCGGCGGCACAGCCGCTCATCAAGCAGCTCGATACTCACCCGACGACGTCTCCGGGCGCGAAGGGGTAGGGCGCGCGGTAGCTCTTGGCTCTTAGCTGTTGGCTGTTAGGAAAAACCGGGACGGAGCGGGGCGGGGCGATAAGCGGCGCGGCGCTTCGTTCTCGCCGTATCCGGCTCGGTCACGTACATCTGTGTACGCTCCCTCGCCGTCTCCGGCTGCGGCCTCGCGCCACTTGCTTCTCGCCCCTTCCCCAGAGTCGCTACCCGGCAGGGGCGCGCCGTTCCGAATTTCGCACGCCTGGCCCTGCGATCTTGCACCATGTTTTTAGGGCAACTCGGGCCCTGCCGCCACTGGACGACCCTGAAAGGGCCCTGAGGCCGGTTGGCCAACAGCCCCAGGGGTAATCTCAGCAGCCAAATCGGGCGGGTAAAAACGGGGCGCAGTCGAGCGCGCGGGTAAAGCGTCCGGCCGCCATGGCGTGGGCCAGGATTTTGGCGGTAATCGGCGCGAGCAGAATGCCATCGCGGAAGTGTCCGGTGGCCAGCCAATAGCCGGGACAGGTGGTGGGTCCGAAGATGGGCAGGTCATCGGCCGAACCGGGACGAAAGCCGCACCAGGTCTCCTCCACCGCCACTCCGGCCAGCGCCGGAACCAGCGCGAGGGCACGTTGGCGCAACGTTTCCAGCACGGCGGCATCGAGGGCGGGGTCAAAGCCGCAATCCTCGACGGTGGAACCGATCACGATCCGTCCGCCGGCGCGCGGGACCACATACACGTCGGCGGTTTCGAGCACGTGGCGCAGCGGCAGGTCGCTGTGCAGGCTGAGCATGTGCCCTTTGCGCGGCCGCACCGGCGGCGCGGGCGCGGGCGCGGGGAGTGCCGCCGACCAGGCGCCGGCGGCATTGACCACGATGCCGGCGCGCTGTTCCACTCCGGCGACGCGCACGGACAGTCCGTGGGCGTCGCGGGTGACGGCTTCGACCGGCGCCTGTTCGCGCAGCACGACGCCCGTTTGGCGTACCGCCTGGGTCAGCGCCGCGCCCAGAGCGCGGTTGTCGAGACTGTGGTCGGCGATGCGCCACACCGCGGCGCCGGGAGAGGCGCGCCAGGCCAACTGCGGTTCTTCGCCCGCCACCGTCGCATCGGGGAGAAGCTGCCATCCCTCGGGAGCAGGATCCGGGGCGGGGTGCGCGGTAGTGGCCAGAAACAACGTGCCGCCGGTACGGTAGCCGACGCTCATCCCGGTTTCGCTTTCCAGTTCGCCCGCCCAATGGGGATACAGCCGCGCCCCGGCCATGGCCAATGGCCGCAGGCGCGGATCGGTGGTCTGGCGTCCGGAGAGCATCCCCGCGCCCGCCCACGAAGCCTGGCGTGCCGCTTCCCCCGCTTCGAAGATGGTCACCGTCGCGCCGCGGCGGCGCAGCTCGCGCGCCAGCGCCAGCCCGATGAGCCCGGCGCCTACGATGATGATGTCGGAGTGTATCGGCTGCCGCGGCACGCTTCCCTTCCCTTCCTAGCTTAGCGTTTACGGGCGCGGGCCCCGGTCCGAATGCGGATGCTACGATGGTGGCTGCATGGCAGAGCGCGAATCCATACAGGCGGCGGCCCGGCGCGTACTGGCGGTGGAAGCCGCCGCGGTGGCCGCGCTGGGAGAGCGCATCGGAGCGGACTTTGAACGTGCGGTGGGCCTGGTGATGGAGTGCCAGGGGCGGGTGGTGGTCACCGGCATGGGCAAGAGCGGCATTGTGGCCCGCAAAATCGCCGCCACCCTGAGCTCGACCGGTTCGCCGGCGCTGTTTCTGCATCCCGCCGAGGCGCTGCACGGCGATCTGGGGATGCTGGTGCGCGGCGACGTGGTGATCGCCCTGTCGCAGAGCGGAGAAACCGGGGAGCTGGTGAACCTGCTGGGACCGATCCAGCGCCTGGCGATTCCCACCATTGCCCTCACCGGCGCTCCGGCCTCGCTGTTGGCGCGCACCGCGACTGTGCATCTCGATGTCAGCGTCTCCTCGGAAGCCTGCCCGCTGGGCCTGGCGCCGAGCGCCTCCACCACGGCGGCGCTGGCCATGGGCGACGCGCTGGCGCTGGCGGTGGCCGAGCAGCGCGGTTTCAGCTCGAACGATTTTGCCGGCCTGCACCCCGGCGGGCGCCTGGGCAAGCGGTTGCAGCCGGTGAGCGCCCTCATGCACAGCGGCGCGGCGCTGCCGGTGGTGGGGCCGGAGACGGCTTTCGCCGACGTTGTCTACGAGATGAGCCGCAAGGGCTTCGGGGTCACCGCCGTGGCCGACGGCGGCCGCTTGCTGGGGCTGATCTCCGACGGCGACCTGCGGCGCTTGTTTCAAAAACACGGCGGCCGCGCAGTGGAGCTGCGCGCCCGCGAGTACATGACGCGCACTCCGGTGACCATCACCCCTGACCTGCTGGCCCCCGCCGCGCTGCACGAAATGGAAACCCGCAAGATCACCACCCTGCTGGTGGCCGACAGGGACGGCATGCTGCTGGGGCTGGTGCACCTGCACGACCTCTGGACCACGGAGCTGATCTGACCATGCCCACTCCCGACGCGGTGGCCCGCGCCCGCTCCATCCGCCTGATTCTGTTCGATGTGGACGGCGTGCTCACCGACGGCGTGCTCTGGTACGTGCCCGCCGGCGACCAGCACGGCCTGGTCGAGGTCAAGGGCTTCAGCGCCCACGATGGCATCGGCATCGCGCTGGCGCGCCGCGCCGGCCTGAAGACCGGGGTGATCACCAAGCGCCGCTCGGAGTCGCTGGCGATGCGCGCCCGCGACCTGCGCATGGACTACGTCTACCAGGGTGTGGACCGCAAGGCCGAGGCGCTGCAGGAGATCTGGCGCGCCAGCGGCTGCGCCGCCGCCGAGACCTGCTGCATGGGCGACGACATTGTTGATCTGCCCATGCTGCGCGCCGCCGGGCTGGCCGCCGCGCCCGCCAACGCGCGGCCGGAGGTGGCCGCCGCGGCGCATTTCGTGGCCCCGCACGCCGGCGGCCAGGGCGCGGCGCGCGATCTGGTGGAGTTCATTTTGCGGGCCCAGGGAGTTTTCGACGATGTGGTGCGGCGCTGGATCGCGGCGCCGGAGTCGGATTACGTGCCAGGGAACAGGGAACCGGGGACAGGGAATAGTGGTGGAGAGAATGGCGTTTAGCGAGACGCAGGTCAGGGTGCGGTATGCGGAGACGGATCAGATGGGGGTGGTGTACTACGCCAACTACTTTGTCTGGTTCGAGGTGGGGCGGGTGGAGTATCTGCGCGCCCGCGGCATCTCCTATCGCGACATGGAGAAGGATGACGACTGCAAAATCGCCGTGGTGGACGCCCGCTGCCGGTATAAAGCGCCGGCCCGCTACGACGACCTGATCACCATCCGCACCCGGGTGTCGCGCCAGCGCGGGGCGCTGGTGCACTTCGCCTATGAAGCGGTGCGGGCCGAGGACGGGCTGCTCCTGGCCGAGGGGGAGACGGTGCACGTGTGCATTGACAGTCAGTTCCAGGCTTGTCCGCTGCCGGAAAAATATCAGGCATTGAGCGAGGAGACGGCATGAAGGCGATTGAGATCAAGGGCGCCGGTCTGACTTTGGAACAGGTGTCGGCAGTGGCGCGCGGCGGCGCGCGGGTCACGCTGGCGGCGGCGGCGCTGCCCGCGCTGCGGCGCTCGCGCGCGGTGGTGGAGCGGGCGGCGGCGCAGGATGCGCCCGCTTACGGCATCAACACCGGCCTCGGACGGCTGAGCGACGTGCGCATTGCTCCGGCGAAGATCCGCGAGTTGCAGGTCAATCTGGTGCGCAGTCACGCCTGCGGGGTGGGCGCGCCTCTGCCCACCGCGGTGGTGCGCGCCATGCTGCTGCTGCGCGCCAACTCGCTGGCCAAGGGGTTCTCCGGCGTGCGGCCGCGGGTGATCGAGGCGCTGTGCGCGCTGCTCAACCGCGGCGTGCATCCCCGGGTGCCGGGCCAGGGATCGGTGGGCGCCAGCGGCGATCTGGCGCCGCTGGCGCATCTCAGTTTGGTGCTCATCGGCGAAGGCGAAGCCGAGTATGAGGGCCGGGTGATGGCGGGCGGAGCGGCGCTGCGCGCGGCGGGCTTGAAACCGCTGGTGCTCGAAGCCAAGGAAGGCCTCTCGCTGCTCAACGGCACCCAGGCCATGCTGGCGTGCGGCATTTTGTCGCTGCTCGACGCCGAGCGGCTGGTGGAGTCGGCCGAGGTGGTGGGGGCGCTGTCGCTGGAGGCGCTGCGCGGCACCCCGGTGGCCTTCGATGCGCGTCTGCAGGACGTGCGCGGTCAGCGCGGGCAAATGGTGTCGGCCCAGCGGCTGCGCGAGCTGCTGCGCGGCAGCGCCATCCGCCGCTCGCACCGGCACTGCGGCCGGGTGCAGGATGCCTACAGCCTGCGCTGCATGCCGCAGGTCCACGGCGCCGTGCGCGACACGCTGGAGTTTGCCCGCGCCACCTTCACTGCCGAGGCCAATGCGGCGGTGGACAACCCGCTGGTCTTCGCCGGCCCGCGCGGCGAGGGTGAGGTGCTGAGCGGCGGCAACTTCCATGGCGAACCGCTGGCCTATGCGCTCGATTACTGCGCCATCGCGCTGTGCGGGCTGGCCGGCATCAGCGAGCGGCGCACGGAACGGCTGGTGAACCCGGCGCTCAACGAAAATTTGCCGGCCTTTCTGGCCTCCGACCCCGGCCTCCACTCCGGCCTGATGATGGTGCAGGTCTCGGCCGCGGCGCTGGTGGCCGAGAGCCGCGTGCTGGCCCATCCCGCCTCGGTGGACAGCATCACGACATCCGGCAACAAGGAAGATTACGTCTCCATGGGGATGGGCGCGGCGCTCAAGCTGCGGCAGGTGGTGGCCAACACCGCCGCCGTGCTGGGCATTGAGCTGATGTCGGCCAGCCATGCGCTCAAGCACGTCGAGCCGCTGCTCCCCTCGCGGCGCTTGCAGGACGTGCTCGCTCTGGTGCGCCGGCAGATCCCCCCGCTCACCTCCGACCGCGTTCAGGCACCCGACATGGCCGCCGCCCGCACTCTGGTGCTCAGCGGTGAACTGGCGGGTTAAGCCAGAGGGTCAGCCGGACTTCTCCTGCTCGTCCTGCCGCTCCAGCCACTCATACATGGCGTCGCGGCTGGAGAGGTCCAAACCTTCGGGGAAATGACCCGAGCCGGTCACCCATTGGATAGGGCGGGGAGCGGGCTTTTTCTCCAACTCGAGCTTGAGACCCGCATCAATCAGCTTGCGCAGCGTCGTCCCACGCTCGATGGCGATCTTTTTCGCCCGGCGCAGCAAGCGATCCTCGATTTCTACGGTGGTCTTCATGTCTGCAGTTACAATTTTGAACCATGTGGCGGTTTCTTGCACTCCTCTTCCTATCGGCGGGTCTGCTGGTGGCGCAGACGCCGAAGTACGGCACCTGCGTCACCAGCGAACAGCTGCGGCATTACGCTACGGTGAGCGGCCCCCAGCTTTCGCCCGATGGCCGACAGGTGGTGTGGAGCGAGCGCGAACCGACCGCCGAGGGTGCGGCCAGCCATATCTGGCTGGCACCCAGTGACGGCTCCGTCGCGGCGCGGCAGATCACCTTCTCGCCCGCCGGCGACAAGGCGGGCGAGAGCGGTCCGCAGTGGATGCCCGACGGCTCGGCGATTCTGTTCACCGCGCGGCGCGGCGAGACGCGACAAATATTCCGCCTGCCGCTGGCCGCGGGCGGCGAGGCGGCGCCCATCGAGTTGAAGGACGGCAAGCTGGAGATCAGCGCCGGAGCCTTTGACGTTTCCCCCGATGGGCGCTGGCTGGCGGTGCGCGCCGCTCGGCCGCTGACCGAAGCGGAGAAGAAGGACGAAAAAGACAAGAAGGACGCTGTGGTGCAGGGCGAGGATACCCATCCCGACCGGGTGTGGCTGTATTCGTTCGCCGACCGCACCACGGTTCCGCTGACGCCGCTGGACCGCTCCGCCGGCGCGGTGGCCTGGAGTCCCGACTCGCGCGAGCTGGCGATCGTCACCGAGACGCCTGGCGATGCCAGTGACGTTGCGCCCAACTCCCGCCTGGAAATCGTGAGCGTGGCCCAGCCCGGATCATTGCGGCCGGTTGCCGGACCTCCGCCGACCATCTCCGCCGTGGCCTTTTCGCCCGATGGTTCGCAGCTGGCCTTCCTGGCGCAAACCTCCCACGACGCGCCGCCCGGGATCAGCGCGCTGTACGTCATGCCCGCCACCGGTGGCACGCCGCGCAGCCTGAGCGATGGCAGTGATCTCCAGGTCGCCGGCCGGGAAATGATCTGGCGCCGCGACGGCGCGGCGGTTTACGTCGAAGCGCAACAGAAGACGCAAAGCGCTCTGATTGCCTTCCCGCTCTCGGGCCAGCCGCAGTGGCAGGCGGCGGTGGCGCCGGTGGCGAACAGCTTTTCCACCGATCACAACCAGGACGGCTGGGCGTTTGTGGCCCAGGGACCCGAGCGCTTGCCGCAGGTGGAACATGCGGCTTCGCCCGCCGCCGCCGGGCGGGCGTTGAGCCGCTCCAACCCGGAGTGGGCGCAAACGGGATGGCGTGCGGCGGAGGTCGTCAACTGGACGGGTCCTGGCAATCTACCCATCGAGGGACTGTACTTCCCGCCCGCGGCCTGCCCCGGCGCCGATGCCGCCCGCGGCGGCAAGTCACCGCTGATCCTGGTGGTCCACGGCGGCCCCACCGGGTCATTTATCGAGACTTACTCACCCTTCATCCAATGGCTGACCAGCCAGGGATGGGCGGTGCTCGAGCCCAACCCGCGCGGCAGCACCGGCTATGGCTGGCAATTCGCCGCCGCCAACCGCAATGACCTGGGCGGCAAAGATTTCCAGGATGTGATGGCGGGGGTGGACTGGGCGCTGGCTAATAAGCCGGTGGATGCGGCACGCCTGGGCATGTACGGCTACAGCTACGGCGGCGAGATGGCGGGCTTTATCGAGGGCAAGA
The DNA here is from genome assembly GCA_036561225.1 of Terriglobales bacterium. GTDB lineage: Bacteria > Acidobacteriota > Terriglobia > Terriglobales > SCQP01 > SCQP01. The sequence continues at coordinate 20,897 of DATBPS010000082.1, forward strand.
CGGATCGTTTCAAGGCCATCATCTCCGGCGCGCCGGTGATTGACCAGTACTCGGAATACGGAACCGAAGGTGGGTCGTGGTACGACCGCTGGTTCTTTGGTCAGCCCTGGCTGCGGGCGCAGGACGCCTGGCGGCAGTCGCCGTTGTCATACGCCAAGACGGCGAAGACGCCGCTGCTGCTGCTGCAAGGCGAGGCGGATACCACCGATCCGCTGGGCCAATCGCTCGAAATGTACCGCGCCCTGCGACAGATGGGCGTGCCGGCTCGGCTGGTGAAGTTCCCGCGCGAAAACCACGGCCCGCTGAGTGGCGGCATCAACGGCGCGCCCAGCCCGGAACCCTGGCACGGCTTCCGCGGCCGGACGGAGATCCTCAACTGGTTCCGTAATCATTTCCTCCCCTGACCTCCTTTTACAATGGAGCATGGGCAATCGTCTGGCTGGAGCCTCCAGTCCGTACCTGCAACTGCATGCGGGCAATCCGGTGGACTGGTATGCGTGGGGGGAAGAGGCTTTCGCACGGGCGCGGGAACTGGACCGGCCGATTTTCCTCTCCATTGGTTACTACACCTGCCACTGGTGCCACGTCATGGAGCGGGAGTCGTTTTCCGACGCCGCCGTGGCAGAGTTGCTGAACCGCGACTTCGTCTCCCTCAAGGTGGACCGGGAAGAGCGCCCGGACGTGGACCGCTTGTATATGACCTACGTGCAGGCCACGACCGGCGGCGGGGGCTGGCCGATGTCGGTCTTCCTCACCCCGGATTTGAAGCCCTTCCACGGCGGCACCTACTACCCACCCGGCGACCGGCACGGTCTGCCCGGGTTTCCGCGTCTGCTGGCGAGCATCGCGGCGGCGTGGCGGGAGCAGCGCCCACGGCTGCTGGCTTCGGCCGAGGAGGTGGACCGCTTCCTGCGCCAGGCGACCGCACCCGCGCCGGCGGCGGCCGGTGAGAGTCTGGCGGCGCTGCGCGAGGCGGTGTGGCCGCGCCTGTTCGCCGAGTTGAGCGCCGGCTTTGATCGCTCGTCCGCCGGCTTCGGCGGCGCGCCCAAGTTCCCACGGCCGGTGGCACACAGCTTTCTGCTGCGCTATGCCCACCAACACCGCAACACGCCGGAGGGCGAGGCCGCGATCAAAATGGTCACCAGCACGCTGCGGGCCATGGCGCACGGCGGCATTCACGATGCCCTGGGCGGCGGGCTGCACCGCTACTCGGTGGATGCCAACTGGCGGGTGCCGCACTTTGAAAAAATGCTCTACGACCAGGCCCAACTGGTCACCTCCTGCGTCGAGGCCTGGCAGTGTACCCATGCCCCGGAGCTCGAAACCCTGGGACGCTCGACCTGCGACTTCGTGCTGCGCGAGATGACGGCGGCCGGCGGCGGGTTCTACTCCGCCCAGGATGCCGACAGCCCCATTCCGCCCCAGCATCAGGTGCCGGGCGGGCCGAGCGAGGGCGAAGGGGCTTACTATCTTTGGGATCAAGCCGAGATTGAAGCCTTGCTGCCCAAAGAGGCGGCGGCGCGGTTCTGCCGCGTCTACGGCGTGCGGCCCCACGGCAACGTCCCGCCACAACTGGATCCACAGCAGGAATTCGCCGGCCGCAACATCCTATACCAAGCCGAAGACATCGCTCCGGCGGATGCCGCCGCCCTCGCCGCCGCCCGGCAAACGCTCTACCAAGCGCGGTTGCAGCGTCCGCGGCCACCCACCGATACCAAGGTCCTCACCGCCTGGAACGGGCTGATGATCTCCGCGCTGGCGCAAGCCGCGGCGGTGTGGGAGGAGCCACGCTACCTCGCCGCCGCTCAGGCGGCCACCGCTTTCCTGGCGGGCGAGCGCGCCAACTCCGACGGCGCACTCTGGCGCACCGCCGGCGTGTCCGGCTTTGTGGAAGACTATGCCCTGCTGATCCAGGGGCTGTTGGATTTGTACGAAGCCGATTGGCATCCCCGCTGGCGCGAATGGGCGCGGGCATTGCAGCAGCAGCAAGAGAAACTGTTCGCCGCTCCCGACGGCGCTTACTTTTCGTCCGGTGAAGACCCGCACCTGTTCCTGCGGCTGCGCGAAGACTACGATGGCGCCGAGCCGTCGCCCAACTCGGTGTCGGTGAGCAATCTTCTGCGACTCGATCTTTTGTATGAAGACGAAGGCTGGCGCGAGCGGGCAGAGCGGCTTCTGGCCGGCTTCGCGACGCGCTTGCGGGAGGCTCCCCAGGCCCTCCCGCAGATGGCGGGTGCGCTGGCGGCCGCCGCGGCGCCGGCCAAGCGGTTGATGATCACCGGCGCGGCGAAGCGCGCCGACACCCAGGCACTATTGCGCGCCGCCCGCGCGCGGTTTCTGCCCGGCTACTGGATCGTGCCCGCGCCCGCGCCGGAGGGTCAGGCGGCGTCCGCCTATTTGTGCGAAGACTATACCTGCCGCTTGCCGATCACGGCACCCGAGGCGCTTGTCGCAGCTTTGGAGTGAGCAGGATACGGCCTCCGGGCAGTGCCGCGCATCAGCATAGGAGGGGCGGTAGACTGTGGCTATGGCGGCGGTAATCGGCGAGTTGGCGCTCGAGTTCAGCCTTCCTGATACCGATGCGCACACCCGCTGGCTGAGCGAATTCCATCGCCTGGGTCCGGTGGTACTTTTGTTCCTCCCCAGCGCCTACGGCGCACGGCCCCGGTGGCAACTCTGGAGCCTGCTGCGGCATTACGACCACTTTGTCGAGATGGCGACCGAAGTGGTGGTGGTCACCACCGATCCTTTGCCGGAGTTGCGCATTTTCCATATCCGCCGTGGGTTTCCTTTCGTGTTCCTCTCCGACCCTCAGGGCGCGACCGCCCGCAGCTACGACGTTGACCCCGGCAGCGCGGCAACGGTGGTGATTACCTCCCGCGGTGTAATCCGGCACCATCGTGTGGTCCGGCTGGGGTGGCGGAATTCCGGCTCGGGGTTGCTGCGGGTGGTTCGCTCGCTGCCGGCCGAGGATCGCGACCCGCCCCTGGCTATAGATTGACTGGCGTGGCTCCGCGTATTGACCCCGTCATCCCGCCCTCGTAAACTGAGTGGAACGAGGGCCACTTTGATTGAGAAGAATGAATGTGAGGTAGAAGTGCGTCTGTCCGAGCCGCTCGCGCAGCAACTGGTGGAGAACACCGCCGATGGAGTGTATGCGCTCGACAGCGACGGTAAGTGCATCTGGTCCAACGCGGCAGCGGCACGCATTTTCGGTTACGCCAGCCCTTCGGCCTACGTCGGCCTCCAGATGCACAATGTGATTCACCACACCCGGGCGGATGGCAGTCCGTACCCAGAGTCGGAGTGCACCGGACTGATGAAGCTGCACGCGGGTGAACCAGTCCTGCAACCCCAGGAACTTTTGTGGCGGGCCGACGGCACCAGCTTTTACGCCGAAGTGCGGGTCAATCCGATAGCTCCCGACGGCACTGTGGTGGGAGCCGTGGTAGTGCTGCGCGACCTCACTGAGCGTCTGCAGGCGGAAGAACAGATGCGGCGAGCGCTGAAGATGGAGGCGGTGGGACGACTGGCGGCCGGCATCGCCCACGACTTTAACAACCTGCTGACGGTCATCAACGGCTTCGCCGAACTGATTCAGTTGCAGCCGGACTTGGGCAAGGAGACGGTGCACCGGCTGGCCGGTATCGAACGCGCCGGCGCGCGCGCGGCGGAACTGACCAGGCAACTGCTGGCCTTCAGCCGACAGCAGGAGCTGCATCCCGGCCTTCGCAATCTGAACCAGTTGCTTTGCGACTCGTCGGAGTTGCTGGAGGACGTGCTGGGCAAAGACCTTCACCTGAACCTGGAACTGGACCCGGAGTTGGCGCCGGTGGAAGTGGACGGGGGGTGCCTGGAACAGGTACTGCTCAACCTGGCCCTCAACGCCCGCGACGCCATGCCCAGAGGCGGCATCCTGCGCGTGCGTACCCAGGGCCTGCAGCTGGATGAAGCCGAAGCGCGGCGGGTGGGGCTGCTGGAAGGCGAGTACGCGCTGCTGTCGGTAAGCGATACCGGGCACGGCATGGACGACGCCACGCGCCAGCGCATCTTCGAGCCGTTCTTCACCACCAAGCCGGTCGGCGCCGGCAGCGGGTTGGGGCTGGCCATGGTGCTGGGCGTGGTCGAGCAGAGCGGCGGCGCGGTGCAGGTGCAATCCGCCCCGGGCAGCGGGGCCGAGTTTCAGATCTATTTGCCGGCGGCGCCGGGACGGGCTAAGGCCGCAAAGCCCGCAGGATCTTCTTTGTCAGGCCGGTGAGCGGCACGGAAGCGCGCTCGCGAGATGCCATCCATTGCCCCTCGCCCGAGGGCCGTTCCAGCACCCGCACGTGGGCGGTGATGCGGCGGTTGGTGATGGCATGGCTGAGCGACAGCAGCAGCGGTGCTTCCGCCGGGGCCGGCGGCAGCTCCCACAGGCCGGCCAGTTGGCCGGCCTGGGCGGAGCGCTGCACCATCCAGATGCGGCCGCGACGCTGCGCCCAGCCATAATGCTCGACGACGCGGCGCGGCGCCGGACGCGGAGCCGACGGGCCGGCGCCACGGGTGCGGCAGACGGCGCGCAACGGGCAGGCCGAACACCGCGGCGCCCGCGGCAGACACACCAGCGAGCCCAGGTCCATGAGCGCCTGATTGAAAGCGCCTGGAGAACGCCGGGAGAGCGCCGCTTGCCAGAACGGACGCGCCTCGGCGAGGGTGAGGGGACGCGCGGTGAGGCGGCGGGCGATGCGCAGCCCGTTGCCGTCCACGGCGGCGTGGGGTTGACCGGCAGCGATGCTGAGCACCGCCGCGGCGGTGTAATCGCCGATGCCCGGCAGCGCCCGCGCCGCCGCCCAGGCGAGCGGAAACCGGCCGCCGTGCCGGTCCACGATTTGCCGGGCGGCGGCGTGCAGGTAACGGGCGCGGCGGTAATAGCCGAGGCCGCTCCAGGCGGCCAGCACCGCGTCCAGGTCCGCCTCCGCCAGGGCGTTCGCGTCGGGGAAACGTTGCAAAAAGCGCGCAAAGTAGGGCGCGGCGGCGGTCACCCTCGTCTGCTGCAGCATGATCTCCGAGATCCAGACCCGGTACGCTCCCGCCCGCTCGCCCGGTCGCGCCCGCCACGGCAAATCGCGCCGGTGGCGCGCGTACCAACGCAACAGTCGATTGGCGCGGGACCCCGAGTGGCTTCGCCACTCGACCCGCTTGACGCTCGACCGGGCTGGGGACCCCTGAGCCCCAGTCCGGTCGGGGCGTCGCGGACGAAGCTGGACAGGATCACGTGCAGCCACGGCTGCGATTCTATACCGCGGCCGGGTGCAGCAGCTCGTCAATCTTGGCCAGCATGGCGGCCGGAGCGAAGGGCTTGGCCAGGAAGGGCACCGAATCCGGCTGCACACCGTAGTCGGCCAGCGCGCGCTCGGTGTGTCCCGAAGTCAAAAGCACCGGCAACCGCGGATGCGACTGGCGCAGCTCCTGGGTCAGCGCCGCTCCGCCCATGCGCGGCATCACCACGTCGCTCATCACCAGGTCCACCTTCGTTCCCGGCCGCCGCAGCAGCGCCAGCGCCTCTTCGCCATTGGCGGCTTCCAGCACCGCGTAACCTTCCTCGCGCAGCGCCTCGCAGGCCATGGCCCGCAGTCCCTCCTCGTCCTCGACCAGCAGAATCGTACCCGCGGCGGCGCCCCGCTGCTCCGCCGTGGTGGTCGCCGCAGCCGCCTCCACCTCACCGGCCCGCGAAGCCGGGAACAGCACCCGGAAGCATGTGCCCTTGCCCACCGCGCTCTCCACCGTGATGCACCCCTGGGCGCGCTGCACAATCCCATACACCGTCGAGAGGCCGAGTCCGGTGCCCTTGCCCACTTCCTTGGTGGTATAGAAAGGTTCGAAGATGCGCCGTTGGGTGGCCGCATCCATGCCGATGCCGGTGTCGCGGGCGGAAAGTTCGACGTACGTTCCGGGGGCGGCGTCGGGGAAGCGGCGGTCACCGCCGGCCGGTATTTCGACCAGTTCCGTGGCCAGCGTCATCGAGCCGCCGCGCGGCATGGCGTCGCGGGCGTTGGCGGCGAAGTTCATCACCACTTGTTCGAGGTGGGTGGGATCGAGGTCCACCCGCGGCAGCTTGGAGCCGGTGCGCAGGTTCAACTCGATGTGCTCGCCCATCAGCATGGCCACCATTTTGTGCAGCCCGGCAACCACGGTGTTGACGTCCACTGCCTGCACCTGGGCGGTGTCTTTGCGGCTGAAGACCAGCAGTTGACGGGTCAGCGCCGCGGCGCGGTCACCCGCCTGACGGATCTGGCTGACGTACCGCTTGGTGGTCGCGTCCTGGCCGGCGCGTTCGAGCAGCAGGTCGCTGAAGCCGTTGACCACGGTGATGAGGTTATTGAAATCGTGGGCCACGCCGCCCGCCAGTTGGCCCACCGCCTCCATGCGCGCCGAACGCAGGAGGCGCTGCTGGGAGTGATCGAGCGAGTCGCGCATGCGGCTGAAGGCGCTGGTCAACTGCCCGGCTTCATCGCCCCCGGCCCGTGGCAGGGGATAGGCATAATTGCCCGACTCCAGCGCCCGTGCGCCTTCGACCAAGGCGGAAAGCGGGCGGGTGAAGGCTCGGGCGATGACGTAAGCCAGCCCGGCGCCGATCAGCATGGCCAGAAATCCCATCAGTAATACCAGCCGGTTGAGCTGCCGCAGGAAGGCTTGCTCGGGGCTGAACGAGCGCAGCACGGTGATCTGCGGCGAACCGGGGCCGTCCAGAGTTTCGGTGTCCACCGAGTAGGTGTCACCACCGAGATGCACTCCCTGGCGCAGCCCCGGCCGCGCGGCCAGCCGCGCCTGGGTGAAGGCCTGCTCGGCGGCGGCATCGAGGGAGCTGACCACCGGCCGGCCATGATAAGAGAACACTACGTCCCCACCGGCCAGCTGGCTCACCTGCTCGGCCAGGTTGCGATCCACTTCCCGTCCCAGCGCCACCCACCCGACCCGATTTCCCGCGGCCAGGTCGCCGCGCAGCACGGGGCGCAGAAATACCTGGTACAGATGCCCGTCCCCGTACCACCAATCCCGCGTGCGCGCCTGGGCGATGCTGGAGCGCAGCAGCCCCGCCGCCCGTTCGGCGCCCAACCCTCCGGCGGTGGGCACCCGCGCCATCAGACGCCCCGCCCGATCTCCTACCACCAGCAGCGTGCCGGGCGCCAGGGTGGAGCTGATGTCGGCGATGGGGTCTTCCACGGTGCGGGCATCGCTGGTGCTGAGCGCCGCCTCCAGCGACGGCACGGAGGCCACCAGATGAGCGGTGGAGGCGGCCAGCGCCTCGCTGCGCGCCTGAAAATTCTGAAAGGCGGTCAGTGAATTTTGCACCTGCCGGCCGATCTGGCCGTCTATCTGGTCATGCACCCGCACCTGAATGACAGCCAGGGCGCCGGCCGTCAACAGCGCCGAGATGAGCGCCATGGAGAGCACCAGCTTGTGCTGCAAGCGCAAATTGTTCCAGCGCGTCCTCATGGGGATGAGTAAAAGCCAATCCCAACCCGCACGGCTGCCCGGGCCGGCGAGAGGTCCGTTCATGGATCTATCGGCCGCGACCGATAGTCACTGGAGCAAACGATGTGTGAGTTCCGCCTGAGATACATTTGTTGGATGATTTTGGCGCTGGCCGTACCGCTCGCCGCGCAGACGGGCGGGTCTGTCTCCGCCCAGATTCAGCAAATTACCGCCCAGTTGGCCGCCGCCCAGGCCCGGTTGGCGGCCGATCAGGCGGCGCTGACCCAACTGCAAAGCCAGGTGGCGCAGTTGCAGCAACAGACCGCCGCCGCCGCCGATCAGCAGGCAGTCACTCAGGGTCAGGTGGCGAGTCAGGAGCAGACCAAGGTGTCCAGCGGCAGCCTCTTCCACCTGACGCTGTCGGGCCTGATGCTGATGAACCTGTACGGCAACCAGGGCAGGGTGGAGAACAGTGATGTGCCCAACCTCGCTTTTGGCGTCCCCCCGGGGGCGGCCACCGGCGACCTGGGCGCCAGCCTGCGGCAAAGTGAGATCTCGCTGCGGGTCGCCGGACCCGAGCTGTGGGGCGGGAAGACGAGCGGAGAGTTGATCGCCGATTTCTTCGGCGGGCTGCCCAACTCGCTCGACGGCAGCGCCGGGGGCCTGGCGCGGCTCAAGATCGCGCGCGGACGGCTCGACTGGTCAAACACTTCCCTGCTCTTCGGTCTGGACACGCCACTAATCTCACCGCTCGAACCGACCTCCTATGCCTCGGTGGCGGTGCCCGCCTTTGGGTACAGCGGCAATCTATGGACCTGGACGCCGCAGGTGGCGATGGAGCAGCGCACCGCTCTGGGCGCGGCCTGGACCAACACTCTGCAGGCGGGAGTGATGGACCCGCTCTCGGGCGAGTTTCCCGCCAGCACGCGCTCGCGCAAACCGGAAGCGGGCGAAGCTTCGCGCCAACCCGGGTTCGAACTGCATGAGGGTCTTTCCCGCCGCCTCTTCGACCGCGGTCTCAACCTGGGTGCGGGTGCGTATACCAGCGATCAATATTACGGCTTTGGCCGCTCGGTCCGCGCCTGGGCGGTCACCGGCGACTGGCAG
>DATBPS010000083.1:0-12878 GCA_036561225.1 Terriglobales bacterium
CCGCGGCGAGATCGACGACATCGACAACCTCGGCAACCGCCGGGTCCGCTCGGTGGGCGAGCTGCTCGAGAACCAGTACCGCGTCGGCCTGCTGCGCATGGAGCGGGCGATCAAGGAGCGCATGAGCTCGGTCGATATCGACACGGTCATGCCGCACGACCTGATCAATGCGAAGCCGGCGGCCGCGGCCGTGAGAGAGTTCTTCGGCTCCTCGCAGCTGTCGCAGTTCATGGACCAGACCAACCCCTTGTCGGAGATCACCCACAAGCGGCGCCTGTCGGCCCTGGGCCCCGGCGGCCTGACGCGCGAGCGCGCGGGCTTCGAGGTCCGCGACGTGCACCCGACCCACTACGGCCGGATCTGCCCGATCGAGACGCCGGAAGGACCGAACATCGGCCTGATCAACTCGCTGGCCACCCACGCGCGGGTGAACAAGTACGGCTTCATCGAGAGCCCGTACCGCCGGGTGAAGAACGGCCACACCACCGAGGAGGTGGTCTACATGTCGGCGATGGAAGAGGCCAAGCACACCATCGCCCAGGCCAACATCGAGCTGAAGAAGGGCGAGATCGTCGAGGATCTGGTCACCGTGCGGATCAACGGCGAAGTGACCCTGGCCCACAAGGACCAGGTCGACTTCATGGACGTGTCGCCCAAGCAGGTGGTGTCGGTGGCCGCGGCCCTGATCCCCTTCCTGGAGAACGACGACGCCAACCGCGCCCTGATGGGCTCGAACATGCAGCGCCAGGCGGTGCCGCTGATCCAGTCGGACGCGCCCCTGGTGGGCACCGGCATGGAGGGCGTGGTTGCGCGTGACTCTGGCGCCTCGATCGGGGCGCGGCGTACCGGGATCGTCGATCAGGTCGACGCCACCCGTATCGTCGTGCGTGCGACCGAGGAAGCCGACCCGACCAAGCCGGGCGTCGACATCTACCGGTTGATGAAGTTCCAGCGCTCGAACCAAAACACCTGCATCAACCAGCGTCCGCTGGTGAAGGTCGGCGATCAGGTCAAGAAGGGCGATATCATCGCCGACGGTCCCTCGACCGAGCTCGGCGAGCTTGCGCTCGGCCGCAACGTGCTCGTCGCGTTCATGCCGTGGAACGGCTACAACTTCGAGGATGCTATTCTGATCAGCGAGAGGATCGTCCGCGACGACGTCTTCACCTCGATCCACATCGAGGAGTTCGAGGTCGCGGCCCGCGACACCAAGCTCGGCCCCGAAGAGATCACCCGCGACATTCCCAACGTCGGTGATGCTGCGCTCGCCAAGCTGGATGAGGCGGGCATCGCCTTCATCGGCGCGGAAGTGAAGGCCGGCGACATCCTGGTGGGCAAGGTGACCCCGAAGGGCGAAACCCAGCTCACCCCGGAAGAGAAGCTGCTGCGCGCCATCTTCGGCGAAAAGGCGGGCGATGTGCGCGACGCCTCCCTCTACTGCCCCCCCGGCATCGAGGGCACCGTGGTGGACGTCAAGATCTTCAGCCGCAAGGGCGCCGACAAGGATGAGCGCGCCAAGTCCATCGAGGAAGGGGAGAAGGAGCGGCTGGAGAAGAACCACGCCGACGAGGTCCGCATCCTGGACGACGAGCGCGTCAAGCGTCTGTTCGCCCTGGTGGGCGGCAAGACCCTGACCCAGGACCTGCACGACGAGAAGACCAACAAGAAGCTGCTCAACAAGGGCGTGCCGATTGACCGCGACATGCTGTTCGAGGTCTCGACCCGCAACCTGAAGCGGGCCCGCTTCACCGACAAGGATGCCCGCCTCAACGAGCAGATGGACGAGGTCGAGGAGCTGGTCAGCCGGCAGAAGCAGGCCCTCGCCGACCTCTACCGCGGCAAGAAGGAGAAGCTCAACAAGGGCGACGAGCTGCCCCCCGGTGTGATCAAGATGGTCAAGGTCTACATCGCCATGAAGCGCAAGCTTTCGGTGGGCGACAAGATGGCCGGCCGTCACGGCAACAAGGGCGTCATCGCCCGCATTCTGCCGGAAGAGGACATGCCCTACATGGCCGACGGCACGCCGGTGGAGATCGTGCTCAACCCGCTGGGCGTGCCCAGCCGCATGAACGTCGGCCAGATCCTCGAGACCCATCTGGGGTGGGCGGGCCGCGCCCTGGGGCTGACCTTCGCCTCGCCGGTGTTTGACGGCGCGCGGGAGAACGAAATCAAGGCGCTGCTGCGCCAGGCGGGCCTGCCGGAGAGCGGCAAGACCCGGCTGCGCGACGGCGTCACCGGACACTGGTTCGAGCAGCCGGTCACCGTCGGCTACATCTACATGCTCAAGCTCAGCCATTTGGTGGATGACAAGATCCACGCCCGTTCCATCGGCCCCTACTCGCTCATCACCCAGCAGCCGCTGGGCGGCAAGGCGCAGTTCGGCGGCCAGCGCTTCGGCGAAATGGAGGTGTGGGCGCTCGAAGCCTACGGCGCCGCCTACATCCTCCAGGAACTGCTTACCGCCAAGAGCGACGATGTGTACGGACGCGCCAAAATCTACGAGGCGATTGTCAAGGGCGAGGCGGCGATCGAACCCGGCGTGCCGGAGTCGTTCAACGTGCTCATCCGCGAGCTGCAATCGCTGTGTCTGGATGTCGAGTTGATGAAGAGCCAAAAAGAACCTCAGCCGCTGGCCGTCGCCGCCGACGACTAGCCGCCACCTTCCACCGCGGAAACCCCAAGACCCGGAGGAGAACTTATGTATCGCAGCAGCCCTTACGACCGCGCCAATCTCATCGCCGACTTCGACAGCATCCGCATCAGCCTCGCCTCGCCGGAAAAGATCCGCAGCTGGTCCCACGGCGAGGTGACCAAGCCCGAAACCATCAACTACCGCACCTTCAAGCCGGAGCGTGACGGCCTCTTCTGCGCCCGCATCTTCGGCCCGGTCACCGACTGGGAGTGCCTGTGCGGCAAGTACAAGCGCATGAAGCACCGGGGCGTGATCTGCGACAAGTGCGGGGTCGAGGTCACCCTCTCCAAGGTGCGCCGCGAGCGCCTCGGCCACATTGAGCTGGCCTCGCCGTGCAGCCACGTCTGGTTCTTCAAGGGCCTGCCCAGCCGCATCGGCCACCTGCTCGACATCAGCCTGCGCGAGCTGGAGAAGGTTCTCTACTTCGAGGCCTACGTGGTCGTGGACCCCGGCGACACCTCGCTCAAGGAGCGCCAGGTGCTCACCGAGGACGAGTACCGCACCCTCATGGCCGAGGGCATGGGCGGCCGCTTCACCGCGCTCATGGGCGCCGAGGCCATCCGCGAGCTGCTCAAGCGGGTGGAGATCGCCGAACTGGCGGTCGAGATGCGCGACAAAATGCGCACCGAGACCTCGGTGCAGAAGAAGATCAAGTACGCCAAGCGCCTGAAGGTGGTGGACGCCTTCCGCAAGAGCCAGAACAAGCCGGAGTGGATGATCCTCGAAGTGCTGCCGGTCATCCCCCCCGAGCTGCGCCCCCTGGTGCCTCTGGACGGCGGCCGCTTCGCCACCAGCGATCTCAATGACCTCTACCGGCGCGTGATCAACCGCAACAACCGGCTGAAGAAGCTGATGGAGCTGCACGCCCCCGAGGTCATCGTGCGCAACGAAAAGCGCATGCTGCAGGAGGCGGTGGACGCCCTCTTCGACAACGGCCGTCGCGGCCGCGTGCTGCGCGGCGCCAACAACCGCCCGCTCAAGTCCCTCTCCGACACCCTCAAGGGCAAACAGGGACGCTTCCGCCAGAACCTGCTGGGCAAGCGCGTGGATTACTCCGGCCGTTCGGTGATCGTGGTCGGCCCCGAGCTCAAGCTCAACCAGTGCGGCCTGCCCAAGAAGATGGCGCTCGAGCTGTTCAAGCCCTTCATCTACCACCGCCTCGAACAGACCGGCCACTGTACCACCATCAAGATGGCCAAGGAGATGGTCGAGCAGCATGAACCCATCGTCTGGGACATCCTGGAAGAGGTGATCAAGGATCACCCGGTGCTGCTCAACCGCGCCCCCACCCTCCACCGCCTCGGCATCCAGGCCTTCGAGCCGGTGCTGGTCGAGGGCAAGGCGATCAAGATTCACCCCCTGGTCTGCACCGCCTTCAACGCCGACTTTGACGGCGATCAGATGGCGGTGCACATCCCCCTCGCCCCGGAAGCGCAGGTGGAGGCCAGCGTGCTCATGCTGAGCGCCAACAACATCCTCTCGCCCGCCAGCGGTCATCCCATCACCGTGCCCAGCCAGGACATGGTGCTGGGGGTGTACTACCTGACCAAGGCCAACCAGAAGGCCAAGGGCGCCGGGCGCACCTTCGCTTCGGATGAGGATGTCTTCATCGCCCTGGAGATGGGCGAGGTCGAGATCATGACCCCCATCCGGCTGCGCTACAGCGGCCGGCTGATTGATCTGGCCGCCGCCTATGACTCCCAGGACGTGACCCACGCCGAGGTGCAGACGGTGGACCGCACCCTGCTCCCCACCACAGTGGGCACGGTCATCCTCAACGATCATCTGCCCAAGAGCATGCCCTACATCAACGGGCTGCTGAAGAAGAAGGGCCTCAGTTCGCTGGTCAACTACGCCTATCTGGAATCGGGCCTGGAGGACTCGGTGAAGATGCTGGACGGCATCAAGTCGCTGGGCTTCCTGGCGGCCACCCGTTCGGGCATCTCCATCGGCATCGAGGACCTGGTAATTCCGGCCAACAAGGCGGTGCTGGTGCGCGACGCCGAAAAGGCGGTGGTCGAGGTGCAGAAGCAGTACCTCGACGGCGCCATCACCAACGGCGAACGCTACAACAAGGTGGTCGAGATCTGGTCCAACATCACCGAGCGCGTCTCGGATGAGATGTTCTCGGTGCTGGAGAAGCAGGACCGCGAAGGCACCGTCAATCCGGTCTACGTCATGGCCGACAGCGGCGCCCGCGGCTCCAAGCAGCAGATCCGCCAGCTCTCGGGCATGCGCGGACTGATGGCCCGTCCCTCGGGCGAGATCATCGAGACCCCCATCACCGCCAACTTCCGCGAGGGGCTGACGGTGCTGCAGTACTTCATCTCCACCCACGGCGCGCGCAAGGGGCTGGCCGACACGGCGCTCAAGACGGCCGACTCCGGCTACCTCACCCGCCGCCTGGTGGACGTGGCCCAGGACGTCATCATCAGCGACGACGACTGCGGCACGGTGGACGGCATCACGGTGCGCGCCATCGTGGATGCCGGGGAAACGGTGGAGAGCCTGCGCGACCGCATCGTCGGCCGCGTCTCGCTGGAGCCGGTCCGCGACTTCGAGGGGCAGATCATCGTGGGCGTCAACCAGTTGATTGACGAGACCCTCGCCGCCCGCATCCAGAGCAGCGGCATCGAGAAGGTGCTGATCCGCTCGGTGCTCACCTGTGAATCCAAGCGCGGCGTCTGCGTCGCCTGCTACGGCCGCAACCTGGCCACCGGCAAGGCGGTGGAGACGGGCGAGGCGGTGGGCGTCATCGCCGCCCAGTCCATTGGCGAGCCCGGCACCCAGCTCACCATGCGTACCTTCCACATCGGCGGCACCGCCAGCCGGGTCAGCGAGCAGTCGCGCCAGGAGGCCAAGAGCAAGGGCTTCCTGCGCTTCCACAACCTGGCCACGGTGCGCAGCAAGGACGGCGGCCTGGTGGTGATGAACCGCAACGGCATGGTCGCCATCGTGGACGAAAAGGGCCGCGAGCGCGAACGCTACACCGCCGTCTACGGCGCCCGCCTGAAGAAGAACGAGGGCGATGCGGTGGGGATGGGCGAGATCCTGCTCGAGTGGGATCCCTACACCTTCTCCATCCTCACGGAAATCGGCGGCACGGTGAAGTTCAAGGACATGGACGAGGGCTCGACCCTGCAGGAGGAGGTGGACGACGTCACCGGCCTCTCGCACTGGGTGGTGACCGAGTCGTCCGACGAGAAGCGCCAGCCGCAGGTTCTGATCGGCGACGCCAAGGGCAAGGGGCGCAAGTACCTGATGCCCTCCCACGCCCACCTGATGGTGCAGGACGGCGTCCAGGTCGCCCCCGGCGACGTGCTCGCCAAGATCCCGCGGGAAACCACCAAGACCAAGGACATCACCGGCGGTCTGCCCCGCGTGGTCGAGCTCTTCGAGGCCCGCAAGCCGCGCGAAACCGCTGTCATCAGCGAGATTGACGGCACGGTGAAGTACGGCGACATCAGCAAGGGCCAGCGCAAAATCCTGGTCGTGGCCGACAACGGCAACGAGAAGGAGTACCTGCTCCCCCGCGGCGTCCATATCGCCGTGCAGGAGGGTGAGAGGGTGCACGCCGGCGAGCCGCTCATGGACGGCCCGCGCAACCCGCACGACATCCTCGCCGTCCTGGGCGAGAAGGAGCTGCAGGAGTACCTGGTGAACGAAATCCAGGAAGTCTACCGGCTGCAGGGCGTCAACATCAACGACAAGCACATCGAGACCATCGTCCGCCAGATGATGCGCTGGGTGCGGGTCGAGGATGTGGGCGACACCGAATTCCTGGTGGACGAGCAGGTGGACAAGTTCCACTTCCGCGAAGAGAACGAGCGCGTGATCGCCCTCGGCAAGCGCCCGGCCACCGGCCGTCCGCTGCTGCTGGGCATCACCAAGGCCTCGCTCTCGACCGACAGCTTCATCTCCGCGGCGTCGTTCCAGGAGACCACGCGCGTGCTCACCGAAGCCTCCATCCAGGGCAAGGTGGACTACCTGCGCGGCCTCAAGGAAAACGTCATCATGGGCCGGCTCATTCCCGCCGGCACCGGCCTCGAGCGGTACCGCAACGTCCGCCTGGTGGGCGAGCAGGAGGAGGAACTCGCCGCCCTGGCCGCGGTCGAACTCCCGCCTTCGCCTTACGAGGAGGCCGAGCGCGCCCTCGACCTGTTCCGCAACGACACCGACGCCGACAGCGACCTCGAAGACCTCGGCGCGGAATAACCAGGCGTTTCAACCCAAACCCTCCGGGGCGGGCTTCGGCCCGCCCCTTTCATTTCCGGGTGAAGATGTGCTCGCCGCCAATCAGCCTCAAGTTCATGAGCGCCGCCGTTCCCCCGTCCGCTGAGACCGGGACCAACCGCCCTTTGTAATCCCTATAGACACGCAGATCGCCTGGGGAATCGTTGCCCAGGGCCATGGCCACCGTCGCCGGCAGTGGCACGGCCACGTCGCGCCCGTCTACCTGCACCTTCACCCGGGCCTCCAACTCGACAGCGAGCGGCACCGGCTGACAAGTCGCGCCGGCGATATCCAATTGCGCACAAGCGGCGGGATCCCGGGCCAGCCGCGCCGAAGCCCGCGCGAGTTCCACCTGCGTCTCCGCGGTGAGCAGTGCGGCGTTGTGATCGCGGCCTCCGCCCGGCTCCTGCACTTCGTAGCGAACCACGAAGAAGAGGCGGACGAGGCGGGATGGATCAGCCTCATGAACTTTAAAAGGTGGGGTGGGCAGTTCGTTGGGGACTGCCGCGCCCACTGCGTGTGGCCTTCCCGCCACCAGCCGACCGCGGCCGCCGCTCCCGGTCGCAACCAGGTGAATTGTCCGCTCGACGTACCCGTGCGAGTAGTCGCCCGGGCGTGCGGGAGCAAGCGGGTAGGCAAGATAGAGCTCCACCGGCCCACCAATATCTATGTAGTCTTCGGAAAAATAGGGCCCGAGCACAATCTTTTGCGCCAGGCCCGAGTTGAGCGTCAGGCCTTCAACCAGTTGGCGGAGGAATGCGGCCCTGCTATCCGCGGAAATGCATCCCGCCGCGACCTCCTCATCGAGCTGTGCGCGCAGTCCTTCGACCCCCCGCTCCAGCGCAGGCGGCATCATATCGTTAAGCCGTCCGATCGTTGGGTAAAGCCGCGCCTCCAACCCGCCTCGCGAGACGCTCCATTGCAGCCCGCCCCCGGCGCCGCCCCATGACAGGGAGCGTCGCTCCGCCCCGCCTGGACAGTGCAGCCTCAGGCGCACCGGTGCCGGTACCGCCGCCACCCGCGGTGGGATCAGGCTATCCAGGTGCAGGTGATACGCCAACCCGGGGCCGCAGCCGACAGCCAACAGCGGAACACAAACCACCCCCCACCATCGCAACCGCGGCGAACGCTGGGCGGCCATGCCACCACGCTAGTCCAGACCCGACGCGAGTGCAATCCCCTTCGGCCCATTCACGATTCCATGGGCTCCGGGTGCGGGAAAAGCCGCGGATCGTCCACGGCAATCGAGCTGCCCGCCACCTACTCTCCGCGTCCGCTGTAGATGGCGCGGCGAATCTCGGGCCAGCTCTCCACCAGCATCGGCCCCAGGTTGCGCGATGCATCGCGCAGGCGAAACAGCCGCCGCCCCCGCGGCTCCCGATCGAGCGCCAGTCGCATGCCCTCCTGCAGCATTTGCCGCAGCGGAATCCCGCGGCGGCGGGCGTAGGCCTTGGCTTCCTTCAGCAGTGAAGCCGGTATCTCGACCTTCAGCTTCATAACTCCATCCTAACCGTAACCACAAGCCTGGGCGTTTGGAATCGGTGCGCATAGAGCTGACACGCGGGGCGCCCACCAGGGCGGCGCCTGTCAACGCCCGAAGATCTGGCCCAGGATGGTGAGCAGCAGCAGGGCGGCGAGGATGAAGGCAATGGTGCGGTAGCTGTTGCGCGCCTGCGGCGAGGCGGGCGAGGGGGGCGGCGCGCACGCGCCGGGCGGGGCGAAGTGCGGGGCGGTGTGTGCGCCCGAGTGCCAGCCTTGGTGGGAAGTATAGAAGAGACCGGTGCCCGGCAGCCCCACCGTGCGCCGAATGCCGCTACGGCCCACCGTGAGATGCGCGCCACGCACCCCGAAGCTGACCGAAGCGCCACGCTTGCTCAGGTTCAGCCGCACCCCGGGGGCAAGCTGCATACGACGGAAAAAGCGGAGCTGGCCCATGTGTCTGTGATTGTAGAAGTTTCCATGCTGCCGCTTCAACCCTCCCACGCGGTGATGCATCTGAGCAAGGCTCGGAGGCAACATGCGGTTCTCACTTCTGCTCGGGCTGGTTCTCTGCCTGCCTATCACCTTGTTGGGCCAGTATCCGCAACAGGAGACTTCACAGTCGCCTAGTGGACAACTGAATTCGATTCGCACCGCCGGCTACAACGCCGGCTTTCGCGCCGGTACCAATGACTACCGCGGCCACGCGCCGTACAACTTTCAGAGCAAGCCGGAGTACCAGTCGGCCACGCTCGGGTATGCGCCCAGCGCCGGAGTGGACCAGCAGACCTACGAGATGAACTTCCGCAGTGGCTACGAATCCGGCTATGACGACGGCTTCTACGGCCGCACCAGCAACGAGAACGCGCCCCGCCAGCGTTCCTATAGTGGCGAGCTTTCCGCCCAGCCCTACGGCGCTGCCCAACCGGGCGCCAACATGGGTCAGCAGCAGCAGGGCCCGCGCACCCTGCCCGCCGGCACCGCCCTCGATCTCAAGCTCAACAACACCCTGAGCACCCGCAGCAGCCAGCCGAATGACACCTTCACCGCGACGATCTCCACCCCTGTGACCGGCACCAACGGTGAGACCCTGGTTCCTCAGGGCAGTACGGTCGAGGGCCGGGTGGCCTCGGTCGAGCGCGCCGGCAGCGTCTCCGGAACCTCACGCATCCAGTTGGAGTTCAACCAGCTTCGCCTGCCCGATGGCCAGTCGTTTCCTCTGCAGGCTCAACTCAGCAACATCAACCAGCAGAGCGGCATCGGCAACGTCATTACCGGACAGCCGTCAACCACCAATGAAGGCGGCGTCCAACAGTCGAAGACGCGGCGCACCGTGGGTACGGCGGCAGCGGGCGGAGCGGTGGGCGCGCTGATCGGCGCCATCGCGGGCGGCGGCAAGGGGGCGGGCATCGGCGGGTTGCTCGGCGCCGGTCTGGGCGTGGTGCTGTCGAGCCAGACGGGGGAACTGGATTTGCCCTCGGGAACGCCCATCACTATCACGCTGAGCGCGCCGGTGCAGATGGGAAGACAGTGAACAGGGAACAGGGAACAGGGAACAGGGACAAAACAGCGAACAGCGAACAGTGAACGGTGAACGGGGTTAGGGGCGGGGGGCGGAGGTGACGTGGCCGGTGATTTCGAGGCGGTCCTGGGTGTCAACGGCTTCGGCGAAGGAGCGGAAGTCGCTGTATTGGTTGGGTTGAACGCGGTTGGCTTTGAGCAGCAGGCGGCGTTGGAAAACGATCTGGTTGCCGTGCTGGCTGAAGCTCGAGCTGAACGTGCCGTAGCGGTTGTCGAGCTGGGCGGGCGCGGGTAGAGTGGCCGCGCCGAACTTGGCCGGGAGGGTAAGCGTCAGTTGCGTTTGCTCGAAGCTCTCGCCGGGGATTAGCAGCGGCTCGGTGCGGGTGGCGAGGGGAGCGTAGCGGTTGAGCACGCCGACCGATCCGGTAAGGCGTTCGATATCCCAGGTTGCGCTGGAGCCTGTGCCGCTGCTGTGCACAAAGTCGGGCACGGTGGCGTCAATGTCAAAGATCAGCGGTTCGCCCTTGGTGGTGCGGTTCTCGATGCTGCCGCCGCTGGCGGTGGCGCTGGGATAGCTGGCCAGCAGTATCTGCTGATAGACCTGCGGCAGGCTGGCGGCGGGCAGGTTGGCCAACTCGGTGCGCACCTGCTCGCCCGCCGGTCCGTGAAACTCCATCTTCACGTGCAGCGTGGCGTCGCCGGTCTCGCCGACCGTGCCGGTGACGGCAACCGACAGGCCGTCGTAGGGGGAGTTGTAATCGGGCACATGGGTAAACTCGCCGCCGCTCCCGCCCGGGATGTCGGCGGCGACCGCCAGAGCCAGGCCTCCGCGCACGCTGGCCCCCACATACCCGAGCCTGGCGAAATCGCCGGTGAGGTCGTACCACCCGGCGGCGGGCGCGGTGTCGGCGGCCGTCGCCGCCACATGCACCAGCGGGTACTGGAACTGAAACACGCTGGGGATCTTGATGGAACTGTCGTCGGTCGACTCGCGCGCCATCACCAGTTGGAAGGGCACGCGCGCGGCCGAGAGCAGGCCCAGGAAGGTGGCGATGCGGTTGCCGTTGCGGTCGGTGAAGTACTGCCGCGCCGGGGTGAGGATGGACCCCTGGCCGGGCTGGATGTTGGTCGCCACCCAGGCAAAAATGGCGTCCGCTTTGGCCACGTCACTGGATTTGCCGGCGGTCAGAGTGGCGGCTTCGGTCTGCATCTCGCGGGTGGTGCGGCGCACGGCGTAGGTGTGGTCGGCGTAGTAGCGGCTGATCTGTTCCCAGGTCTGGGGGCTGCTGATCCATACCTTCGGCACCAGCGTCTGCTCGGGCGGCATGTTGGGTTCGGTGACCAGGATGCGGGTCTTCTGCACCAGCCACTCGCGCGCCGTGTAGCCGTCGGGCATGGTGCGGACCAGGGGCTGGCTGGGG
Organism: Terriglobales bacterium; assembly: GCA_036561225.1. Lineage (GTDB taxonomy): Bacteria > Acidobacteriota > Terriglobia > Terriglobales > SCQP01 > SCQP01. The sequence continues at coordinate 11,347 of DATBPS010000083.1, forward strand.
AAGCGCTCCTGATCGAGCAGCAGCGGGTAGTGGGGCGGGGTGAGGGCGATGTAGTCCGAATAATGGTACGGCTCGGTGGAGGAGTTGAAGATGAAGAAGGAGCTGTTGTCGAGCGTGGCCGGGATGACGCGCGATACGCCCACGTGCTGCACGAACTCGATCTCGATGTAGTCGCCCGCCTCCAGCCCCGGCATGGTGACATCGCTGAGGTTGGAGAGGTTTTCGGGCAGCAGCATGCGGCCATCCTGCTTGATGGTGCGCAGGGTGAGGAGGTCGCTGCCGGGCGCGATGGTGGTGACGTCGCCGAACTGGGAGATGCCGGCGGCGTTGAGCACGCGGTAGATCTGGTGGATGTACTGGTCCTGGGTGGAGTCGGGGTTGACGCGGTTCACCATCTGGTCAAAGACCAGGATGGCGCTGGCGTTGGGGTACTCGCTCTTGCCGGGCGCATCGGCGATGATCTGCGCGGAGGAGTGGTACCAGGGCGCCCAGAAGCGCTCTCCTTGCAGGAAGTCGGCCTGATGCCGCAGCAGGTTGCGGTTGAACTGGTGCTGGCGCAGGGCCGCCAGGCCCGATTGCGGGCCCTGCCGCAGCGCCACCTGGGCGGCGGCTTCGGCGATGCGCCAGTCGCGGGGAAACGCCTGGGTGGCCGCCGCGGCCACTTGCGCCGCCTGGGCGACATCGCCGCTCTCGAGCAGCGCCTCGATCCATTCGCGGTGCAGGTCGGCGGAGGAGGGATCAAAGCCGATGGCGGTGTGGAGCAGCGTCGCCGCCTCCGCCGCCCGCCCATGGCGCAGATCATACTGGCCCAGCGCCCCAGCGGCGCGCGGATCAGCCCGAAGCACCTGCTCCCACTGCTGCAGCCGGGCTTCATCGCCCATGGCGGAATAAAACTCCAGCCCGCTGGTGATCGCCTGCCAGTCCGAGCCGGAGTCGGCCAGGGCATGCTCCAGCGCGCTCTCCGCCTCCGGACGCCAGTGCTGTCCGGCGGCCAGGTGGAACGACGACCAGTCGCAGTCGCCGAATCCCTGGTTGGCGCAGCGGGCGAATTGTTCCGCCGCCTGGGTCACCTTGCCCTGCGATTCATACACGTGGCCCAGCCGGTCGAAGGCGCGCAGCGCGCCGGGAGCGGCGGTGAGCGCCTGGTGCGCCGCCTGTTCCACCTGCGCGGCAGCCCAGCTCTGGCTGGCGTCGCTCAGGTTCCCGTCCGCCTCGGAGAGGTCGAGCCACACCGGCGCTGCCTGCGGCGCCAGCTTGCCCGCCTGCAGCAGCGCCTCGCGCGCGCCCTCGGCATCCTCATCCTGCAACATGCGCAGTCCGCTCACCCACAGCGCCACCGCATCATCGGTATGCTGCTGCCGGCGCGCCGCGCCCCACTCGGCCAGCGTCGGCGGCGCGGGCAGCCGGCGCGCCGCCGCGCCCGCCGCCGCGCCGGACGGCAGGGTGGCGGCATTGACCAGCCGTACGTTGGGGTCCAGCGGGCGCAACATGAGGTCGAAGTTGCGTGACGCCTCGCCCGCCAGCTTGACGAC
>DATBPS010000084.1:0-1681 GCA_036561225.1 Terriglobales bacterium
AACATCCCCTCGCCGCCGAACAGCAGGTTCTTGAAGCCCTTCACGAACTCGATGGTGTAGCCAACCTGGTGATCAAACGCCACCACGCTGCCCGTGTCCACACGGATCTGCTCGCCCGCCGCCAAATCCATGCGGATGAAATGTCCCCCCGCGTGCACCAGCGCGTCGCCCTGACCACTCAGCGTTTGCAGGATAAATCCCTCGCCGCTGAACAATCCGTAGCCCAGCTTCTGGCTCAGCGCCACCGACAGCGTCACCCCCGGGCTGCAGCACAAAAACGAATGCCGCTGGCACAGCCACTGCCGCTGGCCGATCTCCAGCGCATGGATGGTGCCCGGATAGGGCGCGGCAAACGCCGCCTCGCCCGCGCCGCCATCGGCGGTGAAGTGCGCCAAAAAAAACGAATCCCCCGCCAGCGCCCGCTTGAAGCCCGACATCAGCCCGCCGCTCATGGCGGTGTTCATCGTCACCCCGCCGCGCATGTACAGCAGCGCCCCCGGCTCGGCCATCACGCTCTCGCCCGGCGACAGCGACACCGCCACGCCCTGCATCTCGTAGCCCACGATGCGATACTTCGCCGTCCCCAGCCGTCCCTCCGCGGGCGCGCTCACCCCGCCCGGCGCCGCCGCCGCGCCTGGGGTCATCGCCTGCGTGGCCGCCAGCGCCGCCCCGCAGTTCGGACAAAACCGGTCTCCGGCGCCCACCGCCTGCTGACAACGAGGACAAAGAGCCATGCCTTCGACTATATCCCAGCCTTATGGAACCAACGCCACCACCCGGCCGGGCTGGGGCTTGTGGGGCCCCCGGCCCGGTCGAGCGTCAAGCGGGTCGAGTGGCGAAGCCACTCGGGGTCCCGCGCCAATCAACGCCCGTCAGCGTTCCAGCCGCCCCTGGCGCTGCAGCACCTCGGCCGGCGTATGCCGCCGCCCCCGCGTGGCGCGCCGCAACTCCGCCGCCAGCGTCGCAAAGTCGGGCTCGGCCTCGGCCGACCGCCCGTGCCGCGCAACCCGCCGCCGCAGACGCTCCACCACCTCGTCCGCCAGATTGCGTATGTGCAGGCTCTTCATGGGACCAACGATAGCATTGCTCCCATTGCCAGTTGCCTTCACTCCGGCGGATCGAACCGGTACCCCACCCCGCGCACGGCGGTGATCCACCCCGGCGCTTCCTCCGAGCCGCTGAGCCGGGTGCGCAGCCGCCGCAGCGTGACGTCCACCGCCCGGTCGGTGATGAAGTGCTGCGGCGACCACACCGCCTCGACGATCTCCCGCCGCGTATGCGCCGCGCCCGGGGTCTGCATCAGGAAGGCCAGCAGCCGGAACTCGGTGTCGCTGAGCTCCAGCGGGCGGCCGGCGAGCACGGCGGTGCGCGCGCGCAGATCGAGGCGGAGCGCACCGGCGCTCACCTCGGCCGCCGCGGCCGGCGCCCTCCGCAGCCGCGCCCGCACCCGCGCCGTCAGCTCGGCCGGACTGAAGGGCTTGGTCATGTAATCGTCGCCGCCCAGCTCGAGGCCGCGGATGCGGTCCGCCTCCGCCCCCAGCGCGGTCAGAATCAGCACCGGCAAACCCCGGTGCAGCGGGTCGCGCCGCAGCGCCCGCAGAATCTCCAGCCCATGCGCCGCCGGCAGCATCAGGTCCAGAATCAGCAGCCGCGGCCGCAGCGCGGTGACCTGCTCCGGAAC
>DATBPS010000085.1:0-4807 GCA_036561225.1 Terriglobales bacterium
AGGCCGGGATCGAGCTCGGCCGCCCGCGCCCAGGCCTCGAACGCTTCCTCGCGTTTGCCGGCGCGCAGCGCCAGGTCGCCGTGCAGGATGCGCAGCCGGGCATGGTTGGGTCCCAGCTTCGCCGCCCGGCGCGCGGCCACCAGCGCCGCCTGCGGGTCGCCCAGCAGGAGATGGGCAAAGGCCAGATTGCCCAGATTCTCGGCGTCGTCGGGGGCGGCCTGCAGCGCGCGCTCGATCAGCGGCAGCGCCTGCTTCGCCTGCCGCGCCTGCAGCCAGTTGGCGCCGGCGTCCTTGAGCAGGGCGGGCGCGTCCGGCGCCAGGCGCAGGGCGAGGCCGTAGAAAAATCCGGCCTGGGAAAAATCCCCCCGGGCGCGGTGCACGTCGGCCAGCGCCGCCCAGGTACGGTAGTCGTCGCCGGCCATTTGGGTGGCCTGGGTGGCCAGCAGTTGGGCTTCATCGAGCGCCTCGTGCTGCTCGGCGTCTTCGCCCCCCGAGGCGCGGCGCGCCAGTTGCGCCGCCAGCGCGGCCAGCGCCAGCGCGTTCTGGGGGTTGGCCTTCACCGCCGCCTGCAACAGTTCAAACGACAGCGCCTGCTCGCCCGCCGCCCACAGTCCCAGCCCCAGGTCGGCGGCGGCAAAGCCGTCGCTCAGGCTGATGCCGGCCAGCAGCCCCGCCGCCGCCTCCGCCTGGCCCGACGACAACAGCGCCGCCGCCAGCGCGGTGCGCGGCGCCGCCATCTGGGGGTCGAGTTCAAACGCCCGCCGCCACTCGCGTTGCGCCGCCGCGCCCTCGCTCCCCAGGCCGGCCAGATAATGCAGCAGCGCCGCGGGCGAGTGGGTGGCGAGGTCGTCGAAGCTGCGCAGTACCGGTTCGCCCAGCTCGCCGCCCGCCTGTTTGGCGCCGAACTCGGCCAGGCGGCAGAGCAGGTGGTGGCCCAGTTCAAACCCCGCCGATTCCGCCCGCGCTTCACCCTGAACGGTCAACTCCGCCTGCCAGCCGCCGGCGATCCATACCCGTCCGGTCACCGCCGCCGTCTCCAGCGCCACCCCGGCGCGCGTCCAGGCGGTGGACAGCAGCCGGGCCACGCCCACCCCGGCGCCCGGAGGGATCGGCCAACTGGCATCGGAGAGGACGGCTATTTCGAAAGGTTTGCTGGGCACATCAAAAGTGTACCAATCACTTCCAGCGCCCGCTGCGTCGCACCGCGCTGGGACTCGAGCAACAGCCGCGCCGCCGCGCCCACCCGCTCGCGCGCCAGCGGCTGGTCGAGCAGCTCCTGCCACACGTGCCACAGTTCGCGCGGGCTGGCGGCGCGCCGCGCCGCCCCGGCGGCCAGAAACTGCTCGGCGATGGCGGCAAAGTTTTCCATGTGCGGCCCAAACACCACCGGCACGCCCCAGTAGGCCGGTTCCAGCAGGTTGTGGCCGCCATGCGGCGCCAGGCTTCCGCCCACAAACGCCAGCGTGGCCAACTGATAGGCGCTGGCCAGCTCGCCGAGGGAATCGAGCAGCAGCACCCCGCCCGCCGGGAGCAGCGCCCCGGGTTCGCCCAACTGCGAGCGCCGCAGCCAGGGCAGGCCGCTGGCCGCCAGCAACTGCGCCACTTTGTCAAAGCGCTGCGGATGCCGCGGCGCCAGGATGAGCAGCCGTTGCGGCGAGCGCACGCGCTGGTAGGCGTCCAGCACCGGCTCTTCTTCCGTCTCCATGGTGCTGCCCGCCACAATCACCTGGTCAATGCCCGCCAGTTGCAGTTCCTTTCGCAGGCGTTCAATAAACCCTGGCTGCGCCGGCGGGATGAGGTCGAATTTGAGATTGCCCGCCACCTGGACCCGCTCGGCGGGCGCGCCGAGATCGAGAATCCGCTCGGCGTCGGTCGGGGTTTGCATCAAAAAGCCGCTCACCTGGGCGAGGGTGGGGCGCAGCAGGCGCCGAATGAGCCGGTAGCGGGCGAAGCTGCGGCCCGAGATGCGCCCGTTCAGGAACATCACCGGCACGTTCGCCGCCGCCGCTTCGCGCAGGAAATTGGGCCAAATTTCCGTCTCCGCGATGATGACCAGGTCGGGACGGATGGCGCGCAGGGTGCGCCGCGCGGCAAAGCGGAAATCCAGGGGGAAATAAAAAATCAGATCGGCGGCGATGCGGCGTGTGGCTACGCTGCGCCCGGTGGCCGTGGTGACCGAAAGGACCACGGGGCGGGTGGGGAAGCGCTGCTTGAGTTGTTCGATCAGCCGTTCCACCGCCAGCGCTTCGCCCACCGAGACGGCGTGCAGCCAGATGGCGCCGCGCGCCGGCTCCGGCACTCTCCCCAGGCGCTCGCTGAGAAAGCGGGTGTAGCGCCCGTCGGGCGAGTTGCGCAGCAGCAGCAGCGGCGTCAGGCCGATCAGTCCCAGGCCCAGCAGGATGGAGTAAAACCAGTACATGGTGCTTGCTAAAATAGGGTGTGTCTTCCGCTTCCCCCACCGCGCGCCTCGCCGACCTCAATCCCGAACAGCGGGCGGCGGTCGAGCACGTCGAGGGGCCGCTGCTGATTCTGGCGGGCGCGGGCAGCGGCAAGACCCGGGTCATCACCCACCGCATCGCCCATCTTCTGGCTCATTATCGTACCCCGCCGCACGCCATCCTGGCCATGACCTTCACCAACAAGGCCGCCCAGGAAATGCAGCAGCGGGTGGCGGCGCTGCTCAGCTACCAGCCGGGCGAACTGCCCCAGGTCTCCACTTTCCATTCCTTCTGTGTGCGCAGCCTGCGGCGCGACTACCCCGCCATCGGCGGCCGGCGCGACTTCGTCATCTACGCCGACGACGAACAGATGCGCATGGTGAAGTCGCTGGTGAAGAGCCTGGGCCTCGACGACAAGACCTATGCGCCGCGCATGGTGCTGAGCCGCATCTCGGCGGCCAAGAACCGCGGCTGGTCCCCGGCGGAGTTTCAACAACGCGCCGGCGATCCCAAGTCGGAGCGGCTGGCGGTCGTGTACGAGCGTTACCAGGCGGGGCTGAAGCAGGCCAATGCGCTCGATTTCGACGATCTGCTGCTCGAGACCGAGCGCATGCTGCGGCAGAATGCGGACCTGGCGGCGCGCTATAACGAACGCTACCGCCACCTGCTGATTGACGAGTATCAGGACACCAACCGTCCGCAGTACGAACTGCTGCGGCTGCTCACCCGCCAGACCCAGAACCTGTGCGTGGTGGGGGACGAGGACCAGAGCATCTACTCCTGGCGGGGCGCCGATATCCGCAACATTCTCGACTTCGAGCGTGACTTCCCCGATGCCCGCGTCATCCGGCTGGAGCAGAACTACCGCTCCACCAAAAACATTCTGGCCGCCGCCGGCAGCGTGGTGGCCAACAACCGCGAGCGCAAGGGCAAGGTTCTGTGGACGGCGGCCGAGGCGGGCGAGGCGATCAGCTACTGCCTGGCCCCGGATGCCGAGCAGGAGGCGCTGTGGGTGGCCGAGGCCATACGGTCGCGGATGGGGGCGGCGAACCCGCCTTCGATGGCCATCCTCTACCGCACCAATGCGCAGTCGCGGCTGTTCGAGGAGGCGCTGCGCCGGTTCAACCTCCCCTACCGGGTGCTGGGCGGGTTCAGCTTCTATGAACGCGCCGAGGTGCGCGATCTGCTGGCCTACCTGCGGGCCGCCATCAACCCGGCCGACTCGATCGCCTTTTTGCGCATCATCAACACCCCAGCGCGTGGTCTGGGCAAGGTCACCGTGGATGCCCTCGAGCAGGTGATGCTGGAGCGCAATCTCGCCTTTCTCCAGGCAATGGAGACGGCGCTCGAAGGCGGCGCCGGGTTGGCGCAGCGGGCGCTGCCGCCGCTGGCTGAGTTCTACAAGCTGATGGTCGAGTTGCGCAAAGCGGCGCTCGAGCCGCGGGCGGTGGATACCATGCTGCGGCTGATCCTGGAACGCACCGGGTACGCCAAAATGCTGGAGACCGAGGCCACGCCCGAGTCCGAGGCGCGGCTGGAGAACCTGGGCGAGTTGCTCAACGCCGCCGCCGACGCCGCCGCGCGCGGCGAGAGCAGCGAGGCGTTCCTCGACCATGCCGCCCTGGTCAGCGATCAGGACGACTACGACCCCCAGGCCACGGTGCAGTTGATGAGCCTGCACGCCGCCAAGGGGCTGGAGTTTGATGTGGTGTTCCTGGCGGGGCTGGAGGAGGGATTGTTTCCCCACAGCCGCAGCGCCAACAGTCCGGCGGAGTTGGAGGAGGAGCGCCGCCTCTGCTATGTGGGCATGACCCGCGCGCGCCGCCACCTTGCCCTCAGCCACGCCGCCCGTCGCCGCCGTTATGGCGGTCAGGGATACGAACCGACGGTTCCCTCGCGCTTCCTCAGCGAGGTGCCCCCGGACCTGCTGCGCGACCTTTCGCCGGTTGATCCCCTGGCCCGCCGTCTGGCCGCCGGGCCGCGGTATGTGCGGGAGGGCTACAGCCAGGAAGAAGGGGTGAAACCGGCCCGCCCCGGCTTCCGTCATACCTACAACTCGGTGGAAAGTATTCACCAGTTCTTTCAGCGCCCGGGTCGCAATGCCGATGCCGGCGGCGGCGGGGAGCGGAGCAGTAACGCCGTCTCCCCCGCCGCCGCCGGAGCTAAACCAGCCTCCTCCCCCGCCGTCAGGTCGGCCGTCGGCGGCTGGCGCGCCGGGGCGCGCGTGCGCCATGCCAAATTCGGCGTGGGCACGGTGCTGCGGATCGAGGGCGAAGGCGAACAGACCAAACTCACCATCTCCTTCCCCGGCTTTGGCCTCAAAAAACTGCTGGAGAAGGTGGCCGGCCTGACCACGGTCTAAACTGCTC
>DATBPS010000086.1:0-9340 GCA_036561225.1 Terriglobales bacterium
CCCCGAGTGGCTTCGCCACTCGACCCGCTTGACGCTCGACCGGGCCGGGGACCGCACAAGCCCCAGCCCGGTCGGAGCGCGGCGGCGCTCGTAATGCCCTGGCTGGGGCGGCGGAAACGCCAACTCGCCATGGCCACCGGAAGCGCGGCGCTGGCGGCGGATGCCGGCCAGAGCTCGGTCTGCGCTTACATGGCGTGGATTGCGCTAGGCGGAATCGTCGCCAATGCGACCTTCCACATCGCCTGGGCGGACCCCGTCGCAGCCATTTGTCTTTTGCCCATCGTGCTGCGGGAGGCCCAACAGGCCTGGAACGGACAACCCTGCTGCGCTTGAGCTCCCATTGATGAGCGCGGGGCCCCGCGCCCGTCAATAGCCCCGCGTGCTACGCTGGCGGCATGTCTCTGCCCGCCCTCGAGGAGCAGTTCGGCCAGATCGATATCTATCTGTTCGATCAGCTGCTGAAGGGCCGCATCGCGCCCGGAATGCGCATCCTGGACGCGGGCTGCGGCTCCGGGCGGAACCTCGTCTACCTGCTGCGCTCCGGCTATGAGGTGTTTGCCGTGGACCCCGATGCCGGGGCGGTGGAGAGCGTTCGCGCCCTCGCCCGCAGGCTCGCTCCGGCGCTGCCCGGGTCGAACTTCTCCGTGCAGAAGGTCGAAGCCATGGCTTTCGACGATGCCTGGGCGGACGTCGTCATCTGCAACACCGTCCTCCATTTCGCCCGCGACGACGCCCACTTCGAAGCCATGCTGCTCGGCGCCTGGCGCGTGCTCAAACCCGGCGGGCTTTTTTTCAGCCGCCTTGGCTCTTCCACCGGCATGGAGGCTCAGATCGTGCCCGTCGCCGGACGCCGCTACAAATCCCCTGACGGCTCCGAGCGCTATCTCGTGGACGATGCCCTGCTCCGCGCCCTTACCGCCCGCTTGGACGCCGAGCTGACCGAGCCGCTGAAGACGACCGTGGTGCACAACCAGCGCGCCATGAGCACCTGGGTTTTGCGGAAAAAACTTTGACCGGCGCGGGGCCCCGATCGGCATTCTCCGGCTGAAGGCCCATGCGGGCGAGAATGAGGGTTCACGAAGTGGGAGAATTGGCGGAGAGTTGGATGATGAGATACGTAGCGCTGCTCCGCGGCATCGGACCGACCAACCCCAACATGAAGGGCGAAAGGCTTAAGGCCGTCTTTGAGGGGCTTGGCTTCAGGAATGTTCATACCGTGATCGCGAGCGGCAACGTCATCTTCGACTCTCCTTCGAAGGCTCCCGCGATGCTCGAAGAGAAGATCGAAAAGGCCCTGCCGGAGAAGCTGGGATTTCACAGCACGACCATCGTTCGCACCAAGGAGGCCCTAAAAGCGCTCGTTGAACGGAACCCCTTCCGGGGCGTGCCTGACGTGAAGCCGAACTATCTACTGGTTACGTTCTTCAAAACACGCGCTCCGGAGCTTTGTTCGGTGATCACGCTCACCGAGGGCAAGGCGCCCGAATTCATGGGCAGGATGGATCGCACGCACGGCAAGGCCATCACCAGCCGCACGTGGAAGACGGTCGCCCGGATCTTGAAGAAGATGGAAGAGACTCTTTGATTGGCGCGGGACCCCGAGTGGCTTCGCCACTCGACCCGCTTGACGCTCGACCGGGCCGGGGACCCCACATGCCCCAGCCCGGTCGGAGCGCAGTCGGGGGCGATAGGAGGCGCGGCGCCGTATCCGGCTCGCCCGCCATTATGCACCCGCGCCGGCCCGGCACCCGCGGCTCCTGGCGTATACTTGTTGCATCGCTCCCGCACCAGGGCATGGGCGCGCTGACTACTTGAAGGCCTGATGGGGCTCTATTCATTTCGTCTTCTTTCCCCCGACAAGAAGGCGGTATTCCAATGTATGGACCATTCCCGGGCATCGAAGACATCCCCAGCCGGTTTCAATTCGTCTCCGTCGCTTCACGCCGGGCACGCCATCTGCAAGCCGGCGCGCCGGCGCACATCAAACTGACTTCGCGCAATTTCATGTGTATCGCCCGGCTGGAGGGGATGGCCGGCATGCTGGACTTCGTCCACGTGCAGCCGGACGGAAAAGCTGAGCCGGTCTCCGAGGCTGCCCCTACTTCCGGCGGGATTTCCACTTAGGCCGCCCGCGCCCGGCCGGGTGCGCGGTTCTATTCACCGCCGGTCGCCGCCGGGGGCGGGTTGGCTGAGGGCGATGATGACGTTCACCACTTGGCGATGGTGTCCACCGCTTCGGTGGTGCGGAGGTTGGCGCCGCGCAGGTTGAAGCGTTGGCCGAGGGAGTTCAAATACTGGTTCAAGTAAGTCCGGCTGTAGGGCTGGCCGGGCGCGAGCTTCCACAGTCCTGCCAGCATGGTGGCGGATTTGACCGCCACCCCCTCGAAGGTGACCGTGCCCATATGGAACTGCGGCCCCTCGGTCACCACAATGGCGGGGGCGGCGATGCCCGGCTGGGTCCAGTCGAACCTGGGTTCCACCGTGGCGCGGATGTAGCCGGCATTCTGATACTGCAACAGAATGGCGGATACGCCCTGGTCGAGCGCTGATTGGTCGGCAATCCCGCCGCTGTGCAGCTTGACCAGGCCGGCCAGCATTTTCGCATCGAAGACCGCATTGCCCTGGAAGCCGATGTCTCCCCAGTGGTACTGCGTGCCCGGCGTGAGCGTGAAGCTCACACTCACGCCGTTGTGGGCGGCATCCGAGATCGCCACCACCGGCGCGGACAACGCCGCCTGCAGGAAGCCGCGATCGCGCAGCGCGGGAAGGAAATCGGCGGCCACCGAGCCCAGCACGCGGCCATGGGAGTAATCCGTCCCGAGCAGGCCGGCCGCCTTGGCCTGCAGCACCTTGTCCAGATCCGGGGGCGCGCCGGCGAAGCTCACCCGCTGCACCGGGATCTTCACCCCGCCCACAATGAATTTGTAGCCGGTGAAGCCGCCGCCGAGCTCGCTCTCGGCGGGCAGGCCCTCGACGGTGGCGCCCGACACACCATGCTGGCTCAAGTAGGCCTCGAGCACCGCCTCGATCCGCTGCTCCACGCCGCCGCCCGGGGGCACCAGGCCGCAGAAGAGGGGGATTTTGCCGCGCAGCAGACTGAGCAGCTGATCCTTGGACAGCCAGACGAAGTTGTCGAAGTCGGGCGGCAGCAAGCCGGATTGGTCGGTGACTTCGAACTCGACGTGGGTGCCCTGCGAGGCCGAGTACTCGTAGTGATAGGTGACGAGGCGGAAGTCGCCGCTGGCGCGCAGCTGCCGGACCACCTGGTTGAAGGCATCGAGGCTCACCGCCTGATGCAACCGCAGGCCGCTCACCGCCACCAACTGGTCGGAGCTGAAGCGCGCCGACCCGGTCACCGAAACCGCCGTGAGCGGAGGCAGTTGCGGAGCGGCGGCGGCGGGCGCCTGGCCGAGGGCCGAAAACGGCACCGCGGCCCAGATCAGGATCGCGGCCAGGAGCAGCGGGTTTCGCCTAATACGAGCCATAGACCCAACCTCTTCCCGTGGGCTCGTCCAAGAATAGTACGGGTTGCCGGGGCAACTCGGGCCCTTATTTTGCAGGCGCCCGCCGCGGATGGGGCATCTGGGGGAGAAGAACGGTGCACCATGAGAAAGCTGAAGATCATCGAACACGTTTCGCTCGACGGGGTGATGCAGTCCTCGGATGAAGATCGTTTCCCCTACAGCAACTGGTCGGCGCCCTACCGCACTCCGGCTGGCCGGGATGCGCTGCTGGCAGAGTATGGCGAGACTTTCGATCTCGTGCTCGGGCGGCGCACGTACGATCTCTGGTCGGGCTATTGGCCGAAAGCCCCCAGCGGTGCGTTTGCAGACCGCCTGAATGCGGCCACCAAATATGTCGCCACGCACCGTCCCGAGAGCTGCAGCTGGGGACCGTCAGAGGGTTTGGGGCCGGATTTCGCCGCCGATGTCCGCCGCATCAAGGCGCAGGACGGCCCCAACTTGATTCTATCGGGCAGTTCCACGCTAATCTCGCCGCTGATCGAGCAGGGCCTGGCGGATGAGATCCTGCTGCTGGTCTATCCCGTCCTGCTCGGCACCGGCAAGCGCTTCCTTGCAGAAGGGACCCCGGCATGCTCCTTTGAGCTCGTCAGTACCAGGACCACGCCGACCGGCATCACCTTCAGTCAATACAAGTTCGTGGGACGGCTGAAAGCCGCATAATTCCCGATCGCCAACTGGTTTCAGACGGCGACGATCTGGCGCAGGCCGGTCATGTAGGCCTGCATCTCGGCGGGTTTGCCGATGGTGATGCGCTGCCAGGTGGGCATCGAGGGGAAGCGGCGGCCGACCAGAATGCCGCGCTGGCGGAAGGCGGCGATCACCGGCTTGACGTCGCGGCCCAGCTCGATCATGACGAAGTTGCCGTGGGAGGGGATGTAGGTGCGGCCGTCCTTCTTCAGCTCGGCGCAGAGCCAGTCGCGGGTCGAGATCATGCGGCGGCGCTGGTCGGCGACGTGGGCGTCGTCGCCAAAGCTGACCATGGCGGCGCGCAGCACCGCTTCGTTGGCATTCATCCCCAGCTTGTAGCGGCGCATGGCGGCGATAGTCTGCGCCGAACCCAGCGCGTAGCCCAGGCGCATGCCGGCCAGGCCGTACACCTTGGAGAAGGTGCGGGCGACGATCAGGTTGGGAAACTGCGCCAGCCACGGGACCGCGGTGCCGTAGGCGGGATCGGTGACGAAGTCGTAGTAGGCCTCATCCACCAATACCGGCACCGTGGCCGGTACCTGGTGTAGGAATGCCTGCAACTCTGTCCGCGAAACGATGGTGCCGGTGGGGTTGTTGGGATTGCAGACGTAGACCAGGCCGGCGGCGGGTCTGGCTGCGGCGGCGGCCATGGCCTTGAGGTCGTGGCGGTAGTCGGCGGTCTGCGGCACTTTGATGGGGTTGGCCTGCATCACCTGGGCGTAGCCGAGCACGGTTTCGAAGGTGGGCTCGCTGGCGATGGCGCCCTTGCCCGCCCCGAGGAAGGTCATGTCGGCGACGCGCAGGATCTCTGTGGATCCGCAGCCCAGCAGAATCTGGCTGGGCGGCAGCTTGTAGAAGGCCGCCAACTGGGCCGTCATTGCGGATTCGTTGATGTCGGGATAGCGGCAGGCGATGGGCTCGGAGTTGGTGATGGCGGCGCAGGCGGCGGGCGAAGGGCCGTAGGGGTTCTCGTTGGAATCGAGAATGATGTTGGAGCCGGCGGGGCGTGGCGAGTGCTGGGGCGCGGCGGCGGCGGCATGCGACGAATGATTGAGCGCGAGCGCGCTCGCGCTCGCTAGGGGCGCGAGTTCGGGCAGGGCCAGCGCGGCGCCGAAGGCGGCGGCGGAACGTTGGGCGAATTGGCGGCGATTCAGGTCCATGGGAGTCCCCTCGCCGGTAGTCTAGCTCACACTTGGGTCATACCGGGGAGCAATATTCGGCGGCGGCTGGCTGTTGGCTCTTAGCTGTTGGCTGTTGGCTCTTAGCTGTTGGCTGTTAGGAAAAACGGGGCGGCCGCCACTGCGTGAGTTTCGCGGACTTCCGGGTACGGGGTCGCACAGGGGACAGCGCCCGTTAATGGCCCGGGGTGGGGGGGGCGATGGCCTTTAGTTCGATTTCGAAGACCAGGGGGCCGGCGGGGCGGTTGGGCTTGCGCGGGGGGTCGCCGTAGGCGAGGTCGGAGGTGAGCCAAACTTGCAGTTTTTCGCCGACCGTCATCAGGGGGACGATCTCCTGCCATCCGGGGATGAGCTTGGACAGGGGGAAGGTGGCGGGCTTGCAGGCGGCGGCCTTGCAGGTGCTCTCGAGGAAGGTGCCGTTGGCCTTCCACAGGGTGTAGTTGGCGGTGACCGTGTCGCTCACCTTGGGGTGCACCGTGCCCGTTCCTTGGCGCAGGATTTTGTAGGCCAGGCCGTCGGGCAGCAACACGGCGTCGGCGGGACGGGTGGGCATGACCGGCTTCGCCGCGGCGGCTGGTGCTTGCGCGCCGACGCCGACGGCGAGTCCGAGGACCAGGCACAAAGCAGGCGTGAGGCCCTTCATGGCGCCGCCTACCTATTGCTGCCGACAGAAATCGGCGGCAGGTTGGCTTGTTGCAGTTGGCGGTTGAGCGCGGCCACGTCGGTGGTCCGCAGTTGGTTCCATTTGGCGAGTTGCGCTTCGGCCATCACCCGTGCGCGGTTGAAGCCCGCCTGCACGGTGGCGATGGGCTGGCTCTGGGCCGCGCCGGAGAGTTGGCCGAGAATGCCGGTGAGGCCGATCAGGCTGCCCGGAGCCGGGGCGGCATCGCCCTCACCCGAGGCATCCGGGTTGGGGCCCTCGGCGGCGAAGCCCTCGATGTCGCGGGCCTGGTCGCTGAGCTTGGAGATGGCCGCCGCGACACCGCCGTTCGCCTGGGGCTCAAGCTGGGTGAGCTTGGTCCGCAGGGCGGCGGCTTCGCCGCGGGCGCGCGCCACCTGGGCGTCGAGCGCCTGAATCTGCGAGGCGAGCTGCTGCTGGGCCGGGGTCACGGCGGTGTAGGTCGCGCCGGAGGCCAGGGTCACCGTCAGCGGCTGGGTGTACTCGTGCCCGGCGGCGGTGAGGCGGACGGTGTAGTTGCCCGGAGCGGCGGCTGCGCCGCCCGCGCCGCCGCGTCCGAAGCCGCCACGGCCACGGCCGCCTGCGGCCGCGCCCGGCTTGACCTCGCGCAGGTCCCAACTCCATTCGTGGGAGCCGGCGGCCGCGCTCAGCACCGGCGTCGGCTGGGCAAACACCGCCGCCACCGTCATGCTGCGCGGGTTCTGGCGGAAGGGCCGCTCGTCGCTGGTGTAGTGGCGCACCACCTGGCCGGCGCCGTTGAGGATGTCGAGCGACACCGGGCCGTTGTCGGCCTTCAGGTAGTAGTGAATCACCGCGCCCGAAGGTGGCGCGTCGGCGGAGATGACCAGCAGCGGATCGAGTTGCGCCGCTTCGCTGGAGGGATTGTTGCCGCCGTAGGAGCGGGCCGATCCGGCGGGAATCTGCGCCGTCTCGGGCTTGTACAGCACCGCGTCGGCGGCGTTCATCGCCGTCGTCGCCTGGCGCAGCGGGCTGGTGTCGTCCATCACCCAGAAGGAGCGGCCGAAGGTGGCCATGACCATCGATGCGCCGTGGAAGGTGAAGTCGCGGATCTCGACCGGCGGCATGTTCAGCCGCAGCGAGTGCCACTGGTTGCCGTTGTCGAACGATACGTAGACGCCGCGGTTGGTGCCGCAGTAGAGCAGGCCCTGGCGCACCGGGTCTTCAATCAGCGATTGCACGAACTGGTCCGAAGGCAGGCCGTTGACCACGTTCGTCCAGGTCTTGCCGCCGTCGGTGGTGCGGTAAATGTAGGGATGGTTGTCGTTCAGCCGGTGCCGCTCGACCGCCGCAAACGCCTCTTCGGCGTTGTAGTGCGAGGCCTTGATCTTGATCACCTTGCTCCAGGGCGTCAGCTCGGGCGGGGTGACATTCTTCCACGTGGCGCCGCCGTCGCGGGTCATCTGGATGTAGCCGTCGTCGGTGCCCACCCAGATTTCATGCGCTTGAATGGGCGAAGGGCCGATGGAGTAGATGACCCCCCAGCGCGGCCCCTTGCTGCGCTGGTCGTAGGTGGTGTCGGCGGCGGCTTCCGGGCTCAGGTTGGCGGGCACGCCGGGGTTCTCGCGGGTAAGGTCGGGGCTGATCTTGCGCCACGAGTTGCCGCCGTTGTCGGTCTCGAACAGGAACTGGTTGGCGAAGAAGAACTCGTGCTTGTCGGCCATGGAGAAGGCCACCGGCAGCGTCCACGTCTTGCGGAAGTATTCACCCGGATAGGCCACCAGCGGCGAGATGCTGTGCCGCTCGCCGGTCGAGGGAATGCACTTGTCCACCGTGCCGCCGAAGATCTCTTCCGTGGCCAGCGGGTTGGCGGCCACATCGCCGCTCTCTCCACCCACGCATCCGCCCTGCCAGCCGCTGCCGAAGGTGGCGCGGCCGCCGTTCGGCCCGGCGCTCGCCGCCGCGCCGCCGTTATTGTTGCTGTCCTGCTGCGAGCCGTAGATCCAGTAGGGGGTGCGGTTGTCGGTGGTCACCGCGTAGTACTGCGAGGTCGGTTGGTTGTTCCAGGAGCTCCATGTCTGGCCGCCATTGACGGTCGCAATCGTTCCCTGATCGCTGGCCAGCACCATGCGGTCGTTCTGGACGGGGTTGATCCACAACTGGTGGTAATCGTCGCCGCCGGGAGCGCCGCGGAAGGCCTCGAAGTTGGCGCCGCCGTCGGTGGATTTGTAGACAGTGGTGTTGATGGCGTAGAGGGTGTTTTCGTCCTTGGGGTCCACCGTGATGGACTCGAAGTACCAGCCGCGGCCCCAGATGCGGGTGTCGTTGTCCATCAGCTTCCAGGTGGCGCCGGCGTCGTCGGAGCGGTACAGGCCGCCGTCCTTGGCGCCGGCATCCACCATGGCGTAGACGCGGTTGGCGTCCGAGGGCGAAACATCCACGCCGATGCGGCCGGGGTCGGCCGGCAGGCCGCCGGTCAAATGCGTCCAGGTGCTGCCGCCGTCGGTGGATTTGTAGAGCCCGCTGCCCTGGCCGTGCGCGGCCGGGTAGACCGACCACGGCGGACGCCGCGTGGACCACAGCGCGGCGTAGATCACCTGCGCGTTGGTGGGATCAAACGACAGGTCAATGGCTCCGGTGTCGTTGTTGGTGAACAGCACCTTTTGCCAGGTCGCGCCGCCGTCGGTGGTGCGGTAGACGCCGCGGTCCGGTGTCGCCGTGTACATGTTGCCCAGCGCCGCCACGAAGACGCGGTTGGGATCCTTGGGATCGACGATGATGCGGCCGGTCTGGCGGGTGGCTTCCAGGCCGATGCGGCTCCAAGTCTTGCCGGCATCGGTGGACTTGAACATGCCGTCGCCTTCAGAGAACTGCGAGCGGGGGTCGTCTTCGCCCGTGCCCACATAAACGATGTTGGGATCCGACGGCGCCACCGCGATGGCGCCGATCGAGGCCACCGGCTCGTGATCGAAGATCGGCTCCCAGGTGGTGCCGTCGTTGATCGTCTTCCAGACGCCGCCGTCCGCCGCGCCCATATAGAAGGTGTCGGGCTGGGCGGGATTGCCGGAGACCGCCACCGTGCGTCCGGCGCGGAAGCTGCCCGCCATGCGCCAGGTGAGGCCGTTGTACAGCGCTGGGTTGACAGTTTGCGCGGCCAAAGTCAGCGACCCGGCGGCCAACAGAAACAAGATGCGGCGAATGGTCATGTGAGCTCCTGGAAAGGCGTCAACAGGTGAGGATACCTTAACAAGGGAAGAGGGAACAGGGAATAGGGGACAGGGGCGGGGGAACCGTGAACGGAGAACAGGGGGACA
>DATBPS010000087.1:0-2038 GCA_036561225.1 Terriglobales bacterium
CACCAGAAACACTCCAGCGCAGTCAGCATCGGGGGCTTCCTGCGCCGCGGCCGAGATCGAATATCGCGTCGGGTGACGCCGCTGTCCGCGCTGACTGGGCTGTGCGGCAGCAACTCGGCTTCCGTCCTCGCACTGGCAGCGGGATTCCCCTGAAACCGTGGAGACTCTTGTAATGCGGATCTTGTTTCCGCCTGCGGTCTCCCTTGCCCTATAAGAGCGCCGGAGCGCAGGGGTTGTCCAGGTGGAGCCCCCGCAAGGGCCGTCAGGCCCGCGGAGGAACGACCTGGACAGGCCCGAGCACGGGCGCATCCTGGCAGGCGGGAGAAGCGCGGGCACCTCAGGCCGCCAGTGTCTTCTCATAGCTGGCCGGTGGCAGCATCTGGCAGGCCGAGTGCCGCCGGCAGGTGTTGTAGTCCTCGATCCAGGCCGCGACCTTGGCCCGGGCCGCTTTCTTGGTGGCGAAGTGCTCGACCGCGCGGAGCTCGAACTCGAGGGTGGAGTGCCAGGATTCGATGACCGCGTTGTCCAGCGCGGACCCGGGCCGGCCCATGGACTGGGTGACGCCCAGCCGGCCGCAGGCGGCCTGGAACGACCGGGCGGTGTATTCGCTGCCCTGGTCGGTGTGGAACACCACGCCGGGCACCTGGCCGCCGCGTACTGCGATCGCCATGGCCAGCGCGCCGTAGGCCAGCGCCGCGTCGTGCCGCTCGCCCAGGGCAAACCCCAGCACCCGGCGGGAGGCCACATCCAGGACCGAGACCAGGTGCAGCCTGCCCTCATCGGTGGCGATCTGGGTGCCATCGCCGAACCACTTGCGGTTGAGCGCAGCTGCCGGGAAGTCCCGCTTGACCAGGTCCGGCGCCCGCCACCGGCCCCTCCCGGGCCGGGTCGTGGCCTTGCGCCTCTTCTTGCGCCGGGCCGCCAGGCCCAGCTCTGCCATCAGGCCCGCGACGGTGTTCTCGCTCACCCGCCAGCCTTCCTCGCGCAGGTCAGCGGCGATCCGCGGCGAGCCGTACTTACCCTGGTGCCCGGCGAACAGGCGGGCGACCTCGGCTTTGAGCCGCTCCCGCCGCTGCGCTCGCGGCGGTAATGCCCCACCGCGCCATTTGTAGAACCAGGACTGGGACACTCCCAGTGCCCGGCAGGCCAGCGCGTGCGGGATCTTGTGCTGCTCCCTCTGGGCAGCGATCAAGGCGGCCACCGCTACCGCCCCATCGCGTCCTTGACCCAGAGGGCGACCGAGCGTTTGAGCACGTCACGCTCCATCGCCAGCTCGGCGTTCTCGCGGCGCAGCCGGGCCAGCTCCGCCCGCTCATCCTCACTCAGCGCCCCGTCACCGCCGCGGCGGCGGGCATCGGCGTTCACCCAGTTGCCCAAGGTGCCCGCGTTGATCCCCAGGTCCCGGGCCACCTGCGCGATCGGCTTACCGGTCTCCCGGACCAGCCGCACCGCGCCCTTCCGGAAATCATGATCGAACTTCCTGCGTGTCTCTGCCATCGCCCTCCCCCTTAAGGTGATGCCTCCACGTTATGAGGGGTGAGCCTAACGGAAGCTTGAGGTGGGGCTGGGCGTGGAAGGCTGTGAGCCCGTGGGCGTGGAAGGCGGTGAGCTCGTGGGCGTGGTCGGCGGTGGGCTCGTGAGCGTGGTCGGCGGTGGGCTGGAGATCTCAAAGCACTGTGCAACCGACGCTGGAGAGGCCCGGCGAATGGCTGGAATGGTGCCCTGGCGCGAAACGTCGGCGACGCCGTCTGGGGTTAGCCCGGCGCAGGTTTGGAACGCCTTCACCGCAGCTTCCGTCACTGGGCCGAAATATCCGTATACTGTGGCTTCGAAGAAGCCGAGGTATTGAAGTCGGTGCTGAAGCTCAGTTACATCTGGGCCTGTGGAGTTAAAAGAAAGGTCTCGATCGCCAAGGGTGCACTTGACCGAAGCTGGAGAGGCCTGGCGAATGGCTGGAATGGTGCCCTGGCGCGAAACGTCGGCGACGCCGTCTGGGGTTAGCCCGGCGCAGGTTTGGAACGCCTTCACCGCAGCTTCC
>DATBPS010000088.1:0-2673 GCA_036561225.1 Terriglobales bacterium
TTCACCGTGGCCCCGCAGCCGGCGCAGAAGCAATTCCAAGTGACCCTGCGCTGCCGCGGGCTGAACGCCGGCTTCACCGACTTCGAGATGCCGGAGTGGATGCCCGGCTATTACCGGCTGATGAACTACGCCAGCCACGTCTCCCACTTTGCCGCGCGCGACACCGCCGGCAAGGCGCTGGATTGGGAGCAGGTCACCCCCCACACCTGGCGGGTGGTCACCGCCGGGACACCGGAGGTGCTGCTGAGCTACGAGGTGGCGCCGACCCGCTTCTTCGTCGCCGCCAACTCGATGGATGACACGGGCGCCTTCATCGCTCCGCCGGGCATGTTCCTCTACCTTCCCGGCCGCCTGGCCCTGCCCGCCACCGTTGCCATCCATCTGCCGGCCGCATGGCACGACATCGCCTCCGGCCTGGCGCCGGTGGCCGGGCACGCCGATACGTTCACCGCCGAAAACTTCGACCTGCTCTTCGACAGCCCCATCCTGCTGGGCAATTTCGAAACCCTGCACTTCGCCGTCGGAGGGCGCGAGCACACTCTGGCCATTGAGGATGTGCCGGAGAGCGTCAGCCGTCCGAAGATGGCCGCCGACCTGCAGCGCATCGTCGAGGCGGCGACCCGCATGATGGGCACGGTTCCCTATCCCCGCTACACCTTTCTGCTCATCGGCCACGGCAACGGCGGCATCGAACACCTCACCTCGGCCGCCGCCGCCTTCAATGGCCAGGACCTGGGCACCTCCGCCGGCTACCAGCGCTGGCTCAGCTACATCGCCCACGAATACTTCCACACCTTCAACGTCAAGCGCATCCGGCCGCTGGCGCTGGGCCCGTTCGACTACGAGAGCGAAAACCTGACCCACATGCTCTGGGTGTCGGAGGGTCTGACCGTCTATTACGAGCAGGTGTTGCTGGTCCGCGCCGGCCTGATGACGCCGGAGGAGTACCTGCAGTCGCTCTCCAGCGGCATCACCACCTTCGAGAACGAAGCCGGGCGGCCGTACCAGTCGGCCACGGAATCGAGCCTCGGCACCTGGAACAGTTCCTACGGCGGACGCTCCGAACGCACCCCCACCATCTCCTACTACGATAACGGCGCCATGCTGGGGGCGCTGCTCGACCTCGCCATCCGCCACGACAGCGGCGGCCGCCACTCGCTCGACGACGTGATGCGCGCGCTCTACCGCACCTACTTTGTCGAGAAGCAGCGCGGCTTCACCGACGCCGAGTTCCAGGCCGCGTGCGAAGCCGCCGCCGGGCACTCGCTGGCCGAAGTCTTCGCCTACGCTGCCACCAGCGCGCCCATGGACTACCCCAAATACTTCGGCTACGCCGGCCTGCGGGTGGCCGCGACCGCCGCGCCCGAACCAGGCGCCACGGTGGGCCTGGACACCGATCCCGACCCCGAAGGCGGCCTGCGCATCAGCGGCGTCGCGCCCGATTCCCCCGCCGCCCGAGCCGGGCTGAAGCCCGGCGACCACCTGCTGACCCTCAACGGCGCGGCCATCACCTCCAAGAGCTTGAGCGATCTGCTGGCCGCCGGACAGCCCGGCGCCACGGCGACCGTTACCCGCGCCGGCGACCCGCAACCAGTCGAGATGCAATTAGCTGCAGGCCGCAAGCAGACCTATCGAATAGAGTCGGCGGCCACGCCCAACGCGGCGCAAATCGCCATCCGGGCGAACTGGCTGCGCCAGGATCAACCATCCGCGGGGTCGCGCCGCTTGCACAGGGGAATCTTGGTAGCGCCAGCGGGATTCGAACCCGCGATCTTCGCCTTGAGAGGGCGACGTCCTAACCGCTAGACGATGGCGCCACCGCCGCCCCGCGGGCGCGGGGCCAAGCATAACTTTACCACGTCCCGCTTGGCTCAGTGGCCCGGCGCCGGGTAGTTCTTGCTGAGGTAGTCGAGGATGGTCTTCAGTTCTTCGGGCGTGACCGAAAGGCCGTTGTCTTGCATGGCGCTGAGCGTGTCCTGCCACTGCGCCCGGGTCTGATGCTGAGCTGCCACGCGCGCCAGGCTGTGGCAGTCGCTGCAGGCGCGTACGGTCAGCGCCTTACCGGGGCCGGCGGGCATGCGGGCGGCGTCGGGATCAGGCGCGGCGGCGGCGGCAGGGGGCACGGCGACGGCGGTCGCGGCGGGTGCGGGTGCGGCCGGGGCGGGCGACTGGTGGGTGCAGGCGGATACCGTGACGGCGGCGGCCAGCAGGAGCAGGATGCGGTACTTTGGCATATCCTTAGCCTGCGTAGTTTCTCATGGTTCACCACGCGGGGGCCGCGCCGCTGGTACCGTGGGCCAAGTCGGCGCGGAGGGCTGCGAAATTCCCGCCCCCGGCAAACAACGAGGCGCGGACCCGACCGGGCTGGGGCTCAAGGGGCCCCCAGCCCGGTCGAGCGTCAAGCGGGTCGAGTGGCGAATCCACTCGGGGTCCCGCGCCAATCAAACGTGGCGTTGGGACCGACCGACAGCAGCGAACGCGACACCACCCACTTCGGCTGTGCCCGCCACGCCGCAGCAAAGTCGCGATTCTCCACGTCCCACTCCGGCAGTTCATCGTCCCAATAACGCATCACCTCGTACATGCGGCGGCCGTACACCATGCCCGTCAAGCCGCGCACCCGCTCGATGAAGTGCCGAAAGAGGGCGGGGCGCGGCGGCCCCAATTTCTGAT
>DATBPS010000089.1:0-17331 GCA_036561225.1 Terriglobales bacterium
GGGGTCTTCCAGGGCGTGGATGCCGTGGCCGATGCGGTCGGGCTGCAGGTGGGTGAGTGCGTCCCAGATGGACGCCGGGCCGCAGGTCTCACCGGCATGGATGGTGGTGCGCAGGCCGTGGGCGCGGGCACGGGCGTAACCAGAGGCGAACTCGGCGGCGGAGCGCTGGGTTTCGTCGCCCCCGATGCCGATGCCCAGAACCGCGCCGGAGGGCGCCAGGCGGAGCGCCCACTCCACCACCTGGTCGAGATGCGGGGCGCCGAATTGACGCACGGCGTCGAAGATCCAGCGCATGCGCACGCCGGTCGAAGCTTCGGCGGCATGGCGAGCAGCCTCGGCCGCTTCCCAGTACGGCTCGACGGCCACGCCCCGCCACAGCAGAATGCCCACCGAGAAGAAGACTTCGGCATAGACTACGCCCTGGGTCCGCAGTTGGCGGGCGAGGGCAGTGACCGCGTCGGCATAGTCCACCGGATCGCGCAGGAGTTGGCTGGCCGTCTTGATGGCGCGAATGAAGCCGTTGAAGTCGTGAAACTGGTACAGGCGCTCACAAGCGGCGGGGCTGTCGAGGTCGAAAGGATATTCCTGGCGCTGGGCGAGCTGCCAGAGGGTGGCGGGAGAGAGGCTGCCTTCCAGGTGCAGGTGGAGTTCGGCCTTGGGCAGTTGCCGCAGCGTCTCCCGTTCGGCGGTGGTCATGGCAGAGCGGCGAGCAGGCGGTCGATCTCGTCGGCGGTATTGTAGCCGTGGGGCGAGACGCGGATACAGTCGCCCCGGTGGGAGACGAGCACGCCGGCCGCCTGGAGGCGCTGCAGCAGCGCGCCGGGATCCATGCCCGGACGACGAAAGGCAGTGATGCCACTGAGCGCGGTGGCCGGGCGGGAGTCCGCCAAAATCTCGTAGCCGCGGGTGCGCAGGCCGGCGGTGAGGCGCTGATTGAGGGCGAGGATGTGCCCGGCGATCGCGGGGATGCCGGTCTGCATCAGCAAATCCACCGCGGCGCCCAGACCCACCAGCCCGGCGCCGTTGAGCATGCCGCACTCCAGCCGTGCTGCCCCTGGCCGCCAGGTGAGCGGGCCGGAGCGGGCGGCGGCGCGGCGGCCCACGTCAAAATCTTCCCAGCTATCCACGGAGAACCAGCCCGGCTCGGCGGGGATCAACTGCTGCAGCAGGCCCGGTTCAACGTAGAGGAAGCCGGCCCCGGCGGGCCCGGTGAGCCACTTGTGGCCGCCGCAGGCCAGGGCGTGAATGCCGCTGGCCGGGGCGTCAAGGGGGAAGGCCCCCAGGCTCTGGATGCCATCCACCACCAGCAGGGTGCCGGCTTCGCGGCAGATCTGGCCGAGCTCGGCCAGGGGGGCGCGGTAGCCGCTGAGGTATTGCACCGAGCTCACGGCCAGCAAACGCGCCCCGCGGCAGGCGGCACGGAGCCGGTCGAGATCTCCGAGAGCGGATTCGGGGAGAAGCTCGACCAGGACGCCGCGTGAACGCAAGGCCAGCCAGGGGAAGAGGTTGGCGGGAAACTCGGACTCGAAGCTGATGATGCGGTCGCCCGGCGTCCAGGCCAGTCCCTGGGCGATGAAACAGAGTCCCTCGGTGGTGTTCTTGGTGAGCGCGATGTCATCGGGCAGGGCGTTGATCAGGCGGGCAAAGACGGCGCGCACGCGTTCGTAGTGGGTGAGCCAGTCAGTCCAGTGCAGGGCGCCACCCGAGGTCTGCTCATCGAGGTGCTGGTTTATGGCCTGGCGGGTCACCCGTGCCAGCGGCGCCACGGCGGCGTGGTTGAGGTAGGCGTAGCGGCTGGTGACGGGGAATTGATCGCGCAGGGCCGGGCTCGGCATCTCAATTTAAGAGTAACGCCACCGCCGCCCACCACCGTCTCTAATGAGTAGACGTATACTTAGGTCAAGGAAGTACCGCTAATGAAGCGTGCCCGTACACTGCTTGCCATCGGCCTGGCTCTGGGGTTGGCCTTGCCCATCGCGGCACAGAGCAGTAACGAAAAGAATCTAAAGGACATCGGCCACCGCGGGGTGGGCGATGGCATGGACTTCTACTCGCTGGAGAAAGAGATCGCGCTGGGCAAGAGCCTGGCGCAGCAGGTGGAAGCCACCGCCCGCATCCAAAAGGATCCCCAGGTCAACGAGTACATCAACCGGCTGACGCAGAACCTGGTGCGGCATTCCGATGCCAAGGTGCCGTTCACGGTGCGGGTGCTGGAGTCGCCCGACGTCAACGCCACCGCCCTCCCCGGGGGATATTTTTTCGTCAACACCGGGTTGATCCTGGCGGCGGACAACGAAGCCGAGTTGGCCGGAGTGATGGCCCATGAGATCGCCCACGTGGCGGCGCGGCACGGCACCCGGCAGGCGACCAAGGGCGAGATCATCAACTACGCCACGCTGCCGCTGATCTTTGTGGGCGGGGGCATCGGGCTGGCGGGACGCAGCCTGGCGGAGGTGGCCATTCCGCTGGGGTTCCTGAAGTTCAGCCGCGGGGATGAGCGCGAGGCCGACTATCTCGGCGTGCAGTACATGTACGAGAGCGGATACGATCCGCAGGCCTTTAACGAGATGTTCGAAAAGCTGCTGTCGGAAGAGAAGAAGCAGCCGGGCACGATTGCCAAGGCCTTTCAGACGCATCCGGCCACGCCCGACCGCATCGCGCGCACCGAGAAGGAGATCACGACCGTGCTCCCGCCGCGGGGCGAATATATCGAAGACACCTCGGAGTTCGAGCACATCAAGGCGCGGCTGGCCATGCTCGAGCACCTCGACGACACCAACCTCAAGCTGCACGGCAGCGGCCGCCCCAGCCTGATCCGCCCCGACGGCTCGGCGGTGCCGGAGGGCAAGGGCGACAAGCCGGTGCTCAAGCGCCGCCCCGACGGCGGCGGCGGCGGCGGCAACTGACCCCCAGCTGTTGGCTATTAGCTCTTAGCTGTTAGGAAAAGCCCGCCGACCGCAGGACCCTGTCTAGTCGTCCAACCCCGTTTTTCCTAACAGCTAACAGCTAAGAGCCAAGAGCTAGGACCACGACATGAGCGAGCGGTTCAAGACAAAGCTGAACGCCGATGGCAGCATCGTGATACCGGCGGCGCTGAGGCGCGAGCTGGGGTTGACCGCGGGCGAGGAACTCCTACTGCGCGCGGAAGAGGGTGAGTTGCGCCTCTATACGCTCGCAAATGCGGTTCGAAGGGCGCAAGAGATGGTGCAGCGCTACGCCCCCGGCGGGGGTAGCGCCGAGCTGCTGCGCGAGCGCCGGGCAGAGGCTCGGCGCGAGATGGGACAGCCGGCGCGCGCGCCGCGCCCCTGAAATCCCACGGCCGCCGGTCAATGTCCGGTCGCCCAACCCCGTTTTTCCTAACAGCTAACAGCTAAGAGCTAACAGCTAAGAGCTAACAGCCAAGAGCGCTAAGCGGTCGGCAGCCACCCGGGCTGGTGGGCGAGCTGGGGCCAGGCGGCGAGGCAGAGGGCCGACCAGGTTTCAAACTCTTCGGTTTCCCCCTGTAGCTTGGCCACAGGGGCGAATTGTCCGCCGGCGATCTTCTGCTCGCGGGCGCGCACGCGGGGTTCGTCCAGCTCGAGGATATGGATCAGGCCGAGATGGACTTTGCCGACCGCGGTGGAGTCGTCGTTGATCAAACCCACCAGGCGCTCGCGGCGGAGGGCGGCCTGCACTTCCACCTCTTCCTCCAGTTCGCGGCGCAGGGCGGCCTGATAGGCCGGCCAGCCGGGGACGGAGAAGAGCGAGTCATCACTGTGGCGGATGTGTCCCCCCAGGCCCACCGAACGCTGCGTCCGCAGGCGGGCTTCACTCGAGCGCTGACCGCGGCGGTAGCAGAAGACCTTGTCGTCGCAGGCCAGCAGCACGTAGGGAATGATCTGCTTCCAGGCAGGATCGTCCTCGGCGGCCGAGCGCGGCAGGAAGCGCGAGTGTTTCGGTTCGAAGACAAACTCCAGCCAGGCCGTGCCGCCCGCCTTCACGCCTTGAAACTCGCCTTGCGCCCACAGTTCGGCCGTGGGCACCGCCAGCACCAGTTCCTCTTCCATGCCTCCCCTAGGCTACACTGGCAACTGGCAACTGGCCATCTGTACCGGCAAACATGATCATCGGCCTTACCGGCACCAACGGCAGCGGCAAGACCACCCTCGCCGACCAGCTCAAGGCCTGCGGGTTTTACTATCTCTCGCTGTCGGATGAGATTCGCGCCGAGCTGGCCACCCAGGGTGTCACCGCCACGCGCGAGAACCTGATCGAGTGCGGCAACCGCCTGCGCCGCGAGTTCGGGCGCGCCGTGCTGGCGGAGCGGACGCGGGCGCGGATCAGTCCCGAGCGCAACTACGCGGTGGATTCCATCCGCCACCCGGACGAGGTGACGGCGCTGCGCCAACTATCGGGCTTTTATCTACTGGCCATAGAAGCGCCGCTCGAGGTGCGGTACCAGCGGGCGCGGGCGCGGGGTGGGCCGCGCGCGCCCCAGAGCTTCGAAAAGTTCGTCGAGCTGGAGAAGCGGGAGCTGGCGGGGGTGGACCCGGAGGCACAAAACCTGCCCGCCTGCGCCGCCATGGCGGATGCGGTACTGGTGAACGACGGCGACGTGGCGCAACTGCAACAGCGGGCCGAGGCGGTCATCACCGGCTGGCTGCAGGCCGGCGCGGCCACCGATCCGCGGCCGGGGTGGGATGAATACTTCATGCGCATCGCCAGGATCGTGGCGCTGCGCAGCAACTGCCTGAAGCGCAAAGTGGCGGCCATTATCGTGCGCGACCGGCGCATCATCTCCACCGGCTACAACGGCACCCCGCGCGGGGTGACCAACTGCAACCAGGGCGGATGTCCGCGCTGCGCCTCCCTCGCCCCCAGCGGCACCCGCCTCGATGAGTGCGTCTGTAGCCACGGGGAAGAAAACGCCATCGTGCAGGCGGCCTACCACGGCATCTCCATCAAGGATGCGGTGCTGTACAGCACGCTGTCACCCTGCCTGCAGTGCACCAAAATGATCCTCAACGCCGGCATCAAGGAAGTGGTGTTCAACGCCCACTATCCGCTGGGCCAAACGGCCCAGCACATCCTGGCGGAAGCCGGGGTAACGGTGCGTCAATTGGATCTGGAATAGTGCCACCTTCGGGTGGGTTTCGGGCCTCACGCGGGCCTACCCCCGGCCGGGCTGGGGCCATGGGGTCCCCGGCCCGGTCGCGCGTAAGCGGGTCGAGTGGCGAAGCCACTCGGGGTCCCGCGCCATCACGCTCCGGCCGGGCTGGGGCATGTGGGGCCCCGGCCCGGCCGAGCATAAGCGGGTCGCTCGGCGCAGCCGAGCGGGGTCCCGCGCCCATCAATAGTTTCGTGTAAGCTAAGGGCGGTGCCGGCCGGACCGGCAGCCAAGGAGAAATGGTTTGAAGAGTATTTTTGTAGGTAATTTGTCGTTTGGAACCACCGAAGACGAACTGCGCACGCTGTTTGCGAACTACGGTTCGGTGGCGCGCGTAAGCATCATGATGGATCGCGAGACCGGGCGTTCGCGCGGCTTCGCTTTCGTGGAGATGACGAACGACGACGAGGCCGAGTCGGCCATCAGTGGTGTCAACGGCAGTTCGATGGGCGGCCGGTCGTTGAACGTGAATGAAGCCCGTCCACGGCCCGAGCGGCCGGCGGGCGGCGGCTACAACCGTGGTCCCAGCAGCGGCCCGCGTGGACCCCGCAGCGGCGGCGGTGGCGGAGACGACTACCGCGGTCACGTACGCCAGCCGCGCGAACCGCGCTGGTAGGCTCGCGCCTGCCACTGCGGGGCTTCGCCCCGCGCCTCCCTACGGTCGGCTCCCCCACGTCACCTGGCGCCGGGATCCCGATGGCGAAGTGTGCGCCGGCGAGGAGGTGGCGAGGGGGCTGCCTAAGGCAAAAAAAGGCTTGAAGTCGGGGACAAAAACCCCTAGTCTTTTACTTTGCTGGCAAGCACTGGGTGAGATTGAGGGGAACGGCGGCCGGCCATCATTCGCGGTTTCATACCGTTGGTGGGTTGTTCGCTCTTCATTTTCCTTATCATTCGCATCCGCTCGTTCCGCAATTGCGGCGCGACCTCCGGTCCTCGCTACCCTGTGACCGCCGGCATGGAAGGCTCGGCCTGAGTGGCCGAAGCTCGCGGGAGCGCGCGTGCGCACCCGACATACTGGAATAGGCTCGCACCATGAGAGAACATTGGCGGATTACGCTGATTGTGGTCGTGTTGTTGGGGTTTGGATGCTGGAAACTGCTGGGTATGGGAGAAAACGTCGGCTACTCCCCCGAGCAGCCCATCCCCTTCAGCCATAAGCTCCACGCCGGCGACAACCACATTCCGTGTCAATATTGCCACGCCGGGGTGGATCGCTCCCGCGTGGCGCCGATACCGGCCCTGAACGTCTGCATGGGCTGCCACGCGGTGGTGGCCAGCGGCACGGCGCCGATCAAGCTGGTCAAGGCGGCCTACGACTCCGGCAAGCCCATCGAATGGACGCGGGTCTACGACCTGCCGCAATTCGTCTACTTCCAGCACCGCTGGCACATCGCCGCCGGCATCGCCTGCCAGACCTGCCACGGGCCGGTGGAGAGCATGGACCAGATCCGCCAGGTGAAGCAATGGACCATGGCGGAGTGCCTGAACTGCCACCGCAACAACGACCTGCTGCCCACGCCCAACGACAAGTTCCATCGCGACCCGGCGACCTTCCATGACCGCGCGGCCAACGCGCCCCAGGATTGCAATGTCTGCCACAACTAAAGATCAAGCCTTCCAGAAAGTGCGCGGCAAGAGCGAGTTTGCCGGCAAGCCGGCGGAGTTTTTCCAATCCGAGGGCGACAGCCCGGCGGGAATGAAGTTCGGCCGCCGCGACTTCATGAAGTGGTCCACCGGCGCCCTGGCGCTGGCGGCCACGGCCTGTGAGCGCAAGCCCACGCAGCAGATCATCCCCTATGTGCAGCAGCCGCCGGAGGCGATGCCGGGGGTGGCGAACTACTACGCCTCCACCTGCCGCGAGTGCCGCGAGGGGTGCGGCATCGTCGTCACCACGCACGAGGGGCGGCCGACCAAGGTCGAGGGGAACCCGCTGCATCCGCTCAACCGCGGCTCGTTGTGCGCCCGCGGGCAGGCCTCGCTGTTCAACCTGTACGACCCGGACCGGTTGCGTGAACCCACCGTGCTGCAGCGTGTGCACAGCCTGAACGGGCTGGTGGGCAAGGCCCCGGCGGTGGATTACAACCTGAATCTGCCCACCAACCTGTGGCAGGAAGCCTGGAACCTGCGCAACAACCTGCATCCGATCCACCGTCCGCTGAAGACCATCACTTGGGATGAGGCCGACAAGCAGGTGAGCGCGCTCCTGCAGAGCGCCGGCCGGAACGCCGTGCTGCTCACCGGCACCGTGCATGGGCCGGCGCGGACGGCGCTGCTGGCGGATTTCCTCAGCGTCTTCCCGGCGCGGCAGGTGGTCTACGATTCGCTCAACCCGGATGCCCTGCGCGGGGCGCAGCAGGCGGCCTTCGGCACCCCCGTGGTGCCGCGCTACTTCTACGAACGCGCGGAGATGGTGGTCAGCTTCGGGGATGACCCGATCGGCGGCGGCATCGCCCACCAGGAGTACTCGGTCGGCTTCGGGCGGCAGCGCAAGATGCGCGACAAGACGATGTCGCGCGTGGTGTCGTTCGAACCGGCCATGAGCCTGACCGGCATGAACGCCGACAACCGCTATCTGGTGCCGCCCTCGCAGTTGCTGAGCGTGGCCATGGGGCTGGCGCATCAGTTGGTCCTGGTGGACAAGCGGTCACGTTTCGCCGGCGACGCGGGTGTGGCCAAAGCGCTGGGCGCCTACGATCCGGCGGCGGTGGAGAAGGCCGCGGGTCTGCCCGCCGGCGTGTTGGGCCGGCTGTCGGCGGAACTGTGGGCGCAAAAGGGCAAGAGCATCATCAACGGCGGCGGTATCGCCGGCGCCACCGAAGACGCGCGCATGCTGGAGATCGCGGCCGCGTTCCTCAACGCCGCGCTGGAGAATGAAGGCGCGACGGTGGATGGCAGCGGCAGCCCCAGCCTGCAGGCGCAGGGCAGTGACGCCGCCATGCTGGCGCTGGTCAATGATATGAACCAGGGCAAGGTGGATACCCTGGTGGTGTGCGGCTCCAACCCCGCCTATACCCTGCCGGAGTCGGCCGGGTTCCTGGCGGCGCTGGCCCGGGTGCCGCATGTGGTGGTGATCTCGGACCGTCTGGACGAGACGGCGCAGTTGGCGGATCTGGTATTGCCGCTGCTGCACGGGCAGGAGAGCTGGGGCGATGCCGAGCCGCAGGCGGGCCTCTACGGTCTGGCGCAGCCGACGATTGAGCCGCTGTTCGGGGGCCGCAGCTTCGAGGATGTGCTGATTCACTGGGCCTGGTTGACGCCGGCGGGCAAGGCGCGGTTTACCGCCCCGCCCCCGCCGCCCGCGCCCGTGCCGCCCCTGGCGCCGGTGGCTCCGGGCACTCCGGCTGCGCCGCCTCCGCCTCCGGCCGCCGCGGTGGTGCTGCCGCCGGCGGCGATCAGCTTCTATCAGTACCTAAAAGACCATTGGCGCGATCAGATCTACGCCAAGAACAACCTGGCCGCCACCTTTGACGATTTCTGGGTCGGGGCGCTGCGGGCCGGGGTGTTTGATCCCAACCCCAAGCGGCTGCAGCCGGGCGCGGCCCGCACCTTCAAGACAGCGGCGCTGGCCGGGGGTTCGATACCGGCGGCCGCCGCGGCCGGCGACACGCTCGAACTGGCGATGTCGGTGAATGTGGTGACCGGCGACGGCTGGCGCGCCAACAACGCGCACCTGCAGGAGATTCCCGACCCCATCACCAAGCGCTGCTGGGACAACTTCTTCCTCGTGGCCCCTTCGACCGCCCGGCGGCTCGGCCTCGAGCGCGACGGCAAGGGGCTGTGCTGCATCGCTGAAGTGAGCGTCGGCGGACACACCCTGCAAGCTCCCGTCTTCACCCAGGTGGGCGTCCATCCCGGCGTGGTGACCATTCCGGTGGGATTCGGACGAGCCTCGGTGGGGCAGATCGGCACCGACATCGGCGCCAACGCCTACCAGATCGCCCGCGCGGTGCAGGACGGGGTGATCTACTCCGGCGCCCGTGTGACGCTGAAAAAGATCTCCGGGCCCGCCTACCTGGTGGCCGGGCCGCAGGATGACAACTACGTGGATTTCGCCGCCGATGACATCACGCCCGAGAGCGGGCGCGGCATCAACATCGTGCGCGAGACCACCCTGGTGCAGATTCAGGCCAACCCGCGCGCCGGCAACCCGGAAGCCGAGCCGCAGACCAGCATCTGGGACAACGGCGGCCCCAGCGAGCACGACTTCCCCAACTATCACTGGGGCATGACCATCGACATGAACGCCTGCATCGGGTGCAGCGCCTGCGTCGCCGCCTGCTACGCCGAGAACAACGTGCCGGTGGTGGGCAAGGATCAGGTGTGGCGCGGCCGCGACATGGCCTGGATCCGGATTGACCGCTACTTCAGCGGGCCGGAGGAGAACCCCGACGTCACCCTGCAGCCCATGCTCTGCCAGCAGTGCGGCAACGCCGGCTGCGAGAGCGTCTGCCCGGTGATCGCCACCATCACCGACGCCGAAGGCATCAACGTGCAGGTCTACAACCGCTGCGTCGGCACCCGCTTCTGCTCCAACAACTGCATCTACAAAGTCCGCAAGTTCAACTTCTTCAACTACGGCAAGGTGCGGGCCACGCCGCTGGAGCTGGCGCTGAACCCCATGGTGACGGTGCGCAGCAAGGGCGTCATGGAGAAGTGCAACTTCTGCACGCAGCGCATCCACGCGGCGCATTACAAGGCCAAGGAGCGCGGGCTGCCGGTGCGCGACGGGGATTTCCAGACCGCCTGCCAGCAGACCTGTCCCACCCAGGCGATCCACTTCGGCAACATGGTGGACCGCGAGTCCGAGATGATGAAGGCGCGCGATGAGCGCGGCTACCGGGTGCTGGAAATGATGAACTACGAGCCCTCCATCGAGTACCTGACCAAGGTTCGCAACCGCGGGGCGGAAGAGGACGTGAAGGCATGAGCCAGGTCGCCGCCCATCCGCACGCGACGGTGAACGCGGAGCCGCCCATCTACCGCGCCGACCTGACCCTGAGTCAGGTCAACCGCGACATCACCGCCGCCATCTTCCGCCGCCCCAACGCCTGGTGGTTCGTGGGCATGGCCATTGCCCTGAGCTGCCTCGGGCTGGGTTCCTATGTGGTCTGGGTCCAGCTGCATGTGGGCATGGGCGTGCTCGGCCTGAAACGGCCGGGGATGTGGGGCACCTACATCGTGGACTTCGTGTTCTGGGTGGGTATTGCCCACGCCGGCACGCTGATTTCGGCCATTCTGTTCCTGTTCCGCCAGCGGTGGCGCACGGCCATCAACCGCAGCGCGGAGGCGATGACCATCTTCGCGGTCATGTGCGCGGGGCTGTTCCCGCTGCTGCACATCGGCCGCACCATGATCGCCTACTGGCTCATCCCCTACCCCAACACGCGGCATCTGTGGGTGAACTTCCGCTCGCCGCTGATCTGGGACGTGTTCGCGGTTTCCACCTACACCATCATCTCGCTGCTGTTCTGGTACCAGGGCATGATCCCCGATCTGGCCACGGTGCGCGACATGCATCCCGGCAAAATCGGGCGCAAGGTCTACGGCATCTTCTCGCAGCGCTGGAAGGGAACGGCGCGCGACTGGCACCACTACGAGGCGGCCTATGGACTGTTCGCCGCCATCGCCACGCCGCTGGTGCTGTCGGTGCACAGCGTGGTGTCCAGCGACTTCGCGGTCAGCTCCATCCCCGGCTGGCACGACACCATCTTCCCGCCCTACTTCGTGGCCGGCGCCATCTTCAGCGGCTTCGCCATGGTGATCACCGTGCTGACCGTGGTGCGCAAGGCCTTCAGCCTGGAAGACTACATCACCATCGATCACATGGAGCTGATGGCCAAGATCATCCTGGCCACTTCGATGATTGTCAGCTACGGCTACATCATCGAGGTCTTCATGTCCTGGTATGGCGAAGTGGCGGTGGAGAACCACATCTACATCTGGATCCGCTTCTTCGGTCCCTATGCCTGGGCCGGCTGGACGATTGTGTTCTGCAACTGCATCGCACCGCTGATCTTCTGGTTCCGCTTTGCCCGGCGCAACATGCTGATCCTCTTCGTGGCCAGCATCATCATCAACATCGGGATGTGGTTCGAGCGCTACGTGATCATCGTGACCTCGCTGTCGCAGGACTTTTTGCCGAGCAACTGGCGCTACTTCGCGCCCACCACCTGGGACATCGGCACCTTCATCGGGTCGCTGGGTCTGTTCTTCATGATGTTCATGCTGTTCGCGCGCTTCGTGCCGGTGATCGCCATCTCCGAGGTCAAGAGCGTGCTCCGCACGCCGGTGGGCGAGCCGCGGCAGCCGAGCGGCAGTCTGGAGGGAAGCCATGTCTAGCAAGTACCGTCCGCCGGCGGTGCTGGCGATGTTTCTGGACCCGGAGCGGCTGCTGGCCGCCATCAAGGCGGTGCGCGAGCAGGGCTACCGCGGCATTGACGCCTACACCCCCTATCCGGTGCACGGACTCTCCGACGCGCTGGGGCTGAAGATCAGCTGGATGCCGCGGGTGACCAAGACCGCCTTCTTCGTCGGCGCCGGGCTGGGCTTCACCTTCGAGGCCTGGACGATGGCCTGGGCCTGGCCGCTGAACATCGCCGGCAAGCCCTACATCTCCGTGCCCGCCTACATGCCGGTGACCTTCGAGAGCGGCATTCTGATCGCCGGCATCTCCACCTTCATCGCGGTACTAATCGCCGGGCGGCTGCGGCCGGCGCCGAATTTTCAAAACCTGGACGCCAGCCTGACCAACGATCGCTTCGGGCTGTATGTTCCGGTCCGCCCCTACGAGCAGGCCAATGTGCAGGAGCTGCTGACCAGCCTGGGCGCGGAGGAGGTACGGAACCTTGCCTAAGCGCAGTTGCCAGTTGCCAGTTGCCGGTTGCCGGCGGTGGATCGCGGCCGCCGGAGCGGTGGTGCTCACCCTGGGGTTGAGCGCCTGCGCCGGGCCGGGCACCAAGACCACCACCGAGTTGGAGTGGCAGCCGGACATGTACAAGCAGCCCTACGTGCAGGCCATGGAGAAGGACCGGTTGAACCCGGACATCAACACCCTGCGCACCCCGCCGCCGGGGACGGTGCCGGTGAACTACGTGCCCTTTCCCCAGCCGGCGGATGTGACCGGCATGGACCACCTCGCCAACCCGCTGCCCATCACGCCGGCGGTGCTCGACAAGGGGCGGCAGATTTTTGATACCTACTGCATCGTCTGCCACGGCGCCAAGGCGGACGGACTGGGGTACATCGTGCCCAAGATGACGCAGCCGCCGCCGCTGATCGCCGGCGCGGCGCTGCAGTTTACCGACGGGCGCATCTTCAGCATCATCACCGGCGGGCAGGGAAACATGCCCAGCTACCAGACCGAACTGGACCCGGCCGAGCGCTGGGCCGTGATTCACTATGTCCGCGTGCTGCAGCGCGCCGCCAATCCGACCTCCTCGGACATGGCGCGGGCCGCCAGGCAGGGCATGGATTTCTCCGGCGATCTGCCGGCGGCCATGGGTCCGAAGGGGCCGATACCGGGCGCGGACGCCATCCCTCACTGATATGCACGCACACGCAGAAGAAATCGCCATCCCCAACCCCGGCCCCGCGGTCTTTCCGGCCCGGGTGCGCAGCCTGCTGCTCGGCGCCACCGCCATCGGCGTGATCGTCTTCGTGCTGGCGCTGCTCGTCGACCCGCAACGGGCCTGGTACAGCTACCTCACCAACTATCTGTTCTTCCTGGTGCTGGGCATCGGGGGCGCCTTTCTGGTGGCCCTCGAGTACATCACCAGCGCCACCTGGACGGTGGTCTTCCGGCGCTTGCCGGAGGCGGCCTCCAGCTTTCTGCCGGCGGCTTTTTTGCTGGGCATCGTATTCCTGTTCGGGGTGCCCTACATTTATCCCTGGGCCAAGCCGGGATTTCATGGCTTTCTGACCCACGGCAAGCAGGTCTGGTTCTCCATGCCCTTCTACAGCGCGCGCACGCTGTTCACCCTGGGCGCGTGGGTGCTGTTCGGAACCTGGTTCGTGCGCAACTCGACCCGGCAGGATACCCAGCCCGGGGCACTGCTGCCGCGCAAGACGTTCGGACGCGCGCCGACCGTGCGCGGGCGGATGGCGGCCGGATTCCTGGTCTTCTTCGGCTACAGCTTCACCATCCTGTTTGTGGACTGGGTCATGTCGCTGGAGCCGAAGTGGTACACCAACATGTGGGGCCCTTATGGCTTCGCCGGCATGTTTGAATCGAGCCTGGCGCTGGTGCTGCTGTTCACCGTGCTCTTCCGCCGCCGCGGCATGTTCGACGGCGCCGTGAAGGACTACCACTATGTGGATTTGGCGCGCATGGTGCACGCCTTCAGCATCTTCATGGTGTACATCGGCTTCGCGCAGTACCTGCTGATCTGGTACGCCAACTACCGCGAAGAGACGATCTACTTCCACGAGCGGCTGGTGGGCGGCTGGGGCTATGTGTTCCTCTTCCTGCTGCTGGCCAAGTGGGTGCTGCCCTTCTGCATCCTGATGAACCAGAAGATCCGCACCAACGAGACGTGGCTGATCATCATGTCCAGCCTGATCCTGTTCGCGGAATGGTTTGACTGCTACTGGATGGTGATGCCGCCGATCCACGCCCACTTCTACGTTCCCAACTGGGTGGAGCTGGGCATGTTCCTGGGCTTCCTGGGCATCTTCGGCCTGCTGGCGACGCGCTATCTGAGCAAACATCCCACCGTGCCGGTCGGTGATCCGAAGTTCCTCGGTTCGGTGGCGGGGAGGTATCTGTGAGCGCCAACACCACGCCCACGCAGCCTTCGGTCAAGTCGCTGCTCGGCTTCTCGCTGACGGTGCTGGTGGCCGGCTACCTGATCTACACGGCCTTCGGCGGGCAGTTCAGCCGGGCCTCGTTCCAGGCACGGTTTGACTTCAAGAAGCCGCCGCCGCCGGGAGCGGAGACGGCGGTGGACCTGCACCCCTTCCTGGCCGACAGTCCCAAGCTGCAGGACGAGGGCAAAGAGGTCTTCGAGGCCAACTGCGTGCCCTGCCACGGCGCCGACGGCTACGGCAACGGTCCGCGCGCGGCCGGGTTGAACCCGCCGCCCCGCAACTACCACAGCGGCAAATTCAAGTTCGGGACCTCGGTGCTGGCGATGTACCACACCGTGACCAACGGTTCACCGGGCACCTCGATGCCCAGCTTCGTGGCGCTGTCCCCGGAAGACCGGATGGCGGTGGTGCACTACATTCGCCACAACTTCATCCCCAAGGATGCCCTGCAGGACAACAGCGCGGCCGAACTGGCGGCCATCGAGACGCCGGCGGCCAGCGGGCCCGCCAAATTGCCGCCGCTCAACCCGGTTCCCACCGGGCAACGGATTCCCATCGCGGTGGCAATGCAATTGGTGGCCGCGGAAGCGGCGCAGCCGACCGCGGTGGCCGCCGATGGCACCGCCATTCCCAACCCGGCGCAGGGCGACGTGGCGGCGGGCGCGGCCTTATACCGCACCCACTGTCAAACCTGCCACGGCGAGACGGGCCAGGGCGGCTTCCCGGTCATGATGGTGGGTTCGGCCCCCTACGTCGAAGTTACCGCGCAACCGTTCGACCACCCCACCATTTTGAGTTCGCCCAATGATGCCGCCGGTTTCGCCAAGGTGGTGCTGCATGGCCTGCCGGGGCGCATGATGCCGGGTGAGGGGACCTTCACCCGCCCGCAGATGGATTCACTCTACGCCTACGTGCAGCAACTGCTGCACACCAGGCAGGCGGCGCCTGCTGGAGGAAAGCAATGACCGAGGCCTTTTTCATGCTGCTCCAGACGATGGAGCAGTCCATGGCCGCCGCGGCCGCCAAAGGCATGGCCGCGCCGACGCGCAATCCCTTCTCCGCCCCCGGCAGCAATGTGGCGCGGCTGGGTGCGGCGGAGAGCTGGCACGCCTTCTGGTGGGTGATCCCCTTCATCGCCATCGCCTACATTTTGCTGGCCTACGTGATGATCAAGTTCCGCGACAAGGGCGACGGGCGCCAGCCTGCGCACTTCCATGAGAACAACCCGCTGGAGTTCGCCTGGACGGTGATTCCGGCGGTCGTGGTCGCCCTGGTGGCGCTGCACTCCTTCCCGGTGCTGCACTTCATGGAGTACGGCGGCAACCACCCGGCGTTGAACGTCAACGTCGTGGGTCACCAGTTCTTCTGGGAATACAAGTACCCCGGCTACGGCATCGACATCTCCAACGGCACGCTGGTGGTGCCCTCGGACGAAGTGGTGGATCTCGATCTGACCAGCGTGGACGTGATCCACGGCTTCTACGTTCCCGGCCTGGGCATTCAGGAGGACGCGCTGCCGGGCCGGCTCACCAACCTGTGGTTCAAGGCGCAGCCGGGCTACTACAAGGGCCAGTGCACGCAACTGTGCGGGGCCAACCACGCCGAGATGCTGATCGAGGTGCAGGTGCTGCCGCGCAACGAATTTGAGCAATGGCTGCAGGCGCACCGCGCCCAGCCGGCGCCCGCCACCCCCGCCGCCGCCCCCGCGGCGACGCCCGCGAAGGGAGCAAAATGAGCACCCAAGTCGCCACCGCCGGCACGGTCCATCCGCGTCAGTACCACGGTCTGCTCGACTGGCTGACCACCACCGATCATAAAAAGATCGGCATCATGTACATCGTCTTCGCCCTGATCAACGGCTGGGCGGGTGGATCGCTGGCGGGCATGATCCGCCTCAATCTTTACAATCCCAACTGGCACATCGTCAGCCCCGAGCTCTACAACCAGCTGATGACGATGCACGCCACCATCATGATCTTCCTGACCCTGATGACCGCCTTCGCGGGCTTCGGCAACTATCTGGTGCCGTTGATGATCGGGGCGCGCGACATGGCGTTCCCCAAGCTCAACGCCTTTTCCTTCTGGCTGATGATTCCCGCCGCGCTGATGCTCTACGGCAGCTTCTTTGTGGTGGGCGGCGCCGCCGCCGGCGGCTGGTGGAGCTATCCGCCGCTGAGCACGGCGCAGTTCTCGGCCGGCCACGGCGAGGACCTGTGGATTTTGGCCATCATCTTGCTGGGCATCGCTTCCATCATGGGCGCGATCAATTTCCTGGTGACGGTGATTGACATGCGCGCCCCGGGCATGACCTGGATGAAGGTGCCGCTGTTCGTGTGGAGCTGGGTGGTGACGGCGTGGATGCTGGTGCTGGCGGTGCCGGTACTCAGCGGCGCCATGTTCATGCTGCTCAGCGACCGTTGGCTCAACACCGGCTTCTACCGCCCGTCGCTGGGCGGCGATCCGCTGCTGTACCAGCACCTGTTCTGGTTCTTCGGGCACCCCGAGGTGTACATCATGATCCTGCCCGGCTTCGGCATGGTCAGCCACATCATTCCCTCCATGGCGCGCAAGAAGCTCTTCGGCTACAAGGGGATGGTGGTGGCGCTGTGGGCCATCGGCGTGATCGGCTTCATGGTGTGGGCGCACCACATGTTCACCGCCGGCATTTCCGCGGATGCGCGGATCTGGTTCTCCATGGCCAGCATGGCCATTTCGGTGCCGACCGGGGTCAAGATTTACTCCTGGCTGGCTTCGGTGTGGGGCGGGGTCATCCGCTTCACCACGGCGATGAAATTTTCGCTGGGCTTCATCTTCACCTTCGTGCTGGGCGGGCTGAGCGGCCTGATGCTGGCCGTGGTGCCGTTCGACATCCAGGTGCACAACACCTACTTCGTTGTCGCCCACTTCCATTACGTGCTGGTGGGCGGTTCGGTGATGACGCTGTTCGCGGGCACCTACTTCTGGTTTCCCAAGATCACCGGACGGATGCTCAGCGAGAACCTGGGGAACTGGGTCTTCTGGCTGTTCTTCATCGGTATGAACTGGGTGTTCATGCCCATGCACCTGCTGGGCATTGACGGCATGTCGCGCCGCGTGGCCAGCTACCGGCCGGAGTTTCAGCCGCTGAACCAGTTCATCTCCGAAGGCTTCATCTTCATGCTGCTGGCCGGGCTGGTATTCACCTACAGCATCATCAAGGCGATGCGCGGCCCGCTGAATGCCGGTGACGATCCCTGGGACAGCAACCCGATCGAGATGCACCTGGAGTGGCAGACTTCCAGTCCGCCGCCTGCTTATAACTTTGCTGAATTACCGGAGGTGAAATAGCAGCCATGGAGCCGGAAGTACCCGTAAGGCAACCGTCGGAGCGCCGCCGGCGC
>DATBPS010000090.1:0-2241 GCA_036561225.1 Terriglobales bacterium
GCCGTCAACGCCCAGGCGGCGCAAGCGGGCGACTTTGTGCTCAAATCGCTCGACGGCGCCCCCCACCGCCTCTCGGAAGACCGCGGCAAAGTCGTCGTCATGGACTTCTGGGCCACCTGGTGCGGCCCCTGCAAAATCCAGCACCCGTTGATTGAAGCGCTCCGGCGGGAGTTCGCCACCAATCACAACGTGATCTTTATCGCCGTCAACGAGGACGAAGACCCCACCCGTGTCGCGCCTTTTCTGGACGCCCAGCAGTGGGGCCACGCCACCTGGCTCGACGCCGGCCTCGGCGCCTTCCTCGGCATAGACTCCCTCCCCACCACGCTCATCCTCGACCCCGGGGGCCGCATCGTCTACCGCCAGTCCGGCTTCGTCCCCGAAACCTTCCAGTCCGCGCTGCGCGCCGCCATCCAGCGCGCCCTCACGCCCGCGCCCACAGCCGCAAACCGGCCGCGGTAAACGCCGTAAAATCGCGGTCCCGGGTGAGCAGCGCCAGGTCGTAATCCAGGCAGGATTGCGCGATCAGCGCATCGCCGAGCCGCGCCCTGCGCCCGCTGGCCAGCACTCCGGCGCGCAGCCGCCCGGCGCGCTCCCAGTAGCCGGGCAGGATGTCGAGCAGGGGGATAGAAGAGAAAAACCCCGCCGCTTCGGCCGAAACCAAGGGACCGCTGAGCAGCTCGGTGAGCGCCGCCGGCGCCATCCGCACACGAAGATCGTCCACCGCTTCCTGCAGCAACTCGACGTCTGGTCCCGCAGCTAGCTCGAGGTAGGCCACCCACGTGCTGGAGTCGGCGACGATCAATCCTTGTGCGGTGCCGCCGCGCGCTCCCTCGCCACCTCTGCCGGCGGCTCCTTATCCTTCAACTCCTGCCAGGTCATCCCGAACTTCATCTTCCCGCGCATCTTCCTCAACTGCGCAAACGCGTCCGCCGCCGCCAGGTGCCGCAGTCCCGCCCGCACTGTCTCCGTCACGCCGGCCCCGCTCGCCCGCTGCGCCCGCTCCAACAGATCGCGCGGCACCTCCAGCGTGATCTTCCGCATTCCATCTGCCGCCATACGCTCAATTTACCATACTTGACACCAGCAGTCATGCTGGTACGCCGCCCCACGCCCTCCGGAGCGGACCCGCGCCCCTAAATGCGGTAGCATGGCCCACATGCGCTCCGCTCTCCGCCTTTGGGCCCGCCTCGCCGGCGCGGCCGTGCTCGTGTCCGCCCTTGCTGGGGCCCAAGCCCCCACCCGCGGCGCCCAAGGCCGCGGCGGCGAAGCCGCAGGCCTGACCCCGGCCTCCATCTCCGGCCTCCGCTTCCGCTCCATCGGCCCCGGCATTGTCAGCGGACGCGTCGTCGGCCTCGCCGTGGTCCCCGGCAAGCCGAGCAACTACTATGTCGCGTCGGCCTCGGGCGGCGTCTGGAAGACGGTCAACGACGGCGCGACCTTCACCCCCGTCTTCGACCACGAGGGCAGCTACTCGATCGGCGCCATCACGCTCGACCCCAACCACCCCACCACCGTCTGGGTCGGCACGGGCGAAAACAATGCCCAGCGCACGGTGAGCTACGGCGACGGCGTCTACCGCTCCGACGACGGCGGCGCTTCCTGGCGCAACATGGGACTCAAGGACTCGCGCCACATCGGCCGCATCATCGTGGATCCGCGCGACTCCAACACCGTCTACGTCGCCGCCGAGGGACCGCTCTGGGGCGCGGGCGGCGACCGCGGCGTGTTCAAGACCACCGACGGCGGCGCCACCTGGAAAAACATCCTCGCCATCTCCGACCACACCGGCGCCAGCGACCTGGTCATGGATCCGCGCGATCCCAACACCCTCTACGCTTCCGCCTACCAGCGCGAGCGCCACGTCTACACATTGATTGACGGCGGCCCCGAGAGCGGCATCTACAAGACCACCGACGGCGGCGCGCACTGGACGCGCGAGCGCCGCGGCCTGCCCGCGGTCAGCCTGGGCCGCATCGGCCTCTCCATCTCCCCCGCCGACCCGCGCATTCTCTACGCCACCGTCGAGGCGGCCGAGCGCCAGGGCGGCGTCTTCCGCTCCACCGATGGCGGCGCATCGTGGGAGAAGCGCAACCCCATCCAGCCCGGGGCCATGTACTACGCCCAGATCACCGCCGACGCCAAAGACCCCAACCGCGTCTTCGAGCTCGACACCACCATCTCCGTCTCCGACGACGGCGGCGCCACCTTCCACGAGCTGGGCGAGCCCAACAAACACGT
>DATBPS010000091.1:0-11288 GCA_036561225.1 Terriglobales bacterium
GCGCGCCGAGATTGGCGGCGAGGCGAAGGCGATCGCGACCGGCGGCCTGGCGCCGCTTATGGCGGGCGCGTCGCGCACGCTATCGGCCTGCGATGAACAGCTCACACTTACCGGCCTGCGGCTGCTCTGGCAAAGAAACGCCAAAACGCGTTCGTAGTTATTGATTGGCGCGGGCCACAACGCGGCTAGCGCCGCGCGTCCCGCTTAGCCGCAACACCGGCTTGGGGGCTCCGGAGCCCCGAGCCTGCGTTGCGGCGCTTTAATAGCGGTAGTTGTCGGCCTTGTAGGGACCTTCGATGGAGACGCCCAAATAGGCCGCCTGCTTCTCGCTCAGCGTGGTCAGGCGGACGCCGATTTTTTCAAGGTGCAGGCGGGCGACTTCTTCGTCGAGCTTCTTGGGCAGGGTGTAGACGCCGACCTTGTAGGTGTCGCGGTTCTTCCACAGATCCATCTGCGCCAGCGTCTGGTTGCTGAAGCTGTTGCTCATCACGAAGCTGGGGTGGCCGGTGGCGCAGCCCAGGTTCACCAGGCGCCCCTCGGCCAGCAGGAAGATGCTGTGGCCGGCCGCGAAGGTGTACTGATCCACCTGGGGCTTGATGTTGAGGCGCTTCACGTCCGGGGCGGCGTTGAGCGGGTCCACCTGGATCTCATTGTCGAAGTGGCCGATGTTGCAGACAATCGCCTGGTCCTTCATGCGGCGCATGTGATCGAGGGTGATGACGTCGCAGTTGCCGGTGCAGGTGACATAGATGTCGCCGCGCCCCAGCGTC
The DNA here is from genome assembly GCA_036561225.1 of Terriglobales bacterium. Lineage (GTDB taxonomy): Bacteria > Acidobacteriota > Terriglobia > Terriglobales > SCQP01 > SCQP01. The sequence continues at coordinate 771 of DATBPS010000091.1, forward strand.
TCCTCGACGGTGGTGACCTCGAAGCCCTCCATGGCCGCCTGCAGGGCGTTGACCGGGTCAATTTCGGTGACGATCACCCGCGCGCCGAAGCCGCGCAGCGACTGGGCGCAGCCCTTGCCCACGTCGCCGTAGCCGCACACCACCGCCACCTTGCCCGCCACCATCACGTCGGTGGCGCGCTTGATGCCGTCGGCCAGCGACTCGCGGCAGCCGTAGAGGTTGTCGAACTTGGACTTGGTGACCGAATCGTTGACGTTGATGGCGGGCACCAGCAGCGCGCCCGCTTCCTGCATGCGGTAGAGACGGTGGACGCCGGTGGTGGTCTCCTCGGAAACCCCGCGCCACTGCTTCACGATGTTGTGCCAGCGCTGTTTGTCCTCGGCGTGGACCTTGCGCAGCAGGTCCTTGATGACCTTCTCCTCGTGCGCCTCCGATGGCGTGTCCACCCAGGTCGAGCCGTTTTCCAGCTCGTAGCCTTTATGGATGAGCAGCGTCATGTCGCCGCCGTCGTCCACGATCAGCTGCGGTCCCAGGCCGCCGCTGTGCGCGATCGCCTGATAGGTGCACCACCAGTAGTCTTCCAGGGATTCACCCTTCCAGGCGAATACCGGCACGCCGCTGACGGCGATGGCGGCGGCGGCGTGGTCCTGGGTGGAGAAGATGTTGCAGCTGGCCCAGCGCACCTCGGCCCCCAGCGCGCGCAGCGTTTCGATCAACACCGCCGTCTGGATGGTCATGTGCAGCGACCCGCTCACCCGCACCCCGGCCAGCGGCCGGGCCGCGGCATACTTGCGGCGGATGGACATCAGGCCGGACATCTCCAGCTCGGCGATGGTGATTTCCTTGCGCCCCCACTCGGCCAGCGACAGGTCGGCGACCTTATAGGAGGGAGCGGAGACGGCGGCGTCCAGACTGGTAGGGCTCATTGCTTAATAGTGTAAGCGGGGTCGGCGTCAGGCCGCCAGCAGGGAGCCGCGCAACCGCTGCCGGGCCTGGTGAATCAGTTGGGCGCAGTAGGCAGGTTCCAAGTCCAGCCACTCCGCCAGTCGCGCCGGGGTGAAGCCCTCGAGCTCGTGCAGAAGATAGAGCAGACGCTGCCCGGCGGGCAGAGCCTGGACGGCGGCCCGCAGGCCCACCGGCGGCGGCGCGTCCGAGGTTGCGGCCGGTGCAGCGCCGGCATCGAAGAGATGGCGGAAGCGGGAGGCGAAGGCCGCCGCCAGACGCTCGTCGAGGCCGGCGAGGCTGGTCGCCGGCTCCCCGTCGGCCGTCCAGGCATCGACAAAGGTGCGTACAAACAACCGGCGGGCGCCTTCGGCATCCCCGCTCATCCATCCACACAAGAGCTGCAGGCGCTGATGCCGCTGCTCATACATCGCCTGGCACATCTGCTCGTGAATACAGCCCGACATCATTTCGATTTGAACTTGAGTGCGCGTCGCCATCCGTTCCTCCTGTTTGTTCGGGACCTCGGGAAAGGTTCGTGTTTCTATTGTTGCTTGCTTCCCTTGCTGGTTCCTTCTACTACCTGTTCATGCAAACCAAGCGCCATCCGGAAGTGGACTGTCCCCCATTCGCGGCGACCGCGGCCAAGATCGCGGCAGCAGGGTTGGGAAGCGGCGGACGGCGGCTGATTCTACGAAACTTAGCCGGAGACGACGAACCCGGTCGAGCGGGTGTGACCAATTGCCAGAGAAATGTTGACGGGAGGTCATGGAAAAAACTACTTGTTGAAAACTTCGCGTAACAATTGACCCGCGCTCCGAGCTGGCGTCGAATCGGGACGAGCAGCGCATAAACTCAACATAACAAGCATTTTCAAAATGCATCCCACGCCCAAAGGCGGAATTGCGGTGGGGACGCGTGCATGGAGCCGCTTCCACGCCGGATGCGCACAGGCGGCAGAAGAATGGGCAGATGTGGCACGGACAGTTGCTTGGCGCGGGACCCCGAGTGGCTTCGCCACTCGACCCGCTTGACGCTCGACCGGGCCGGGGACCCCTTGAGCCCCAGCCCGGTCGGAGCGTGCCACCTATACTGGAAAATGTATGGAACAATCGCCGTTGCTGGAGGTTTGGGGAAGCGCCCACGCGCGGGTGGAGGAGTATCGCGGCTGCCGCCTGCGGGTGGATCAGGAAGCGCCGCCGCCAGCGTGGCCGCCGGATGGCGCGTGGCTTTATGACGCCGCCTGGCGCGCGGTGCTGAACATCGAGGGGCCGGAGGCGCGCAAATGGCTGAACGGGATGATCACCGCCAACGTGCGCGACCTGGCGCCGGGGCGGTGGGCGCCGAGTTTTCAACTCGATCCCAAGGGGCACATCCTGGCCGACCTGAGCGTGGCCTGCACCGCGCCGGATGCGTTTCTCCTGCTCACCGATGAGGCGCAGCGGGCGGGATTGCTGGAGCGGCTGCGGCGGTTTGTGTTCATCTCCAAGCTCACCCTCACCGACCTGAGCGCCGCCTGGAGCGCGGTGCGGTGGCGGGGACCCGGAGCGGCCGCCGCCGCCCAGGCGGCGCAGGTGGCGCCGGCGGAGTCAGCGGCGGCGGGCGGCATCGTCTCCAGTCCGGCGGGGGGCTGGTGGCTCATGAGCGAGGCCGGCGGGGTGGAGATGGGCGAGTGGCTTGCGCCGGCGGAAACGATCCGGGCCGCCGGACCGCGGATCACGGCGCAGGCGCGGCCGGCAGGCAGCGAGGCGCAGGAGCGCGACCGCATTCTCAGCCGCGTGCCGCGCTATGGCGCCGATATCACCGCCGGCGAACTCCCGCAGGAGACCGGCCAACTCGACCATCTCGATTACACCAAGGGTTGCTATGTGGGGCAGGAGATCGTGGAGCGCATCCGGGCGCGGGGAGCGGTGCACCGCCACTGGACGGCGTTTCAGTTTCCCCAGGCGGTGGCGGCGGGCAGCGAGGTGACGGTGGACGGGCGGGCAGTGGGCAAGGTGACCAGCCTGGCGGCGGTGAATGGCGGCTGGTTGGGGTTGGGCTATATCCGCGAGCCGCACCATCAGGCCGGGCAGGCGGTGGCGGCGGGCGCGGTTGGCGGCACGGTCGCGGGTTAGCCGCGCCGCGACTGGGCCACGGCCCGTTCACCGGCCACCGGCTCGGCGACGCCGGCGGCGGGCTTGGCGGTGGCGGGCGCTTCCGCCGGGCGCCCGGATGCGGGAAGCGCCAAGTCGAGCACCTCTTCCATGTTGCGCACGTAATGCAGGGTGAGGCCTTCCAGCTGTTCGGGTTTGAGGTCCTCTTCGACGTTCTGGCGATTCTCGGCGGGCAGCAGTATGGTCTGGACACCGACGCGCTTGGCGGCTAGAACCTTTTCCTTGACCCCGCCGATGGGCAGCACGTCGCCCGAGAGGGTAATCTCTCCGGTCATGGCCAGCCGCGGCTCGACCGGCTGGTTGAGCAACAGCGAGGCCAGGGCGGTGGCCATGGTGATGCCGGCCGAGGGGCCGTCCTTGGGGATGGCGCCGGCGGGCACGTGCATGTGCAGGTCGTGCTCCTTGAAGAAATCGGGCGCGATATGCAAGGGCACGGCGTGCGAGCGCACCCAGGTGAGGGCGGTCTGCATGGACTCCTGCATCACCTGGCCGAGATGGCCGGTCATGGTAAAGCCCTTGCCGCCGGGCATGGAGTTGGCCTCGATGAACAGCACGTCCCCGCCGGTGGGCGTCCAGGCAAGCCCCAGCGCCACGCCCGGGCGGCGGGTGCGCTCGACCACTTCGACATCGTCGCGCACCTTGGGGCCGCCCAGAAACTCGCGCACGATCTCGGGGGTGATGGGCAGCTTCCCGCCCTCCGCCCCGGCGGCGAGCGAGCCTTCGGCGATACGGCGGGCGTACTTGCGGATCAGGCTGCCGATCTGCCGTTCCAGGCCGCGCACCCCGGCTTCGCGGGTGTACTGGCGGATGACCCGCTGCACCGCCTCGCGCTGAAAATCGAGCCGCCCGGCCGCCACGCCGTTCTCCTGCGCCTGCTTGGGGATCAGGTACTTGAAGGCGATGTGCAGCTTCTCCTCCTCGGTGTAGCCGCTCAACTCGATGATCTCCATGCGGTCACGCATCGGTTCGGGGATGGTGTCGAGCATGTTGGCGGTGGTGATGAACAGCACCTTGGAGAGGTTGAAGGGCACATCGAGGTAGTTGTCGCGGAAGGCGAAGTTCTGCTCCGGGTCCAGCACCTCGAGCAGCGCCGAGGTGGGATCGCCGCGGAAATCGCGGCCGATCTTGTCCACCTCGTCCAGCATGAACACCGGATCGTTGGTGTCGGCGCGGCGCAGGCCCTGGATGATCTGGCCCGGCAGGGCGCCGATGTAGGTGCGGCGATGGCCGCGGATCTCGGCCTCATCGTGCACCCCGCCCAGCGAGAGGCGGAAGAACTTGCGCCCCAGTGAGCGCGCGATGGAGCGGCCGAGTGAGGTCTTGCCCACGCCCGGAGGCCCGACGAAGCACAGGATGGGCCCCTTCATGGTGGGGTTGAGGCGGCGTACCGCGAGGTAGTCGAGGATGCGGTCCTTGACCTTCTCCAGGTCGTAGTGGTCTTCGTCGAGAATGACCTTGGCCTTGGCCACGTCAATCTCCTCGGCCGAGCTGCGCGCCCAGGGCAGCACCGCCAGCCACTCGACGTAGTTGCGCGTCACCGAGTAATCGGCGGCGGCGGGGGACATCTTCGCCAGCCGCTGCAACTCCTTCAGCGCCTCGGTCTTGACCTCGTCGGGCATGCCGGCGGCATCGATCTTCTTGCGCAGCTCCTCGATGTCGCGCTGGCTCTCGTCGCCCTCGCCCAGCTCCTTTTGGATGGCCTTCATCTGCTCGCGCAGATAGTATTCGCGCTGCGACTGCTGCACCTGATCCTGCACTTCGGTCTGGATCTTGGAGCGCAACTGCTGCACTTCGAGCTCCCGCACCACGTGGCGGTTCACCTGCTCCAGGCGCAGGCGCACGTCGGCGTTCTCCAACAGCGCCTGGCGGTCGGCGGTGGCGAGAGAGGGCAGATTGGCGGCGACGAAATCGGTCAGCCGCGCCGGGTCTTCGATGCTGGCCACCAGGCTCTGCAGTTCGTCGGAGAGGGTGGGCGACAACGACACGATCTGCTGGAATATTGCCACGATGTTGCGCTGCAGAGCTTCGGTCTCCGACCCCGTGGTCGCCGCCTCATCGGCCAGGTGTTCCACCTCGGCGCGCAGGAACGGCTCCGACTGCTGCCAGTTCAGCACCCGTGCCCGAGCCAGACCTTCGGTGAAGATGAACAGGCTCTGGTTGGGCAGCCGGACGATCTTGTGCACGATGGCGATGGTGCCGACCGTGTGCATGTCCTGCGGGGTGGGCGAGTCGGTGCGCGCATCTTTCTGGGTGAGCACCAGGATCAGCTTGTCTTCCCCCAAGCCATTGATCAGGTTGACCGAAGACTGACGGCCCACCGTCAAGGGCAGTACCGCGTGGGGGAATAAGACTGTGTCGCGCACCGGCAACACGGGCAGCGTGGCGGGAAAATCGGGTAAGCGGACCGTTGGGGCAGCCATGATCTGACTAGAGTATACGTATAAAATCTGACAATAGCAAACGCATGTTCAGGCAACTATGAGGACAAAACGGGTGAAATTGTCCACTACATCGGCAATGTCTCGTGCCAGCACCTCGGCTCCGTAGGCCGCCGCCGCTGTAGGCCCGGCGATGGCGGCTTGGTCCGCCCTCGCCGCCTGCATGATGCGTTGGACGCTGGCAGCGGTGTCAAAGTACGCCTCTACCCGCCATTGGGGGTGGTGAGCCAGGAAGTTGCCGCATTGGCGCAGCGCCACCGGATGGGAAAACACGCGGCGAATGCCGGCCAAAGAAGCGCCGGGGAGGCCAATCAAGCACTGTTCGATGCGCAGTCGCGTTTCGCCCGCCACCCGCACCCGATGCCGGGCCAGCAACTCGCGGGTGGCGGCAATCTCACCCGCGACGGTGTTCTCCACCGGCACCAACCCCCGGTCGGCGACACCGCCCTCGATCGAAACGAAGATGTCCTCAAAGGTCGGGCAGTAAACGATCTGCGCGCCAGGCTCCACTTGCGCAGCCGCAGCGGCACTGAAGCACCCCGCGACCCCCTGGATGGCGACCTTCACCCGTCCAGAGTAACGCGCCCTGACCCCTTCTCCCTGTTCCCTGCTCCCTGTCCCCTGTTCCCTGGTTCTACTCCAGTCCGTACAACGCGTTGAAGAGCATCAGGAAGGTGGCCCGGGTCTGGGCGCGGTGCTGGGGGCGGATGCCGAAGAGCACCACGCGGCCGCCCTGGGTGTTGATGGCGACCACGGCCGCTTTGCCGTACATATAATCCTCGCCGCGCAGCCATCCGGAGGCGTTGACGTCGCTGTTGGGGAAGCGGGCGATGATGTGCAACTGCTGCGACCCGAAGCCGGGGTGGACGTCAAAGAACGGCGTGTTGATGTAGTAAGCCCAGGTGTTGGCCGCCATGCCCAGGCCGAGCGGCGTCGAGGTATCCACATCGAGATGAACCACCGAGCCGGGGCCGAAGAACTGTTCCTGGTTGAGGGAGTGCTTGAGGTCGGTGAGCGGCAGCGGCAGGCGGTCAATCAGCAGGTTGCAGGCGTTGCCCATGGCCACCAGCGAGCCGCCCTGATGGACGAACTCGACCAGCGCGTTCCATCCGGCTTCGCCGATGCCGCCGCGATAGTCGGCGGGCATGGAGTTGGAGTTGTTGCCCTCCATGATGCTGCGCTCGGGCTGATCGGGGAGCACGATGGTGTCGAAGCGGGCGCGCAGGTTGCCGCCCTGGATGTCGGGGTTGTGCAGGGTGGTGTAGGGGAACTGGTAATGATCCAGCACCCAGCGCGTCCAGCCCTCGTCCATGTTGCCGGTCCAGGATTGATAGACGCCGACGCGCGTCGCCTTGACGTGCAGGGCGGCGCCGGTGGCGGCGGGCAGCGAGGTGTCGTTATCCACCTGGAAGCCGGCGGTAGCCTGTTTCCAGGCGGTGGCATCGGCGGTGGTGTGGGCCACGCCGGGCGCGGCCAGGGTGACGCTCGCGCCCGCCTTGAGCAGGCGGTTTACCACCAGGGCGCTCTCCGGGCCGGTGTAGTTGAAGGCAAAACCGTTGCCGGAAGACTGCGCGGCGAGCTGATAGGCGGGCGTCTCGGGCGCCGCGGTCAGCGCCAGGCCGGCGGGGAGCGGCTGGTGGGCGAAGATGGTGTTGACGCCGAACTGCATGCCGAGCGACCAGCCGGAGACGTCATAGGGGGCTTCGGCGGGGGCGTTGGGGGCGCGGCGCACCAGCGGATAGGTCTGCTTCTCCAGCATGTCCTTGGCGTAGCGGCCAAAGACCTGGTCGAAGGGGATGACAAATGTCCCGGCGGGATAGGTTTTGCCTTCCGAGGTGAAGGCGGCGGTGGCCTGCTTCACCTCCACCCCGCCCAGTTGCAGCCGCCACACCAGGTCGCGGACCTCGTTGGCGTCGTGCTGACCGTCGAGCGGCAGGATGGCGGCGAAGTTCTTGCGGGCGTCGCCGAAGCCCAACTCGCCCTTGGCGCCCAGCTCGATGGTGCGGGCGTTGACGCCGTAGATGTTGTGCAGCAGCTCCTCGCGGCGGTTGGAGGTGGTGCGCAGCAGGGCCATGGTGGCGGTCATCTCGTAGTCCACGATGTCCTTGAGCGTCCAGCGGCCGCCCAGCCAGGGGCGGGGGTACTCGGTGCGCGAGGCGATATCGCGCGGCGCGGGCAGGATGGCATTGGGACCGCGGTCAAAGCCGCCGAAGCCGCCGCGTCCGCCGCCCGTCTCGGGCGGCGGCGGGTGGTTGGGATCGGCCATCTGCTGCATGGTGGGGGTGGCGATGCGCACGCTGGCGGCCTCGGTCAGCAGGCCCACCTGGTTGTGCCACCAGCCCGCCCAGGCGAGCGCCCCTTCCCAGTAGTTGGTGTAGGTGGCGTTATAGATGATGCCGGTCATCCCCTTGGCCTCCATCGCCGCCGCCTGCGACTGGCCGTAGATGCTGTTCAGCCGGTAGATCAGCGGATCCACGTTGGGGTTGATGGGGTCGGTGGCGGGCATGGTGAACATGCGCGGGCCGGTGTCGCCCTGCTGGTGCTCGTCCAGCCAGACGGAGGGGAACCAGTCGTGCCACAGCACTTTGCCCAACAGCTTGGTCTCGTTCTGCGAGAACAGATACATGTCGCGGTTGTCGTCATGGCCGACGTACTTCTGGTAGAGGAAGGGCATGGGGCCGCCTTCCTGCGGCGTGCCCAAATACTTGTCGTACCAGTCGGTCACCATCATCTGGCCGTCGGGGTTCTGCGAGGGGATGAGCAGCAGGATGTCGTCGTTCAGGATGCGCAGGTCGTCGGGCGACTGCGAGGTGGCCAGCCGATAGATGAGGTCCACCACCATCTGCGACGATCCGATCTCGGTGCTATGGATGTTGTTGTCAATCAGCACCACCGCGCGCCCCTGGCTGAAGATCTCGGCCTGCTCGGCGGCGGTGGGCGCGCCGCCCTGGAAGTAGAGCTTGCGCTCCAGGTCGCGCAGATGATCGAGGTTCTTCAGGTTCTGCGGGCTGCTAATGATGGCCATCACATAGGGATGGCCTTCGGTCGTCGGCCCCAGGTCCTCGAACCGCACCCGGTCGCTCTGTTTGGCGACCTGCTGGAAGTAGCTGACGATCTTGTCGTAACGGGCCAGCTTCCGGTCGGCGCCCATGGGGAAACCGAAGTACTGCTGCGGGGTGGGGATGGCTTGCGCGGCGGCCAGCACGGCCAGCAGCAGCGGCAGCCAGAAGAGCCTCTTGAGATAGACCATAGCAGGCTGACAGTAGATGCTGAAGAGCGCTGCTGTCAAGCGCAGCGGTGCGGCATGAGGCCGGCGTCAGTTTCTGCGGCCGCGGGCTTGGCCGATCTGGCCGACGAGGGCGACGCGGGCCAGAACCATCGGCTTCAGGATGACGTACTGCGCCTGCTCGGCACGGCGGGCGGTGGTTTCGAAATCCACCCGGGCGGCGAGGCTGTAGATCTCGATCACCGGGGCCGCCACCTGTTCCAATTCCTGCGCCAGTTGGGTTTGGGAGCGGGTCTCGCCGAGGTACTGCTGATCGGCGGCGCGGGCGGAGATGTCGGCCTGATCGAGGGCGCGGGCCAGGATGCGGGCGGCTTCGGGGCCGTCGTTCAACTGCTGGTAGACCTGGGCGAGGCGGGTGGCGACGGCGGCCTGACTCGGCCACAATCCGGCGTCGAGCAGGCTGGCGGCCTGGTCGGCGTAGGATCGCGCCTCGGCGGGCTGGCGGCGGGCGGACATCTCGGCCCGGGCCAGCAACATGCGGAACTGGGCGGCGCCGGCGGGCTGTTCGCCGGGATCGGGCAGGGGCGCAGCGACATTCACCGACATGCTGAAGGTGCCGCCCGGGGGAAGGGCGGCCTCGACCGTGCCTGGCTGGGCGCTGCCGCCGCGGTTGCCGCGGCCGCCGACAGTAAAGCGAGCGCCGTTGGCGGTGCTGAAGGTGAGAGCCGAGCCGACGGCGGAGAGGCTGAACTCAGCAGGCTGCGGCTCCGCCGCGAGCGTGCCCAGCGCCGGCCAGCGCTGGCTCTCGTCGTCGGCGCGCTGCCGGTCCACCTGGCGGAGCAGGTTGAGCAAGGGGCGCGACGAACCCTGGGTGGTGTTGCCGAGGCGGTCGAGAAGAGTGGTGAGGGTCGAGGCCAGTTGGGGGTCGAGCCCGGGGGCGGCGCGATGGCCGGCGGTGAGAAATTGCACCGCCGCGCTCATGCGCGCCGGGTCGGTCTCGGCCGCCGCCCAGTGGTAACCATCCACGATGAGCGCGGTGCGTTCGAGCGAGGCGGGCGCTTCCCCGCGCAGGAAGAAGGCCATGCCGCGGTAGGGGTAGGTGCCGTCGGCGCGCTTGCACTCCTGCACCAGGCGAAAGACGGTATCGAGCCGGTCCTGCTCGGCTTGCGCGGCGCTGGCGGCATCGGCCGGGCTGTTGTCGGAAGATTCCGCGGTGCTTTGGGTATCGCTATTGTCGCGACGCCAATCGCGATCAGTGGATAGGATGATCTGGTCGTAGAGCGGGCCTTTGGGTACGTCAGCGCGGCGTGCGAGCTGCAGCGCCTCGTCCAACTGCCCGCGCCGCGCCAGCTCGGCTACCGCGTCGCTCTCGGCGCTGGTCTTGATGGAGAGGGTGGACGCCTGGGTGGGATCGCCGTCGGGCGGCATGGGCAGGGCGCGGGCCAACTCGAAGGCGCCGGCAAAGTCGGCGAGGCTGGGTTCGGGGGCGGTCTCGGAATCCGTCGCGCGGCCGCGAAACGTGGGCCGGGTTTCGTCGCGGGCAATGTCGGTCAGCAGCCGTGGGCCAATCAGCGCCGGAGCATCGGCTACCGCCTGCCTGGCGTCCTGGTAGAGGGCGGCGATCAGGCTCGGGTCGACCAGCGCCTGCGCATGGGAGTTGGGAGTGCCTCCGCGACCGCCGCGCTGCTGGGCGGAAGCCACCAGCGGCAGCAGGATTACGACAGCGGCGAAAGCGCAGCGCGGCATAAAGAACCCC
>DATBPS010000092.1:0-4958 GCA_036561225.1 Terriglobales bacterium
GCAGCCAGATGGGAATGAATACCTGCGTGTAGCCCGCACCCAGCCCGCGCGCCGCATCGCCGCTCGGCGCTTCCACCAGCGGGAAGGTGCCAATCTCGGGCAGGTACTTGCCCTGATCGCGAAACCGCACCTTCATGCCCAGCTCGGTGTCTCCGTAACCGTAGGCGCGCGGCCCGCCCGCCGGCGCGGAGATCGCCATCGGAGCAATCATGTGCAACTGCACGCCCGGCACCGGCCCGTAGTTCACCTCCACATGCGGCAGGGTCGAAAATCCTCCTAGCAGGTGGCTATAAAGGCCGGTGGAGGCGATGTACACTTCCCAGTGATGCCATGGCACCGGCTCGGGATCATCGGTGCGAAACGGCGGACCTGCCCAGGCCTTTCCGCACAGCACCGCCACCAGCGCCGCGGCCATCCACGAGGAGGAGCGTAACCAAATGTGGAAAGAGTTCCGGGCTTTTATCTTCAAAGGCAACGTAGTGGATTTGGCCGTGGCCGTGGTCATCGGCGCCGCTTTCGGCGCGGTGGTGACCTCGTTCACCAAGGATATACTTACCCCCGTCATCGCCGCTATCGTCGGCAAACCGGATTTCAGCGGCTACAAGGTGGCCATCAACGGCAGCATGATCCAGTACGGCTTGTTCATCAATGCCGCCATCTCGTTTCTCCTGATCGCCGCCGCCGTGTACTTCTTCGTGGTGGCCCCGCTCAACGCCATGCTCCGCCGCCTGCATGGTCCTGAAGCCGCCACCCCTCCTGCCACCCGTAAATGCCCGCAGTGCCTGAGCGACATTCCGGTGGAAGCCAAGCGCTGCGCCCACTGCACCCAGGTGGTCGCCGCCTGAGGCTAGCTCTTAGCTCTTAGCTGTTAGCTGTTAGGAAAAACTGGGTTGGGCGACCGGATGGGGCTCTGAGGTCGGCCAAGAGCCAGGGGTCCTGGCGGGCGGCCCTAATCCGATACCGCTTGACGCACCGGAGGCGGGGCCGCCATGGCCTCCTGCGACTCATCTCCGCGCCCCAGCAACCAGGCCATGGCTGTGGCTCCGAACGGCTGGTTGCAGACGAACACCAAGACCGAGGTGATGACCACGCCGAAGAAGATCATGGCGTAGATGATGCTCTGCAGTTCCGCCGCGTGGGGTACCGCCTGCTGCACCAGCAACGCCGCCAGCACCGCCGCCGCCAATCCTTTGGCCACCATGCAGGCGGCGAGGTTGGCATCCCGCGGCGGCGCGCGGCGGCGCAGCGTCCAGCGCACCGCCGGTATGCGTGGAAGCAGCAGCAGTACCGTCAACAGACCGCCGAACAACAGCCACTCCAGCTCCGAAAACTGCACCGACAGCCCAATGTAGACAAAGAAGAACGTCTTCAAAAGAAAGATGATCTCGCCCAGGAACCCCATCTCGGCCCGGTTCAGTCCCACCGCCGGCAAGGATTCCCGCACCAGCGGCGAATGTTCCACATTGCCCAACACGATACCGAAGGCCAGCGCCGCTATCGCGCCGTTGGCCCCCATCAGCTCCACGCCGCCATAGATCAGAAACACAAACGCCGGCGTGGTGAACATGGGATTCTCCAGCCCGCGCGTCTTGCGCAGCAGCATGGCCCACCCCAGGCCGCCGATCGCGCCGATCAGGATCGCCGCTCCGAACCCGACCAGGAAATGGCTGCTGGTCAGCAGCCACCGTCCCCAGCCGTTGGTGTGGAAGTCGAGCAGCGCCAGCGCCACCACGATGCTCACCACATCGCCCAGCGCCGATTCCAGAAAGAGGATGTCGCGCGTGCGGTCGCCCATCCCCAGGCCCTTGGAGAGCGGCACGATTACGGTGGGTGAGTTGCCGGCGATGATGATGCCCAGCAGCGCGGCCAGCCACCATCCCAGCGGCGTGAGCAGCGCCGTGGCCACCGCCACCACCGCAGCCTCGCCGGCGAAACTCAGGCTGGAGAGCGCCAGCGTTCCCGGCAACGCCCGCCGCAGCCGCTGCACCTGCAACGACAGTCCACTCTCGAACAGAATCAGCACCAGCGTGATGGAGACAAACGCCGGCCCCACCACACCGAAATCCTTGGGCGAGATCAGGTGCGAGACCGGGCCCAGCGCCACCCCGATGAGCAGCAGCCAGAGCACGTCGGGAATGCGCGTCCGGCTGAAGATATGCGCAAACAGATGGGCCAGAAACACCAGCCCCCCGATCAGCGCAATCGCCGCCGCCAACTGCATAGCCTAGGTTAGCGTACTTGGCGCGGGCCCCTGCCCGGCTACACCGGGCATCCCGCTTTTCACGTACCGCCGACGACGCTTCGCCGGGGGCCCCTCTGCCCCGGCCTCGCATTTGCAGAATGTGGGCGGATCTCAGGCGAGATGTCAGACCAGCAGCATTTGCATCGGCTGCAGGGTCCGCGTGAACGGATTGAAGACCACCCCGAGGTTTTCCAGCGTGACCACGCCCAGCAGCGGCTGGTCGCCCTCCACGCCCAGGATCACCGGCGTATGCGTCTCGCCCTGGGGCAGAGTGAGGCGGCACTCGGAAATTTTCCGGCGCATGGCGGAGCCGTCGGCCAGGCGAAATTCCATCTCTCGGCGCGGCTCAAGCCCGATGGCCTGCCAACACTCGGGCGGCAGCAGCGAGTAGGTCGCGCCGCTGTCCATCAGAAAGCGAAGACTACACTGCTTGCCCTCTGGCCCGGTCACGGTCCCGTCGACGGAGGTGACGCCCATCGGGAACCTCCCGCTTCAGGATACGCCGGAGGCGCGCTCCAGGTGGCAGACGCCCGACCATGGGCGACGGCCGTTGCCGGGGTGGCCGGCCGGGAACCAGGCGGCGATGCGCAGGCTGGCGGGCAGGCGCTTGTAGCGGGCCGCTGCCTTGATCAACGGTTGCACGCTGACCGGGCGCCAGCCGAAGGGCTCGAAGTAGGCGGGACCTTCGGCGGGCGCGAACTTGAAGGGCGCGGTTTGCCGGTTGGGCTCGTTTACGCCCTGGCTCATCATCATACGCAGCAGGCCGGGAGCGGCGAGATCGAAGACCCAGTCGTGAAAGCTTTTCTCCGCCGCCAGGTCGCGTGCCAGTTGGGTGACATCTTCCGGCGCGAGGTAGATCAGCAGGCCCTCGGTGATCACCAGCCCCCTCCGCGCCTCGCCGCCCAGCCGCGCGAACAGTTGCCGCCGCGCGGCGCCGTCGGCCAGGTCGCAACGGAACCGCTCCAGCCGACAAACCGGCACCGCGTCCTTGAGAATCTCTTCCTTGTAATCCAGGATGCCGGGCAGATCTACTTCCACCCACCGCAGCGTCGGCGGCAGTTGCATGCGGTAGGGACGCGTGTCGAGGCCGGCGGCGCAGTTGATCACCATGTCGCAACCCTGGGCCACCGCTTCGTCCACCAGCCGGTCTATCAGCAGGGTGCGGGCGATCATGGTCCAGGCGTGTTTGGTGTGGAAAGGGGCCGCGGCGGCGATCTGCTCGCCGCGTTCGCCCGCCAGTTGGCGGGCGTAGGCGTCGCGGAAGAGCGCATCCGGGCGTTCGCTCTCCATGGCGCGGTACACCGCCACCCAGCGGGCGGTATCGCTTACGTTGCGGACCAAAGGCTCGGAAGTATTGACCTCAGGCGTTTCCATAGATGGGCACCACTGCCCCGTTAACGTCGGCTGCATCCGGACTGGCCAGCCAGTGTATCAGAACCGCGATGGATGCGGGCTTCACCCACTGGTTGGGATCGGCCTTGGGCATGGCGGCGCGGTTGCCGGGCGTGTCAATCACGCTGGGCAGAATCACATTGCAGGTGGCGGCGCGCGGCGCCACCTCCAGCGCCAGCGTGCGCGCCAGCGCCACCACCCCCGCCTTCGATACGTTGTAGGCAGCCAGGTTGGCCGCCGGCGCCACGGCGGTGCGCGAGCCGATCAGCACGATGCGGCCGCCCGGCTGCGCCAGCAGCGAGGGCAGCGCGGCGCGCGTCATATAAAAGGCGGCGTCCAGGTTCAGGCTCATCATCCGCCGCCAGGTGGCGTCATCGGTCGAGGCCACCGCCTGGCCGCCGGCGAATCCGCCCATCAGGTGCACCAGCACATGCAGCGGTCCGCCCACCGCCGCCACCGCCCGGGCCGCTTCCTCCGGTCGCGTCAGGTCGTACTCGGGATGCGAAACTGCGGTCACGCGGTCTTCGGTAAAGGCCGCGGTCACCGCCGTGCCCAGGCCTCCCGAAGCTCCGGTAATCAGAACGTTGCGTGCATTGGGCATACGAACTCCTCCTCAAGGAAACAAGGGCGGCGGCGCGCCGTGCTGGGCTATGTAGGCGTGCAGGGCGGCGAAGCGCGCCTCCACCTCCTCCAGTTTGCTGGGAATGGCGGCCGAGAGCACGCGATGCCCCTCCGGCGTCACCAAAACGTCGTCCTCGATGCGCACCCCGATGCCCTTGTACTTCTCGAACACCGGCTCGACCTGTTCGGTGAATACCTTCCACTGCGCCGCCGCGTCGCTGTCTTCCGGCGGGGGCAGATTCTCCGTGAACGTATGCAGGCGGAAGTACAGGCCCGGCTCCATTGAGAAGATGGCGCCCGGTACGCGCGCAATCCCGCCCACGTCGTGCACCGCCAGCCCCATGGCGTGGCTGGGCCCGTGGAAGTACCAGATGCGCAACTGTTCTTTCGGCGAGGGCGCGTTGGGCGCGGTGGTAATCAGGCCCAGCTTCTCCAACCCGCTGATCAGCACCTGGTCGCCGATCGGCCCAAACTCCGGGCTGTCGGGCTTCACCGAGGCGATCATCGCCTGCTGCGCGTCGTAGACCAGCCGGTAGATGGCCGCCTGCTCGGGCGTGAACTTGCCGTCTATGGGATAGGTGCGCGTAATATCCGCCGATATGTGTTCGTACTCGGCCGCGGCGTCAATCAGCATCAACCCCTGGCGGGGGATCTGTTCCTGATCGGTCTCGTAATGCAGCGTCGTCGGGTTGGTGCCGCTGGC
>DATBPS010000093.1:0-9302 GCA_036561225.1 Terriglobales bacterium
TGCCCGCCGCGCTGGTGCTCGCCTGCACATCGGTAACAGTGACATAGACGTGACTGTAGGGTCCGCTCGGTCCGGCGCATGTCGCCGGATCACTCAGCGTCACATTGGTCACGGTTGGAGAGGTTTTCACCGCGCTGCTTCCGCCGCAGGCCGTCCATCCCACCGCGATCAACCCACCCAAAAGTACTGAGATACCCACCGGTGCCCAAAATTTGCGCATGCTCGGCCTCCTGCCGGAGTTCCTGCACCCCGAGGGCCAAAACCCGCCACCTGCCAAGTGACTGAAATTACAGGCTCACTGCCGCGGCGAGGCAGGGGGCGGCAACGCATCCCGGTAGTTTTTACGGGAGCGGGGCGCGGAGTGGCTTCTTGGCGGAGGCCCCCGCGGCAAGATATGGCATACAACCCGCTGCCTTCAGCCAAGCTTCCCACCCGGTCAGCTTCTCCCATGGATGTGCTTACGGAACGGCGGCGGCATCGGCGGCCGCATCCTCATCTGCCGGCCCATGCCCCCGGCACTTCGGTGCGGGCCCTGGGCACGGGTGTGATCACCGGCGCCGCCGACGACGACCCCTCCGCCATTGGCACCTATGCCAGCGCCGGGGCGGCCTTCGGGCCGGCCATCCTGTGGGCGGCGCCGGTGATGTTCCCCATGATGGCCGTCACCCTTTACCTCGCTGCCAAGGTGGGCAAGGTGACCGGATTGGGCCTGGCGGCGGTGCTGCGCCGGCACTATCCACGGGGGCTGTTGTTCGTAGTGGCGGGTCTGATGCTGGTGGGCAACACCATCGAGGCCGCCGCCGACCTGGGCGGATTGGTCGCCGGACTGCACCTGCTGCTTCCCGTCCCCATCTTGCCGGCCATCGTGGGCGTGGCCGCGCTCATCCTCGCGGTGCAGTTCTTCGGCTCCTATACGTGGATACGAGACGTCTTTCGCTGGCTGGCCCTGGCGCTGCTGGCCTACGTCGCGGCGGGGGTGCTGGCGCACCCCAATTGGGGGGAGATTGCCCGCGCTACCGTGCTGCCCAGCTTCCACTGGACGCGCGCATCGCTCGCCGCCCTGGTGGCCATCATCGGCACCGCAGGGTCTTCCTACCTCTTTGGATGGCAGGCCAGTCAGCAGGTGGAAGAAGAAATCTCACTCGGCCGCCGGCGTTTGAGTGACCGCAGCGACACCACGGAAACGGCACTGAAGGCCATGGCCTGGGACGTGGTGCTGGGCATGCTCTTCTCCGCCGTGATTATGTTCTTCATCCTGCTCTCCACCGCCACCACCCTGTACCCGATGCGCTGGGGAGACATCCATACCGCCGCCCAGGCGGCCCAGGCGCTGGCGCCGTTGGCCGGACGCGCCGCCGGGGCGCTGTTTGCGGTAGGGATCATTGCCGTGGGCTTTCTTGCCATTCCGGTAATGTCGGTGGGCGCCGCCTACATCGTCTGTGACGCCATGGAATGGAAGAGCGGACTCTCCACCTCGCGCCACGAGGCGCCACAATTCCACTGGGTCATCGGCGCGGTCACGGTGGCCGCGGTGGCCATCAACTTTTTGGGCGTGAACCCCATCCACGCCCTCATCCTCGCCGGGCTGGTGCAGGGCTTCCTGGCACCCGGGATGATCATCCTGCTGCTGCTGATCACCGGCAATCGCGCCGTGATGGGCCGCTGGACCAATTCCCGTCCGGTCGCCGCCCTCGGCTGGCTCTCCGCCGCGGCCACCGCGGCTGCGGCGCTGGGGCTGGTGGCGCTGGTGGTCTTTTAGCTCCGCGTAGCTGGTAGCTCTTAGCTGTTGGCTGTTAGGAAACACTGGGCTGGGCGCCCGGACAGGGCCGAGCGACAGGCATAGCCTGTCTTTGCCGGGGGCTGCGCCCCCGACGCCTCCCACTGGTCGGCTCCCCTCGGCCGCGACGGGATCGGCCGAGCGATCGGTGAGAGCCAACAGCCACGGTGATTTTTTAGCTGGCCGCCAGATCCGTCAGTGCCGCGTCGAGCCGCGGATAGCGGAACGCGAACCCGCCGGCTGTCAGCGCTGCGGGCAGCACCCGCTGGCTGGCAAAAAGCACTGATGCCGCGTCGCCGTATAGCAGGCGGAGCGCCGCGCGGGGCGTCGGCAGTATCGCCGGCCGGTGCAGGGCACGGCCCAGCGCGCGGGCAAACTCGCGACTGGTCACCGCCTCCGGCGCGGCGGCGTTGAGTGGACCACGCCACTGTGCGTTCCCGAGCGCCGCCCGAATGATCGCCACCTCGTCGTCGAGATGGATCCAGGGGAAATACTGTCGCCCATCGCCGATCGGGCCGCCCAGGCCGAGGCGAAAGGCGGGGAGCATCTGCTGCAGCGCTCCTCCATTTCGGGCCAGCACCACGCCGGTGCGCAGGCACACCACCCGCACTCCCAGCGCCTCCGCGCCCCGAGCCGCCGCCTCCCAGTCCCGGCACAAGCCGGCCAGAAAGCCTTCGCCCGGCGGAGCGTCTTCGGTGAGCGCCTCGGCGCCACGGTCGCCGTAGTAGCCCACCGCGCTGGCGTTTACCAACACTTGTGGACGTGGATTGGCCGCCGCCATGGCCTCGACCAGCGCCGCCGTCCACTCCACCCGGCTGCGCCGCAAAACAAGCCGCCGCGCCTCGGTCCAGCGGGGCCCGAGGATGGGCGCGCCCGCCAGGTTGACCACGCCGCCGCAACCGGCGAGCACGCGCGGCAACTCCTCCCGGCGGTCCGAGCGGCCCCAGCGCACGACCTCATCCCCGGCCGAGGTCGCCGCCGCGCTCAGGGCCCCGCCGATCAGTCCTGACGCGCCCGCCACCAGTACCCGCATGGCCTAACTCTCCCGCTCCCCACTGCCGCCTGCCGACTCGCGCCAGTCCATCGCCGCCAGAAACTCGGCGGCTACGCGGGGAGCGGCATAGCGCTCGACGTGATGACGTCCGGCGGCCGCCATGCGTTGGCGTTGCCCGGCGTCGCCGAGCAGCTCGCGCAAGGTCTGCGCCAAGGCGCCGGCATCGCCCGGCGGAAACAGACGGCCGCACTCCGGTTCGGGCACCACCTCGGGAATCGCCGTGGCCCGCGCCGCCACGATCGGTACCCCCGCCGCCATCGCCTCCAGCAGCACAATCCCGAACCCCTCCTGACGGCTGGGCAGACAGAAAATGTCAGCGCTCAGATATTCGCGGGCCAGCGCAAGGCGGGGAATATGCCCCAGGAATTGCACCCGCTCCCCCAGCCCCAGGCGTTGCGCCTGGTGCTCCAGGCGCCGCCGCTCCGGCCCTTCCCCGACAATGTGCAATTTCACGTCGCTATCCAACTGCGCCATAGCCAAGAGCAGCGTGCCCACATCCTTGCGCGGATATAAGTGCGCCACACACAAGATGAGTGGAGCGGGGCGGGGCGATAAGCGGCGCGGCGCCGGCGCTCTCCCCAGCCACTCCCGCCAGCCGTCCAAGTCAATCAATTCCGGCACGATGCGGATGCGTTCGGCCGCGACGCCGTAAATCCGCTGCGCCGCTTCGGCGGCATAGCGGCTGGTCACGAGCACCCGCGCGGCGCGCCGCGCCCGCCAACCCTCCAGCCAGGCTTCAAACTTCAGGCGGGCACGCGTCCAGCCGCGTTCGAACCGCGCCTCCTCGGCGCGTACGCCTTTCAGCGATGCAACCCCGCGGCCGGGCAAGAACAGGCCGTCCAGATCAAAGCCCACCACGATCGCATCCGTAGGTTGGCGACGCAGCCGCCAGTTGAACCACAGCCGTGCCCAAGTGGTTGCCCTGCCACCCTGAGGCGCCACGTACTCGACCTCAACCCCCAGGCCCTCGAGCGCCCGCCGCAGCGTCTCGATGCCGACGTAGGTTCCGCTACCTTGCTCCACATTGGCCGGCGTGGCAGAGAGGAAAAGCAGTCGTCCCGCTCGCTGTGGCGGCGTTTTGTGGCAGAGGCTCGCCATCCATCTATTTTAGGTGGGGCTTGACTTAGCTAAAAAGATGGTTTATCATCGGACCATTGGAGCTAGTGCCAAGCCGGCCATGAAGACGATGTTCAATGTTCACGAGGCCAAAACCCAGCTCTCCCAACTCCTGGCGAGGGTCGAGAAGGGGGAGACCATCACCATTGCCCGCACCAACCGGCCGGTCGCGGTGCTGGCGCCGCTGCCCGCCCCGCGGCAGTTGGGCACGGCCCGGGGGCAGGTGTGGATGAGCGAGGATTTCGACGCTCCCCTGCCGGAGTTTGAAACCGACAAGTACCGGTGAGAGCGCTACTCGACACCCACACCTTTCTCTGGGCGGTGTCGGAGGCGACACTGCTGGGCCGGCAGGCGACCGCCGTGCTCACCAGCGCCTCCAGCGAACTTTATTTGAGCTACGTCAGCGCCTGGGAGATGGTGATCAAACACGCCAAGGGGCGGCTGCGACTACCGCAGCCGCCCCTCGATTTCATCCGCGTCGAAGCCGCCCGCAACCGCATCCACTTGTTGGCGGTTTCCTGGCCGCACCTGGCGAGCCTGCACGAGCTGCCTGTCCATCACGGCGATCCCTTCGACCGCATGCTGGTGGCCCAGGCGCGGGCCGAGGGGCTGGCGTTGGTTAGCGCCGATCGTCAATTGGCCAGCTACGGCGTACCGGTTATTTGGTAGGACCGGCCGCCTTCAGCGCCACCGGCGCCGCGCCGGCGGCGGTCAGCTTCTGGTTGAACGCCGCCAACGCGCCCGACTTCACCGTGTCGAACTGTGCCAGCACCTTTTCCAGCTCGCCCTGCAGATCCTTGAACACGGCATAGGTCTGGTCGGTGGGCCGCGCATCGTAGCCGCCCTCGATGACCCCCATCAGGTGCCCGATGCGGTTGTTGAGCTTGATGGGGAAGTTGAGCGGGTCCTCGCTGGCGTGGCTCTTGGGCTGATAGATGGTCTCCTCGATATTGGTCAACTGTCCCACCAGCGCCTGGCCGTCGCTTTGCAGCGCGGGCTGGCTCTTCATGCGGTCCTCGACCTGGGCGCGCAGGGCGCGCACGTCCATCACCGCCTGGTTGGCGCGGGTTTCGGCCTCGACCACCTGTTGGTCGAGATCAAACTCGGCCTGCAGGTCGGCCTGGGTGGCCGGCGAGTGCGGATTGGGCAGCACATGGAAGGCCACCGTCTGTGACTGTCCGTCGGCCTCCACCCGCGCGCTGTAGGCGCCGGGCACCGCCGTCGGACCTTGGGAGATGTTGGCGCCCCACAGCACCATGCCCGGGAAGCTGAGCGCTCCGGCATAGTGCAGGTTCCAGGTGTACTGGTTGATGCCGGCGTTGGCGGTCGGCGCGCTCGGTCCGCGCCGGAAGGGGTTGTCGTTCTCCGCCGGCCGCGCTCCCGGCTTCGGGCTGGTGAACGTGCCCACCGTTTTCCCGGCGCTGTCGAGAATGGTCACCGTCACTTTGGCGGCCTTGGCGGGCAGATAGTAGTCCACCGTCATGCCGCTGCCGCCGCGCGCGGCGTCCCGAGGCTGGAACACCTTCAGCGTTCCCGCCGTGGCCACCTGCGGCGTCACTTGCCGCAGGATGTCCATGTTGCGCAGCACCCAGAAGCCGCGGCCCATGGTCGAGATGACCACGTCGTGCGCCGCCAGGGCGATGTCGGAAACCTGGCCGTCGGGCATGTTGAGCCGCAACGACTGCCAGTGGTCGCCGTTGTCAAACGAGATATAAAAGCCGTGCTCGGTGCCGGCGTAGAGCAGCCCCGGCCGCTCCGTGTCGGCGCGCACCGCGTGCACGAAGTCATCCGGCGCGATGCCGTTGACGATCTTCTGCCAGGTCTTGCCGTAGTCGCTGGTGCGGAAGATGTAGGGCGCGCGGTCGTTCTGCAGATACCGCTTGACCGCCGCGTAGGCCGTGCCGGCCGCGATGGGCGAGGCGTCAATCAGGCTCACCCGCCCGTGGGAGGGCATGTCGGGGGGCGTCACGTTGCTCCAGTGCGCGCCGCCGTCGCGGGTGATGTAGATCAACCCGTCGTCGGAACCCGTCCAGATGGTGCCCGCCTCCTTGCGGGAGGGCGCGATGGTGAAGATGGTGCCGTAGACCTCCGGCCCGTTCATGTCGTGGGTGATCGGGCCGCCGCTGTCGCCCAGCGTCTTGGGGTCGTGCAGCGTCAGATCCGGGCTGATCTTCGTCCAGCTCTGCCCGTCGTCGGTGGTCTTCCAGAGATGCTGCGAGGAGGTGTAGAGGGTGTGGGGATCGAAGTTGTCGAAGACGATGGGGAAGGTCCACTGCCACCGTTCCGGCAACGAGGCCGAGCTCTCGCCGGAGAAGAAACGCGGATACGGTTCGATGTCGCGGCTCTCGCCGGTGCGCCGGTCAAAGCGGGTCAGCAGCGCTCCCTGGCTGCCGGCATAGAGAATGTTGGGATCGAGCGGACTGGGTGCGATGTAGCCGCTTTCGCCCCCGCCCACATCGTAGTAGGGCGCCCACATGCCGCCCCCGCCGAAGCGGCCGCCGCCGCTGCTCTGCACGCAGATGGTGCCGGAGTCCTGCTGCGCCCCGCACACCTGATAGGGATCATCCCTGGTCAGCGCCACGTGGTAGATCTGCGCCGTCGAATAATCCTCGCGGGTCCACGTCTGCCCGTCGTTGGTGGAGACGGTCGCCCCGCTGTCGTTGCTGACCACCATGCGTTGATCGTTGGTGGGGTCAATCCAGACGTCGTGGGTGTCGCCGCCGCGCACCCGCTTCCACGACTTGCCCGCGTCGTCGGAGCGGTAGAAGCCGACGTTGCCGCCGTAGAGCGTGTCCTTCTTCTGCGGGTCGGCGATGAGGTCGCTGAAGTAGAACGCCCGCTGGCGCAGCGTGTTCTCGTCGTTCACCCGCGTCCAGGTGGCCCCGGCGTCGTCGGAACGGTACACACCGCCGTCATGCGCCTCCACCACCGCATACACGCGGTTCGAATCCACCGGGCTCACCGTTACCCCGATCTTGCCGATCACCCCGGACGGCAGCCCCGGGTTGCGGGTGATCTCCTTCCACGTCGCCCCGCCGTCGGTGGTCTTGAACAGCCCGCTCCCCGGCCCGCCGCTCGACATCCCCCACGACACCCGCCATGACTCCCACATCGCCGCGTAGAGCACGTTGGGATCGTGGGCGTCCATGGAGAGATCCACGGCGCCGGTCTTATCGTCGCGGAAGAGGATTTTCTTCCACGTCTGTCCGCCATCGGTGGACTTGAACACGCCCCGCTCGGCGTTGGGCGCCGACGGATGTCCCAGCGCCGCCACGTAGACAATGTCGGGGTTTTGCGGATCAATGCGGATGCGCGAGATGATCTGGGTGTCGGCCAGCCCCATGTGCCGCCACGTCTTGCCGGCATCGGTGGTTTTGTATACCCCGTCGCCCTGCATGATGTTGCCGCGCAGTTCCTTTTCGCCCATGCCGATGTAGACGATGTCGGGGTTCGAGGCCGCCACCGCCACCGCCCCCACCGAGGAGGACTGGATCTTGCCGTCGGTGACCGGCGTCCAGGAGTTGCCGCCGTCGGTGGTCTTCCACAGCCCGCCGCCGGTGGCGCCGGTGTAGTACTCGAAGGGCCGGGCCGCCGACCCGGCGCTGGCGATGGAGCGCCCGGCGCGCGTGGGTCCGATGTTTTGCCAGCGCAGGTTCTTGAACAGCGAAGCCGGATAGGCGGTTTGCGCACCCGCGCCCGCCACCCCCACCGCCAGTGCCAAAGCTCCCACCGTAAGCCAACGATATGACCGCATCATCCCCTCCGCAGGCGCCATCGCGCCCGCCCAGCATAGCCAATCGCGTGCGGCAGGGCAAGGCACTTTGATGGGCAGGCATAGCCTGTCTTTGCCGGGGGCTGCGCCCCCGACGCCTCCCGATGGTCGGCTCCCCTCGGCCGCGACGGGATCGGCCGAGCGAAGCGACAGGCTGAAGTCGTTCCCCGGCGACGAAATGGGACCTGGAAGAGAACCCCATTTCTCGGCCTCGATCTTGCCTCCGGCGAGGCAACTCGGCCGTCGCCGCGAGCTGGGACTTTAATTGGCGCGGGGCTTTGATGGGCGCGGGCACCCGAGTGGCTTCGCCGCTCGGGTGTTGACGCGTCCGGTGCGACAAAAGTCGCGATGCTACTCTGCTGGAATGGATGCAGCGGAAATCGAACAGCTCCCCGCCCTGCCTGACAACACCTGCTTCGGGTGCGGCGGCGCCAATCCCATCGGCATGAAGCTGGCCTTCGAGCTGGACCACGCCCAGCGGCGCTCGCGCGGCCGCTTTCAGTTCGGCCCGGAACTGCAGGGCGGCAACCGCACTCTGCACGGCGGCATCATCGCCGTCGTGCTCGACGAAGCCATGGGCAAGCTCACCCGTCTGGCCGGGGTGCGCGCCGTGACCGCCGAGCTGAACATCGAGTACCTGCGCCCCATCCCCATCCAGAAGCCGGTCGAGGTGGAGGCCTGGGAGGTGTCCCGCGACGGCCGCAATCTCCATTACCAGGGCGAAATCCGCGATCCCGACGGCAAGCCCCTGGCCCGCGCCCGCGCCCGTTTCGTGGCCATCGCCACCCGTTGAGTGGCCTCAGATGTCCCTGGTCATGCGCACGATCGCCAGTTCTTCGCCTTCCCCCAAGGGTACGCTCAGCCGTTCTTCTTCCCTGTACCCGCGCGCACGGTAGAAGGGCACGCCGCTCAGCGTCGCGCCCATCTCCAAGCGGCGGAAACCGGCTGCCCGGGCCGCCGCTTCACACTGCTCCAGGATGCGCGTTCCCAGGCCCCGCCGCGCCCACTCCGGGCGCACAAAGAAAGCGCGGATTTTGGCCGCATCGCGCGCCGGATCGAGCCACTCGTCTTCCCTCCCCCGCCACTGATCGCCGCCAAACAGCGTCTTCCGCCGGCTCCATCCCCCACAGGCCGCCAGCCCGCTCTTCGCCGCGACCACGTAGTAGGTGCCGTCGGCAATCAGCCGCGTATCCACCCCATATACGCCGGCGAGCGCCAGCTCCCGCTGCCGCTCGCTGTACTCGCGCATCTGCAGGCCCCGCACCGACGCCGCTATCACCTCCCGCAACTCCCCCACGTCCTCGGGCGCGGCCCTCCTCACTGTCCACGGTTCACCGTTCACGGCTCACTTCTTCTCATACTTGTCGTACCAGTCCAGATAGCGCTGCATGCGGTCGCGCTGGAAGCTGGGCCGCGCGATGCCGTGGTACTGGTCGGGATAGACGATCAGCTCGGTGGGCACGCCCAGCGTCTTCAGCGCCTGGTACATCTGTTCGCCGCCCACCAGCGGCACGTTGGCGTCGAGCGTGCCGCCGAAGTAAATGGTCGGGGTCTTGATGCGGTCGGCGTGCAGGAAGGGATAG
>DATBPS010000094.1:0-7203 GCA_036561225.1 Terriglobales bacterium
CGGCAGAATGGCGGCAAAGGTGGTGGCGGGATCGGTGCCGATGGCCACCGCGACCTCCATGCGGCGTCCGCCGGGAGCGTGCCCGGGCCCCAGCGGGGCCTGCACGTCGGGCAGGCCGTGGGCGCGGCGCAGGGTCTCGCCTGCCTGGGCGCGGTCGGCGGCCTGTTGGCGCTCGCGCAGGTGGTCGGCGCCCTGCTTGTGGATCTGCCAGTGCATGCCGAGCGTCTGGCCGTCGTAGACCTGGAGGCGGTACATGCCGACGTTGCGCCGGCCGGTCGAGGGATGGCGGCTGAAGACCAAGGGGAAGGTAATGTAGCGGCCGCCATCTTCGGGCCAGCACTGCAGGATGGGGAAGTCGAGGACGTTGAGATGGTCGCGGTGCACCACTTCCTGGCAAGCGCCCGACTTGACAGTGCGGGGGAAGAAGGAACCCATCTCGGCCAGGGTAGGGAGCATTTTGAGCTTGCCCAGCAGCCCTTCGGGCGGCTTCATCTCCAGCAGGGCACGAATGCGGGCCGCGACCTCGTCGGCGTGGTCCACGCCCAGGGCCATGGCCATGCGGCGGCGGGAGCCGAACTGATTGATGAGCAGCGGCTTGCCGGCGTAGCCGGTGGGGTTCTCAAACAGCAGCGCCGGGCCGCCGCGCTTGCTGACGCGGTCGGCGACCTCGGTGATTTCCAGGCGCGGATCCACCGGGGTGGGGATGCGCTTGAGCTCGCCGGCACGTTCCAGCGCAGCGATAAATTCCCGCAAATCGGCAAAGGCCATGCGGGGTTTATTGTAGCCCGCGCCAGCGGGTGGCGGCGAGCAGGCGGCGGGAGAGGAGGGGATGTGCCGCGCAGGGAAAGAGCAGCGACTGCGCGGCGGCGGGGGCGAGCATGGCCCGGCGCAGCAGGGTGGCGGCGCGGAACCCGGGGGAGGCGGAGTGAGCGAGCGCCCGTGGGTATTCCGCCAGGCGGTCTTGGGCGGCGGTCTGGCCGGCGAGCCGGCCGGAGAGCAGGGCGCGGGCGATGCCGTCGCCGGTGAAGGGATCGAGGAAGCCGGCGGCGTCGCCGGCCAGGAGTGCTTCGCCGCCCGAGGCGGCCCGGCGGCCCAGGGCGCAGAGGGTGAAGACGGTGGCCGACACCTGGCGTGCACCGGCAAGGCGGCGGCACAGGGGCTGCGAGCGGGCATGAGCAGCCAGCCAGACGGCCAAGTCACGGGCAGTGGCCAGCGGCTGGGCGTGGCGGCGGCGAAGCAGGCAGCAGACGTTGGTCCAGCCGGCCTCGACCGGAGCGACGCCGCAGTAGCCGCCGGGGATGGAGTAGAGTTCGACGCAGGCGGAGGGCGGCAGCCCGTCGAAGCGGGCTTTGATGCCGATCCAGGGTCCGGCGTCGGCGCGGCCGGTGGCCCGGATGATGGGCAGGCCGGTGAATTCCGAGGGGACGGCGTGTTCGGCGATGGGTGTACCCGGGCGGCAATCCACGCCGGCGGCAGCGGCGGCGCGCCAGAGGGCTGCGTCGAGTTGCAGGCGGGAGCATCCGCGGCCGGGAGTGGGGAGGGCGAACTCGCCGCGGCGTCCGTGGCGGGCGATGAGGGCCACGGAGGAGATCTCGGGAGCATCGGTCAGCGCATCCGGAGCCAGTGCGCGCAGCAGCGGCAGGGCCTCGGGGGAGATGAACTCGCCGCAGACGCGGTCGCGGGCGGCGCCGTGGCGCATGTTCTGGCGTTCGCACAGCACCACGCGCATCCCGAGGCGGGCAGCGGTGATGGCGGCGGCAGCGCCGGCGGGCCCGGCGCCGACCACCAGTAGGTCAGCGCGCATCGCCGCACCAGAGAATGAGGCCGAGGCGATAGGGAAACATGCGGATGAGGGTGTGCGGGCGAGCGCCCGCCAGGCGTTCCAGTTCAGGGGCGGTGTAGGCCTGGCGGACGCTGACCGGGCCGTCGTAGCGCACCAGACGGCTAAAGCGGGGAGAGAGGAGTTTCATCACCAGCCACGGCACCCAGCCGCGTTCCAGGTCGTTGATGACCACGGCGCGACGGGCGACACGCGCCATTTCATCGAGCAGCCGCCGGGCCGTATCGCCGTGGAAGTGGTGCAGGAAAAGATTGCAGGTGACCAGGTCGAAGCTGCCGTCGGCGAACGGCAGGCGCAGGGCGTTGCCGCTGACCCGCGCGCCGGAGGCGGCCATGTGGCTGGGCATGCGGTCGAGCATGACCAGGCGCGCGCCCAGCCGGGCGGCCACCGAGGCGGCCATGTCGCCATGGCCGGAACCGACATCGAGCATGGTGGCGGCGGTAGGGAGGCGCGGAATGAGCTTGCGCCAACTGGAAGCGCCGCCGAGGCGGCGGTTGATCCACCAAAGTTCGTCGAGGCTGCGGGCGATCTCGGCGGGGGTGCCGGCGTCCTCGTCCAGCAGCTCGGGCTGGGGGGACTGCCGCATCACGCATCCGCCGCCAGCACCAGGGCGGAGTTCTTGGACCCGAAGGCGATGCAGTTGCACAGCGCATGGCGGATGGCGGCGCGGCGGCCGGGCTGCGGGATGTAGTCGAGGTCGCAGTCCGGGTCGGGCGCTTCGAGATTGGCGGTGGGCGGGAGCACGCCGTCGCGCATGGCCAGCAGGGTGGCCGCCACCCCCGCCGCTCCGCAAGCGCCCTGGGGATGGCCGATGAGCGATTTCAGCGACGACATGGGAATGCGGTAGGCGTGGTCGCCGAAGGCGCGCTTGATGGCGCGGGTCTCGATGCGGTCGTTGAGGACGGTGGCGGTGCCGTGGAGGTTGATGTAGTCCATCTCGGCGGCTTCACGGCCGGCGTCACGCAGCGCCATCTGCATGGCGCGGGCCGGTTCCTCGGCATTTTCATCGAGGCGGACGCGGTGGAAGGCCTCGCAGGTTGAGCCGTAACCGGTGATTTCGCCGTAGATGCGCGCCCCGCGGGCCCGCGCCCGGTCGCGCTCCTCGAGCACGAACATCCATGACCCTTCGCCCAGCACGAAGCCGTCGCGGTCGCGGGAGAAGGGGCGCGAGGCGCGTTCCGGGGCCTCGTTCCAGCGGGTGGTGAGGATCTTCATCAAGTGAAATGCCTTGACGATCAGCGGCGACAAGGGGGCATCGGCGCCGCCGCAGATCACGGTGTCAATGGTTCCGGTCTGTATCTGCTGGCGGGCATAGCCGAGGGCGTCGGTGGAGGAGGTACAGCCGGTGGAAATGAGGTGGCTGAAGCCGCGCAGACCGAAGCGCATGGAGATCTCGCTGGCCAGGGTGCCGTGGGTGGCCGAGGGGATGGTGTAGACGCTGCAGCGGCGGTCGCGGCCGGAGTAGTAGAGGGAGAACTGCCGTTCGACGAACTCCAGCGCTCCGCCACCGGAACCGACGAGCACACCGATGCCACGCCGCTCCTCGAGGCTCAGCCGCTGGGTATCGAGAGCGGCATCGGCGAGCGCCTCGCCCGCCGCCGCCACCAGCAGCGGCGCGACGCGGCTGACGTGGCGCAACTCCTGCTCGTCGAAGTAGAGGCCGGGGTCGAAGCCGGCCGCCTGGCCGCCGATTTCGACGGCACAGCCGGCGGCGGCAAACTCCTCGATGCGGCGCACCCCGCTGGCGCCTGCCTGCGTGGCCTGCCAGAAGGCCTCGCGGCCCACGCCGTTGGGGCTGACCACGCCGATTCCGGTAATGACTGCGCGTCGCATCCCCTCTAGGATGCGCCCAGTGGCAAACCGTTCCGCTATTTACGACTTTCAGCTATGCTCTCGCCATGAGGAGAGCCTCGCTGCTTTTGTCGCTTCTTGCCTTGCCTGCCCTGGTGGCGGCGCAATCCCCGGCCAGCCTGCTGCGTGATTATCATTTCCGTGAGCTGGGCCCGGCGGCGGCGGGAGGGCGCATCGTGGACATACGCGGGCTGGACAGCGACCCGCGCTTCGCGCTGGTGGCGGCGGCCTCGGGCGGGGTGTGGAAGACGGAGAACATGGGCACCACCTGGACGCCGATTTTTGAGCGTTACGGCACCTCTTCCATTGGCGGGGTGGCGATTTTTCAGCCCAACCCGCAAATTCTTTGGGTAGGGACGGGCGAGCCCAACAACCGCAACAGCGTCTCCTGGGGCGACGGCATTTACAAATCCACTGACGGCGGCAAAACGTTCCAGAACGTCGGATTGCGGGATACCTATCAAATCGCGCGGGTGGTGACGCACCCTAGTGATCCCAACACGGTGTATGTCGCCGCCATCGGCGATTTGTGGGGGGCGAGCGGCGAGCGGGGGGTATTCAAGACCACGGACGGCGGGGCGACGTGGCAGCACCTCACCAACGGTCTGCCCAACGACGGCAAGACGGGCGCGACCGACCTGGTGATGGACCCCGGCAATCCCGAGGTGCTGTACGCGGCCATGTACCAGCGTCTGCGGCGTCCGTGGCGCTTCGACAGCGGCGGCCCCGAGGGCGGCATTTTCAAGACCAGCGACGGGGGAGCGCACTGGACCAAGCTGACCGACGGGCTGCCGGGCGGCGCGACGGGGCGCATCGGACTCGACGTGTCGCGCAGCCATCCGCAGACGGTGATGGCGGTGGTGGAGGCGAGCTTCGGTTGGCAGTGCGACGGGCGCGACGCCGCCAGCAACCCGGACTGCGCCGGCCTGACCCGACTGGGTTCGGGAATTTACCGCAGCGACGATGGCGGCGCGCACTGGAAGTTTCTCAACCGCTACAACAACCGGCCGTTCTATTACAGCCAGATCCGCATTGATCCGGAGAACCCGCAGACCGTCTACGTGTTGAGCACCAGCGCGCGCAAATCCACCGACGGCGGCCATACCTTTGCCCAGCAGCATGCGCCGTTCGGGCCCAACTACGACTACCACGCGATGTGGATCGCGCCGCATCAGGACGATACGTTTTACCTGGGAGGCGACAAGGGCGTGTTCCTGACCCGCGATCGGGGGTGGAGCATGCGCTTTCTCGACAACCTGCCGGTGGAGCAGTTCTACAAGGTGGCGACCGACACGCGCCTGCCGTACGCGGTGTACGGCGGCCTGCAGGACAACGGCACCTACTCCACCATGAGCTTCACCCGCGATGTGCTGGGGGTGCGCAATGATGCCAGCTGGAAGGTGCATTGGGATGACGGCCAGTACGTGGCCGTGGACCCGACCAACTGGAGGGTGGTGTATTCCGAGGGGACGGAGGGGACGTTCCGCGTGGTGGACCCTGTCGGGCATACCGACACCGAACGCCGGGCCACGCCCAAAACGATCACCAACTTCCAGGCAGCCACCGGCGTGGCGCCAGATTCGCCCCGGGCGGCGGAAGCCATCCGCTTCAACTGGACGACGCCGTTCATCCTGTCGCCGCACAACCCGCAGCGGATTTATTACGGCGCGAATTACCTGATGACCTCGACCGACGAGGGACGACACTGGACGATCATCAGCCCCGACCTGAGCAAGCATGACCCGACGAAGAATCAGATCGGGACCGGCGGGCTGACGCCCGACACCACGGGCGCCGAGGGATACGCGACGATCTACTCGATCTCCGAATCGCCGCTGCAGGCGGGACTGATCTGGGTGGGTACCGACGATGGCAACGTGTGGGTGACGCACGATGCGGGCGCGCACTGGACCGAGGTGGACGCCAACATTCCGGATGTCCCGAAGGACCTTTGGGTGAGCCGGATTGTGGCCTCGGCGGCCAGCCCCGACACCGCCTACATTTCCTACGACGGGCACCGCGGCGACAACTACGATACCTGGCTGTTCAAGACCAACGACGGCGGGCGGCACTGGACCAACCTCTCGACCGGATTGACGCCGCACGATCCCATTTACGTGATCGCCGAGGATCCGGTGAACCCGAACCTGCTGTTCGCGGGATGCCACACCGGCCTGCAGGTTTCATTGGACGCCGGCCATAGCTGGACGACGGTACACAACGGACTGCCGACGGTGACGGTGCGCGACGTGATCGTGCAGCCGCAGCGCCATGACCTGCTGCTGGCCACCCATGGGCGGGGCATCTATGTGCTGGACGATATTTCGGCGCTGGAGCAGTGGCGGCCGGCGCTGGCGCAGGATACGGCGCATCTGTTCACGCAGCGTCCGGCGACGCTGTGGGTGGATATGAGCCGCGACGGGCAAACCGGCAGCAACGTTTGGGCGGGCGGGAACCCGCCGGATGTGGCGCCGGCGGTGCTCGATCGCCGCGATCGCCAGCATATTCAGGACACACCGCTGATTACTTTCTCGCTGGGCGCCGATGCCGCGGGCACGGCCACGCTGGCCATCACCAGCCCGGGCGGCGAGACGCGCCGCGTCGAGATGCCGGCGCGGCCGGGTATCACCCGCTACGCCTGGGACGGGCGCATGGCCGCGCCGCAACGCGGCGGGCGCGGGGCGGGCTTCACGCCGCCGCCGCCGCTCGTGCCGGGCGTCTATAAGCTCTCGCTCACCGCCGGAGGCCGGACAGTCACGGGCACGCTGGAGGTGCGCCCCGATCCGCTGGCCAGCACAAGCGGAGTAAAATGAGGCAGTGCGCAACGAATTCACCGCCGTGTTCGAGCAGGATGGCGATTGGGTGATTGCCTATTGCCCGGAGATCCCAGGCGCCAATGGCCAGGGCCGGTCGAAGAGTGAGGCCAAGTCCAGTTTGGCGGCGGCTATTGCACTGATTCTGGAGGACCGTCGGCAGGATGGCCTGCGAGCTGTGCCAGCCGATGCCGAGCGCGAGACGGTCGAGGTGAATTGAAGCGCAACGGGTTGCTCCGCCACCTCCGACATCATGGGTGCGTACTAAAACGTGAAGGAGGCGAGCACTCCTTGTGGGTGAATCCTGCCAGCGGTGTAATGGAAGCCATTCCTCGCCATGCGGAGATTGCCGAGAAGCTGGCACGTAAGATCTGCCGCCACTTGGGCGTGCCTGAGCCTGGGGCAGACAACTAGTCGAGGAGAAAACCCAGCGCGGCGACGTTGGCGCGGACGCGGCGGTCGCGGGTGAGCAGCAACACCTCGCCCAACGGTGCGCCCGGCCTCTGATCAGGTGGATGTTGTGAGGTTAAAGCCGCCGCGCAGGACGGGCGCGATGGGGCGGCCGGTGGCCATGGCCCAGTATGGCCTGATTAGGCCCAAAAGGCTGGGCAGGGCGGGGCAACACTGCTAGGCTGGCGGCATGCGTTCTTTGGTTCGCTCCGCTCATTGGCTGGCGCTGCCGGCCCTTTTTGCTGCCAC
>DATBPS010000095.1:0-29893 GCA_036561225.1 Terriglobales bacterium
CCGGCGCTGCGCGAGGCGGTCGAAGTGCGCGAGCTGCAGGGTTTGAGCTGCCGCCAGGCGGCGGCGCGGCTGGGCATCCCCGCCGCCACGCTCAAATGCCGCACCTTCCGCGCCCGCGCCCGCTTGCAGGAGCTGAGCGGCCACGCCTGAGGAGCAGTTGCCAGAGCGGGCTCGGGCGCGGCGGCCTCGTGCCACGGCGCCCTCATCCCGAAGCGTCTGCCACTGGCGGAGGACGGGAGCAGTTGCCAGTTGCCGGTTGCCAGTTGCCAGAGCGGGCTCGGGCGCGGCGGCCTCGTGCCAGGGCACCCTCGTCCGGAAGCGACTTCCGCTAGCCAGGACAGGCTCGGGTGCGACGTCGCCGTGCACCTGCCGCATCGTCCGCGGCTTCAACTGTCCACTGTCCACCGTCCACCGTCCACTGCTTAAGCGTCTTCCGTTTGCCAGGACAGGCTCGGGTGCGACGTCGATGTGCAACTGCCTCATCGTCCGCGGCTTCAACTGGCAACCGGCAACCGGCAACTGGCAACTGCTTACGGCGCGTCTTCCGTTGCCCAGGACAGGCCCGGGTGCGACGTCCCCGTGCACCCGCCGCATCGTCCGCGGCTTCAACTGGCAACCGGCAACCGGCAACTGGCAACTGCTTGCGGCTGGGGCGTCAAGTATCCTGAGGGCGTGACTCTCGTCTCCGCGCGCCGGGGCCGCATTCTCGCCGCCAGCTTTGCCATCTACGCCTTCTGGGGTTCGGCCTATCTCGCCATGCGGGTGGGGCTGCGCACCCTGCCGCCGCTGGTGCTGGCGGGCACGCGGCTGGTGCTGGCCGGCCTGCTGATGACCGGCTGGGCGTGGCTGCGCGGGGCGCGCTGCCGGTGGCGCGAACTGCGCACCGTGGCGGCGGCGGCGGCGCTGCTGTTTCTCGGCGGCCATGGATTTCTCTACTGGGGACAGGCGCGGGTCAGCTCGGGCATGGCGGCGGTGCTGTTTGCCTCCGTGCCGCTGTGGATTGTGCTGCTCGAGGGCCTGTCGTCGAGCGGCATCCGGCTGGGCTGGCGGGCGCTGACCGGACTGGTGCTGGGGATGCTGGGGGTGGTGATGTTGGTCGGTCCGCAGTCGCTGTTGGGCGCCGGACGGGTGGACCTGGCGGGAGCGGCGGCGATCGGGGTGGCCAGCCTGAGCTGGGCGGTGGGTTCGATCTACTGCACCCGCGCCCGCTTGCCGCAGTCGGCGGCGCTGGCGGGCGGATTGGAAATGCTGACCGGCGGGGTGATGCTGCTCATCGTCTCGCCGGTGACGGGCGAGTGGCGCGGGTTCCACTGGGCGCAGGTGGCGCCGGGAGCGTGGTGGGCGGTGGCGTATCTGGTGCTGCTGGCCTCCATGGTCGCTTTCTCCTGCTACCTCTGGCTGCTGCGCAACGTCTCGGCGGCGCGCGTTTCCACCTACGCCTACATCAACCCGCTGGTGGCGGTCGGCCTCGGATGGGCGCTGCTCGGCGAGCCCATCACCTGGCGCATTCTCGGCGCCATGGTGATGCTGCTGTCGGCCGTGGTGCTGATCGTCGCCCAGCAGAGCAAGCGCGCCGCCGCCGTGTTGGCCGCCGAGATCGAATCCCAGGGCGCGGTGGCCGGTTAGAAGGGAGGGTCGTGGCCATCCACCGCAATGGCCACGCCGAGCAGGGACCAAGCACGTTCCAAGGGACCAGGACGAGTACGGGCCCACTGCAGGGCGGTGCTCACCGGGCCCCGTCGCGCCCAGGCGTAGGCAACTTGTTCGTCCGCCGACGCGACAAAGTCGTCGCCCGAGGGAGGCGTGACGGCGCGGCGGGCAGCGTCAGTAAACCGCAGAGCGGCGGTGAGATCGCCCCGCGCGGCAAACGACTCGGCGAGATGTGCATAGGCCGGGCTGTAATCGGTCCGGTTGGGGTCGGTGCAGGCTTGCATGACGGCCTCCGCCAGCGCGGAATCACCGGATGCGATGCCGGCTCCGGCCACCGCCTCGCAGGAGCAGCCTGGGGCATTGGCCGCCAGGGCAAATTGGCCGGCCCGCGCTTGCTGCGCCGCCCGGTCGCAGGCGTCGGGCGGAGGCTTCACTGGCCGCGTCTCGTTGCGCAACCAATCGTCGCGTTGCGGTTGGCTCATGCGATGCACGGCCTCCTGGACATGGACTTTGTCGCCTGCCTTTTGGGCATAGTAGGCAATGTCCCACAACTCCATGTCCACCGGTCCGGGTTCGCCGTCCGCCGCGTCGGGCTCCGGGGGTATCCTAGCCGCCGTGGCTAGTGCGCCGTCAAAATCTCCGCGCTGGGCCTGGCCCTCCGTCTTGGCCTGCAATACCCCGGTCAGGCAATAGGGCGGGAGGACTTTGAGGAGCCGCTGGGTGGTGGCATTGTCGCCCATGGCGGCGGCTTGATCGGCCACCAAACTCAGCTCCTGCTCGCGGGAGCGCGGATCAGGAAGTTCGGCGATCATGGCCTGCGCCATGTTCAGATCGTTGTTCTGAATGCTCGCCGCGATTACGTAATCTTCCGTGTAGTAGTCCCTTAACGACGCCACGCCTTGAAGGGTGGCCAAGGCTTCACGGTAGCGGCGATCCTGAGCCTGTTGGTGGGCAATCTCCCCCAATAGGGTGTCGCGAATCCGCGGGCTCAAAGCCGTGGCCAAAGCCTTGGATTCGGCCAACAGGGCGGCGCCCGATGAATTCTGGCGCCGCGACGCCGGAGCGGCGCAGGCGCTGAGCAGTAGCAAGGCGGCGCCGAGCGCGGGAAGTGGACGAGCTCCGGAAGCCCTCATGGCGCCAATATATACGGAACGGCGATGCGAAAAAATCATCTCCGGGTATTGACTCTGGGCCCGGGAGCAGCTACAGTGTGTAGACGGTTGGCGCTGAAGTAGGGCGCTTCCGGGGCGGTCTGGCAAGGGCCGCGAGAGTTGTGGTAAGATAGACCTTGGGTTTTGCGTTTCCCGCCCGTCGGCCTCCCTGGAAAGTGAGGGTCGAGGCTGAGTGAGCCGAAATTCAACGCAGGACGGCGCCGGTGCAAACCGACGCGGTCCGGAAACGTCGCCTCGAACGGCAGGGGCGAGGGAAAGTTTGTGAGCGGTAGCCGGCTGGCAGGTTGAGCAGGAATCGAGTTGGTTCTTGTTCCCGCGGCTGAAATTTGCTACACTCAAAAGGTTTTCGAGGACCGGGGCTTTCGGGCTCCGGGAGAGGCCCCCAGGGGCCGCTCTGGAAGGCGCAAGCCGGAAGGAGCGTCGAATCCCGCGCAAGCGGGTTGACAACTGGATTGAACACGCTAGAAAGAATCTTGTCGATTCGGTTTTGAGGCCAGAGCGACACTCGTCAATTGTTCTTCCGGCTGCGGGGCAACCCGTAATCGGAAGAGTCCATTTTTTATTGAGAGTTTGATCCTGGCTCAGAATCAACGCTGGCGGCGTGCCTAACACATGCAAGTCGAGCGCGAAAGCCCCCGCAAGGGGGCAAGTAGAGCGGCGCACGGGTGAGTAACACGTGGGCAACCTACCTCCGAGTGGGGAACAACCTCGCGAAAGCGAGGCTGATACCGCATACGATCGCTGGTCCGCATGGACCGGTGAGGAAAGCAGCAATGCGCTGGGAGAGGGGCCCGCGGCCGATTAGCTAGTTGGCGGGGTAACGGCCCACCAAGGCGATGATCGGTATCCGGCCTGAGAGGGCGCACGGACACACTGGAACTGAAACACGGTCCAGACTCCTACGGGAGGCAGCAGTGGGGAATTTTGCGCAATGGGGGAAACCCTGACGCAGCAACGCCGCGTGGAGGATGAAGGGCTTCGGCTCGTAAACTCCTTTCGACCGGGACGAGTAGAAGACGGTACCGGTGGAAGAAGCCCCGGCTAACTACGTGCCAGCAGCCGCGGTAATACGTAGGGGGCGAGCGTTGTTCGGAATTATTGGGCGTAAAGCGCGTGTAGGCGGTTCGGTAAGGCGGATGTGAAATCCCGGGGCTCAACCCCGGGCCGGCATCCGCGACTGCCGGGCTGGAGTGTGGGAGGGGAGAGCGGAATTCCTGGTGTAGCGGTGAAATGCGTAGATATCAGGAGGAACACCGGTGGCGAAGGCGGCTCTCTGGACCATAACTGACGCTGAGACGCGAAAGTCAGGGGAGCAAACAGGATTAGATACCCTGGTAGTCCTGACTGTAAACGATGGATGCTAGGTGTGGGCGGTTCATTCCGTCCGTGCCGTCGCTAACGCAGTAAGCATCCCGCCTGGGGAGTACGGTCGCAAGGCTGAAACTCAAAGGAATTGACGGGGGCCCGCACAAGCGGTGGAGCATGTGGTTTAATTCGACGCAACGCGAAGAACCTTACCTGGGCTCGAAATGCTGGTGACCGGGGTGGAAACATCCTCTTCCCGCAAGGGACGCCAGTATAGGTGCTGCATGGCTGTCGTCAGCTCGTGTCGTGAGATGTTGGGTTAAGTCCCGCAACGAGCGCAACCCCTATGCCTAGTTGCCACCCCCGCAAGGGGAGCACTCTAGGGAAACCGCCTCGGACAACGGGGAGGAAGGTGGGGATGATGTCAAGTCCTCATGGCCTTTATGTCCAGGGCTACACACGTGCTACAATGGCTGGTACAGACCGTTGCAAACCCGCGAGGGGGAGCCAATCGGACAAAGCCGGCCTCAGTTCGGATCGCAGTCTGCAACCCGACTGCGTGAAGCTGGAATCGCTAGTAATCGCGGATCAGAACGCCGCGGTGAATACGTTCCCGGGCCTTGTACACACCGCCCGTCACATCACGAAAGTGGGCTGTACTAGAAGCCGGTGTCCCAACCGCAAGGAGGAAGCCGTCCAAGGTATGGCTCATGATTGGGGTGAAGTCGTAACAAGGTAGCCGTAGGAGAACCTGTGGCTGGATCACCTCCTTTCTAAGAGAGAACGTGGCGCGATTTTTCTTGGCCTCCCGCCGGTGTACGGCGGCTCCGCCAGGAGAAAAGAGTTCGCGTCCAGCTCTGGTCTTATCTCTTTCCGTCTCGACATCTCTTTCCGTCCTCCGTGCCTCAGGCACGGTGCTTGTTCAATCCAGCCTCGAAAATTTCTCATCCCTCCCTGTCCGTCGCGCAGGGGCTGTAGCTCAGCTGGCAGAGCGCCTGATTTGCATTCAGGAGGCCATCGGTTCGAGCCCGATCAGCTCCACCACCCCGCATCCTCGAAGGAAAAGGGGCCTGTAGCTCAGATGGCTAGAGCGCACCCCTGATAAGGGTGAGGTCGGTAGTTCGATTCTACCCAGGCCCACCACCCCTTGGCTGCACCAGCACGACGGATCAGGATCCAGTCCCGGCCAGGACCTGGCGGTGATCGGCAGCACGTTCAAGTGACTGCCGCTCACCCTCCGGCCTCGGCCGCGGGCGGCGCCCCCAGGGGCAGCCGTACTGTTTGACAACCGAAAGCAAAGCGTAAGGGCAAAACAAACCAAAAGTTCAAAGCGCCCGGATCGTCGGGCAGGCCAGGCGGAACATCGCTGTGGTCTGGCTCGAATGAATCCGTAGAAGAAGCTACTTAGGGCGTGCGGTGGATGCCTTGGCGCCAACAGGCGATGAAGGACGTGGACAGCTGCGAAAAGCTTCGGGGAGCCGCAAACAGGCTTTGATCCGGAGATCTCCGAATGGGGAAACCCTGCCGAGCGACCCTCGGCAACCCATGGCTGAATACATAGGCCGTGAGGAGCGAACCCGGGGAAGTGAACCATCTCAGTACCCGGAGGAGAAGAAAGAAACCTCGATGCCGAAAGTAGTGGCGAGCGAAATCGGCACAGCCCAAATCCGGGACCGTTTCGGCGGCGCCGGAGGTTGTAGGGCCGGCAACAGTAGAGTTACCAATCGGGCTGCTAGCTGAATCCCGCTGGAAAGCGGGGCCAGAGAGCGTGATAGCCGCGTAGGCGAAAGCGGACCCGACTCGAAGCCGGTACCTGAGTACCGCGGGGCACGAGAAACCCTGTGGGAATCCGGGAGGACCATCTCCCAAGGCTAAATACTCGTTGGCGACCGATAGTGAACCAGTACCGTGAGGGAAAGGTGAAAAGCACCCCTGCGAGGGGAGTGAAATAGTACCTGAAACCGCATGCCTACAAACGGTGGGAGGGCCACGGCCATCCGCAAGGATGGTCAAGCCTGACCGCGTGCCTATTGCATAATGAGCCGGCTAGTTATTCTCACCAGCAAGGTTAAGCGTAAGCGAGCCGCAGCGAAAGCGAGTCCGAACAGGGCGATAGTTGGTGGGAATAGACGCGAAGCGGGATGATCTACCCTTGGCCAGGATGAAAGACGGGTAACACCGTCCGGAGGTCCGAACCAGTGTTGGTTGAAAACAGCTTGGATGAGCTGAGGGTAGGGGTGAAAGGCTAATCAAATTCCGTAATTGCTCGTTCTCTCCGAAATAGCTTTAGGGCTAGCCTTGCGTGAACCGCAGCGGGGGTAAAGTACTCGATGGACTAGGGGCATTCCCATGTTACCGAATCCAACGAAACTCTGAATACCGCTGACGGCTACGCAGGAGTCAGACAGTGGGGGCTAAGCCTCATTGTCGAGAGGGAAACAGCCCAGACCGCCTGCTAAGGCCCCCAAGCACCAGCTAAGTGGGAAAGGAGGTCGGAACTCTCAGACAGCCAGGAGGTTGGCTTAGAAGCAGCCATCCTTTAAAGAAAGCGTAACAGCTCACTGGTCAAGAGGTCCGGTGCCGACAATTCAACGGGGCTCAAGCTGGTCGCCGAAGCAGCGGATCGTCCTCGCAAGAGGGCGATGGTAGGAGAGCATTCCCAAACTACAAGGGGGAGCGTAAGCGCCCCTGACAGGGTTGGGAAGAGACCCTGCCGGCATAAGTAGCGATAAACAATGTGAGAACCATTGTCGCCGAAAGTCTAAGGTTTCCTGAGGAAGGTTAATCCGCTCAGGGTTAGTCGGTCCCTAAGGCGAGGCCGAAAGGCGTAGCTGATGGACACCAGGTCAACATTCCTGGACCGGCTGAGTGTCGTTATGACGAAGGGGGGACGCAGGAGGATAACGGGGACCGCCGATGGATGTGCGGTTGAACCGTCGTAAGCCGGTCCGGGCAGGCAAATCCGCCCGGGCATTCAACGGTGAGGACGGGGACCAGGCCAGTGGCCACAAAGTCCGTGATTCCACACTGCCAAGAAAAACCTCTAAGCAGATGCTCCGCCGACCGTACCCCAAACCGACACAGGTAGACGAGGAGAATATCCAAAGGCGCTCGAGAGAACACTCGTTCAGGAACTCGGCAAATTAGCTCCGTAACTTCGGGAGAAGGAGCGCCCCGTTAGGGTGAAAGCCCGAGGGGGCCGCAGTGAAGCGCATCAGGCGACTGTTTAACAAAAACACAGGTCTCTGCAAAGTCGAATACGACGTATAGGGGCTGACGCCTGCCCGGTGCTGGAAGGTTAAAGAGAGGGGTCAACCCGGCTTGCCGGGGGCAGCTCCGAACTGAAGCCCCAGTGAACGGCGGCCGTAACTATAACGGTCCTAAGGTAGCGAAATTCCTTGTCGGGTAAGTTCCGACCCGCACGAATGGCGTAACGATCTGATGACTGTCTTAACGAGTGACTCGGCGAACTTGTAGTTCCGGTGAAGATGCCGGTTGCCCGCATCTAGACGGAAAGACCCCGTGCACCTTTACTGTACCTTAACAGTGAATTATGGATCGGTCTGCGCAGGATAGGTAGGAGGCTTTGAACCCTGGATCTCGGTCTGGGGGGAGCCACCGGTGAGATACTACCCTGATCGATCTGTGATTCTCACCTACTCCCCGAAGCCGGGAGAGGGACATTGTTAGGCGGGCAGTTTGACTGGGGCGGTCGCCTCCTAAATTGTAACGGAGGCGCGCGAAGCTTGGCTCAGGCTGTTTGGAAATCAGCCGTCGAGTGTAAACGCACAAGCCAGGTTGACTGCGAGACCTACAAGTCGAGCAGGTACGAAAGTAGGCGTTAGTGATCCGGTGGTCCCGCATGGAAGGGCCATCGCTCAACGGATAAAAGGTACGCCGGGGATAACAGGCTGATCGGAGCCAAGAGTTCATATCGACGCTCCGGTTTGGCACCTCGATGTCGGCTCATCGCATCCTGGAGCTGTAGAAGGTTCCAAGGGTTGGGCTGTTCGCCCATTAAAGCGGTACGTGAGCTGGGTTCAGAACGTCGCGAGACAGTTCGGTCCCTATCTGATGTGGGCGCAGGAGATTTGAGAGGGCCTGTCCTTAGTACGAGAGGACCGGGATGGACGAACCTCTTGTGTTCCAGCTGTCACGCCAGTGGCACGGCTGGGTAGCGAAGTTCGGTCGGGATAAACGCTGAATGCATATAAGCGTGAAACCTGCCTCAAGACGAGATCTCCCAATCCCCCAGGGATTCAGAAGGCCACAGGTAGACCACCTGTTTGATAGGCTGGGTGTGTAAGGCCGGTAACGGCTTCAGCTAACCAGTACTAATCGGCCGTTCGGCTTCCCTACGGATTCATTCGCGGCAGACCCGCGCTCGCTTCACCGCGAGTCGCGTGGCCGTCCGCACCCGCTCCCCCGAGGGAGCGGTTACGAAGACGTGAAGCTTGGGCGAACCTGCCCCGCTTCACGCCTCCGGGTAATTGGACTTCCGGTTTGTTTGCCCTTACGCCTTGTTTTCGGTTTCTTTGACTTTCCGGTGGCCATAGCGAGGGGGATCCACCCGTTCCCATCCCGAACACGGCCGTTAAGCCCCTCAGCGCCGATTGTACTGCCAGGGTAACCTGGTGGGAGAGTAGGACGCCGCCGGATTATTTAGCCAAGCCCGCCCGCGCCCACGCGCCGGCGGGCTTTTTGCTTTTCAGCCGCAATGCTTTACTACCAGGCACTGCCCGTTGATCAGCGCGAACGGCCGCTCCCGCTTGCCGCGGAAAAAATAATCCACCGCCGCCCGCGCCCCGGGGCAGTCGGCCACTCCGTAGTCGTCGAACACCATCACTCCGCCCGGCACCAGGCGCGGATAGACGAAGTCGCAGCAATCCAGAATGGGTTGATACAGATCCACGTCCACATGGGCGAGCCGGATGCGTTTGTCTTCCAGGCCGGCAAAGGTTTTGGGCAGCCACCCTTCGCGGAAATCGATCCACGGCTCCGCGCCCACCAGCTTCCGCACCGCCTCCAGGCTGGTGTCGCTGAACTTGCCTTCCGGATGCACATCGAAGCGCGTATCGGGCGCCGGCAAGCCTGCAAAGCTGTCGAATAGCCGCAAGGTGGCCGGGGCGGTGCGGCTCGCCGCCGCAGCCTCCAGCAGCAGCAGCTTGAACAAATAGGCCGAGCCGCCTTTGTAGACGCCCATCTCCCAGACCTCGCCGGAGAGACACTGGGTCTGTAACGAGGCGTTCACCAGAGTCCACAGGCGGTCCGTATCCACCAGAGTGATCGCGCCGCTGCCATGGATGTGCTCCAATGCCGCGACAATGCGCGGGTCCTTGCGCCAGGGCGCAAACGTGGCCCAGCCACGGGCGAAGGGCTGATAGAGATCGTTGTCAGGAATGCCCTGCT
Source organism: Terriglobales bacterium (assembly GCA_036561225.1). Classification (GTDB taxonomy): domain Bacteria; phylum Acidobacteriota; class Terriglobia; order Terriglobales; family SCQP01; genus SCQP01. The sequence continues at coordinate 9,537 of DATBPS010000095.1, forward strand.
TGGGCCACTCCACCTGTACCGCCATAATATTCAGCGCGCCCAACTCCTGCAGGATGGCGCTCAGGGTTTGCTCGGTAACCAGCTTGTCGGCCATGGCTGCGAGTCTACCAATCCGCACGCTGGATTGATCGGGGTGGAAGCTCCACCGTTACCAGACGTCGGCGTGCTACGCTACCGCCAGCATGGCCGATGCCGACGAGAATTCGCGGATGGCCGAGCAGCTCGCAGCGCTCACCGCGCGCGTCTACGCGCTGGAGGAAGCGCTCGGTCCGTTGCATCGAGCCCCTCGGCCCGCACCGCCAGCGGCGCCCCGCCCCGTTCCGCCGCGCACGCCCAGGCCGGGAGTAGATCTGCCCCCGACGGCCGCCGCCGCGGAAACACCAGCGCCGATGAGCCTCGAAACCCGCGTGGCTTCGGTTTGGTTCAGCCGCGTGGGGGTAATCGCCCTTTTGTTTGCCGCCGCCTGGCTGCTGAAGTGGGCCATGGACCGCGGCTGGATCGCGCCCGCCGAGCGGGTGACGCTGGGCTTGGCTGCCGGGCTGGTCTTCTGGGCGGTGGGCGAGCGCTTCTGGCGCCGCGGCTACGCCACCATGGCCTACGCGCTGTTTGGTGTCGGCAATGGCGTCATCTATCTGTCGCTGTGGGCTTCGTTCGGCCTATATCACTTGCTCTCGAGTTGGGTCGTTTTTGCACCCATGCTGGCGCTGACCGCCTGGAACGGCTTCCGCAGTTGGAGCAACGATTCCCCTGTATTTGCCGCCTACGCGCTGCTGCTCGGGTACTTGATCCCAGTTCTGTTGGCCAACGGACAGAACCACGAGCTCCAGCTCTTCGCCTTCTTGCTCTTGATTGGGGCGGCGACAGCGTCGCTGGCGGCGCTCAAGCCTTGGGTATGGTTGCTGCCTGCTTCTTTCCTGGCCACGCTGATGCTGGCCATGGGCTGGGCGTGGCAGTTCTACCAGCCGGATTTGTGGCTGCCGACCTTTATTTATGTATTGGCCTTCCTCGGGTTATTCCTCGCCGCCTGCCGCGTGACCGCTGGCCGGCGACCGGCGACGGCGAGCGATGGCTGGGGGTTGGCGCGTGCCTACCCGGCGGTCATCGTTGGGTGCGCCGCTTTGGCGCTGGCCTTTCTGGAGCCGGGGGTGCACCACTGGCTCGCCTGGTGCGCTCTGCTGGCGGCGGTGGCGGGCCTGGTGCTGTTTCTGACCGTGCGACCCGGTGCGACGGAGTGGCTGGGCGCTCTGCGCGCCTCCAGCTTCGCCATTGCCCTGAGCTTTTTCTTGGCCGCCGCTTTGCAGCGCTTTGCCGGCGCCGCCCTGGTGCGCGCCGTCACCCTGGAGGGCCTGGTGCTGCTGGGGGTGGGGGCGCGCTGGCGTGAGCTCCGGCTCAGCCGCGGCTTCGCCGAAGCGGCCCTCCTGCTGGCAGCGCTGTTTAGCGCCGCGGATGAGTACCGCGGCACCAGCGTGATCTGGAACCCGGTCATGGGCGCCCTGCTGGTGGCACTGGCGGGGTTGGCGATCGCCGCCTGGTGGTCGCGGCGGTTGAGCGCTGACGACGAAACCCTCGGCTATCTGAACTGGCGCCGGATGAGCGCTACGTTTGCCGGCACGGCGCTGGTCTTAATCTGGATCATGGGTCTCAGGGCCATCCAGACCGCCTGGTGGGGTGGTCGACTTTTTGTGCGGCCGCCCGAGGTCACCGCTCTGGTTACCGGCAGCCAGTTCAGCTACTCAGCCTGGTGCATGGCCTACGGCGGCGTGCTGCTGGCACTGGGTTTCTGGCGGCGGCTGCCGCGCCTGCGCTGGGGCGGTCTGCTGCTGTTGATCCTGGCCATCGCCAAGGTCTTCCTGGTGGATATGAGCGCCCTCAGCCAGGGTTACCGCATCCTGAGTTTCCTGGGGCTGGGCGCGCTCTTGCTGATCGTCAGCTTCGCCTACCAACGTGACTGGCTGGGTCTGCGCCGGCAGGAATAGAGGCTACTTGGCGGTGATGGTGAAGGGCTTGCCTTTTTCACCCACCTGGAACACCAGCACCTCGGCGGTCTCCGTCGCGCTGAGGTTGCGCATCATGCGGTGGACGTGCATGGCCGGCTCGTAGAAATAGTCGCCGGCATGGTAGGTCTTCGGAGCGCCGGGGTCCACCTGGTTCTCAATCGAGCCTTTGAGGATATAAGCGAACACCGGGCCGGTGTGCTCGTGCGGGTGGCCGTTCGAGCCGGGCGCAAGCGTGAGGATGATGGCGCTCACCTCCGGGTTGGGCATGGCGGCGAGCGGCTCGCGCATCAGGGTGCGCACCGGCGTGCGGCCGGATGTCGTTGCCTGTGCGACGGCGGTGGAGTGCAGCGCAACCGGGGCGGCGAGCAGCGCCGCTGCGGCAGAAAGCAGTGTGCCATGGGCTTCGCGTCGGGTCATTGTGGAGGGCCCTCCTTATAGAGCAACGTAGCGGGATGAAATTCCGACCAGGCGAACCAGAACTCCGGCTCCAGAATCAGCGGGGTGAGATGGCTGCCGCGCAGCGGGCCGGAGAGGCACTCGCCGTAGGCGTTCCAAAGAGAGTGGGTTTGCAGGTCGCGCAAGCGCGAGGCGTCCGGGTCGGCGGCGGCAAAGCGCAGGGTGCGACCCTGGGCTTCCGCCTTGAAGGCGGTGGTGGTGTCCGAGGCAGGTTGATGGACTACCAGTACCGGCACATGGCCCAGGTGGTCATTCACCACTCGAGTCCGGCGCAGCGCCGCCACCGCGTAAGCCTTGGCTACCCCGTCTGCTTCCAGGCCAACGATGGTGTCGCGCGGGCCGAGGCGGGTGTCGTGTCCGAACGCGCCTTTGGGTGCCGGCCCGCCGGCGCTGACGATACCCTGGCTGAGAATTTTGTTCATCGGCGTCAGGCGTTCAGCGTATCCGGGCAGCGGTTTGAGCACCTCGGTGTGGGGGTGCTCACGCCGCCACTCGGCCCAAGTGGTGAGTTGGAATGGGTACAGCTCGAGTTGCGCGCCTTTGAGCGGCCCGGAGATGGCCGTAGCGGTGGATTGCTGCCAACGGCTGCCGGTCTGGCGATCACGAAACACTTCGTTGCCGCCCACCGCGCCGGCGGTGTCAAATTGCAGAACCTTGCCCTTCACCGCGGCCCTGAACACGAGGGCCGTATTGCAGTAGCTTCACCAGGTGACGGTAATCGGGCCATCCGGCATGCGGTCTTCCACAATGCCGTGCTGGGCCAGAATGGCGGCCGGGTAGGCGCGGATGGTATCGCCGGTGCTCACGCCGATCAGCAGGTTCGAGGGTTGCAGGAAGTTCGCTTGCGCGGCGGCGACGAACTGCGGCTGGTCAATCGGCTTGTAGGGAAGGTTCTGCTTCGTCTGGCTCTGGGCCGTCAGCCCGCCCGCCGCCACGGCGAGGACGATGCCAAGCCAAACTGGGCGCGCGCCGGTCACTGTTACTCGATCTTCAGTGGCACGCTGGCAATGTGGTTATCCCAGGCCAGGGTCAGCTTATCGTTGGTCAGGGTGTACTTCAGCCGCTCCACCGTCTGCGGCGGAACGCTCATCTCCATCGGTGTGCGTCCCAGGTCCTGCTTGGCGTCGTAGGTCAGGCCCCACTGGCCGGTCTGCTTGTTGACGATCAACTGCCAGTGATCGGGATCGGCCACCAGCACGTAGAGGGTGTAGTCGCCCGCCGGAACGGTCAGGTTACCCAGCTTGAGGCTGACGTCAGTATGCAGGGAGGTGGCGGCGTTGGCACCGGCCCGCCACACTGGGTAATTGGCGTCGTGGGAGATCAGGCCGCCGGGGCCGAAGATCTTGCGGCCGCGCACCGAGGGCGAGGAGTACTTGATGGTGATCGCCTTGCCGCCGAGGCTCAGGCTGGCCTGATCGGGCGGGCTGGCGGGTGCTTTCTGGGCAAGGGCCAAGCCGCCGGCAGCGGCCAAAACCAGGAGGGCGCGGGTCCAGGACTGCATGCCCGTAGTGTACGCCAACCGCGCATCCGATCGAGGCCTCGGCGGCGTATGTACTATTCAGTACAAGGCGGCAGCTCCCCCGCGCGGGACGCGGTGGGGAGCCGACCAACGGAAGGCGCGGGGCGAAGCCCCGGGAAAGGCGGCGCGAGCCGCATGGATCTGAACAGCGATCCGGAGCTGTTTCCGCGGCTGGTGCGTGAGCACCAGGCGATGGTCTATAGCCTCGCCTGGCGGATTTTGGGCAACGTGGACGATGCCGAGGAGGTGGCGCAGGAGGTCTTTTGCAAGCTGTTTCAGAATGGCAGGAAGCTCGAGACCGAGCGCCACGTTCTGTTCTGGCTGAGGCAGGTGGCGACCCGTCAGGCGCTCGATGCCTGGCGGCGGCGCAAGTTGCGGCCGCGCGTGGGGCTGGAAGACGCCCCCGAGCCGGTGGTCAAGGCCTCGCCACTCGAGCCTTGGCGCGAGCAACGGCTGCGGCAAGCGATGGCGAAACTGCCGGCGATGCAGCGGGCGGTGGTGACGTTGCGCTATCAGGAGGGTATGGAGCCGCGTGAGATCGCGGCGGCGTTGCGGCGGCCGGTGTTTACCGTCAAGAGCCAACTGCAACGGGGGCTGCGGCATTTGCGCGAAGAGCTGGCCGAAGCGGCGCCGGCTCTGGAGAGGAGCATGGGCAATGAGTTTTGATCTGGACAATGAACTTCGTCAGGGGTTGGGGCGGGTCGCGCCGCGGCGCGACCTGACCGCGGGTGTGCTGGCTCGCCTGGGGCGGCGGCCGCCGCGGCGCGCGGCCGCGGGTTGGCGCACATGGGCGGCGGCGGTGGCGGGTCTGGCGCTGGTGGTGGTGAGTTCGTTCGGGTGGTGGCAGGCGCGTCGCACCGCGCAGGCGCGCGCCGACGCGCAGCAGTTGGTGGCGGCGCTGCAGATGGCCTCCGCGCATCTGGAGCGTGCGCGCAGCCAGGTCGTGCGTATGAGTCAGTAGAGGCGATTATGCGAAAGCGATGGGGAGTCCTGTTCACCGGTCTGTTGCTGGCCGCGCCGCTCGTGGCGCAGCAGCCGCGGCTGGATATGCACCTGTCCGGGCTGGCCGCCAGGGCCAGCGAGGTCAATGAGGTCTCGCTGGACGGCGCGGCGCTCAAGCTGGGCATGGCGTTTCTCAACAATGACAGCGACATGGACCGGGTGGACCGCGAGCTGTTGTCGAAGCTCAAGGGCATCTACGTGCTGAACTACGAGTTCGACCATGCGCCACCGGAGTTGAACGACACCACGCTGGCGCCCATCCGGCAGCAGTTGCAGGCCAGGGGATGGTCGCGTATCGTGACTTCGCGCAGCAGCAGCCGCCGCGGCGATGAAACCGATGAGGTGTATGTCTACACCGATGCCGCCGGGCAGATTCAGGGTTTGGCGGTGATCAGCCGCGAGCCGCGGGAGTTGAGCGTGGTCAACATCGTGGGCACCATCAAGCCGGAAGAGCTCACCCAGTTGAGCGGCCATCTGGGCATCCCCAAGGTGGATGTGAAGCCGAAAGGTGATGAGCAATGAAACCCACTGCCCTCGCCGCCCTCGCCGCAGTGTGGCTGTGCGCCGCAAACACGGCTCAGGCATCGCCGCGGCTGGATTTCAACCAATTGGTGGACCGGGTGGCGGTGGCGCTGCATTGCCGGCCCCAGCATCCGCATCTGGTGGGCATGGTCAGCTTCTTCGCCCGCCTCAGCCATCCCCACGAGGCCAGGGGCATGCACATCGCCATCTTTGAGACCCACGGGGAAAGCAATCTCGACGCCGTGGCGGGGGCGCTGGATGCCGGCTGGACGCAGATCATCCGCCACGACAATTACCGCGACCATGAGCAGGCGCGCATTTTCGTGCGCCAGGACGGCAAGCGCTTCCAGATGCTGATCGCCAACCTCGACGACGATGGCGAGGCGCAGTTGGTGACGCTGGAGGTTGCCCCCGGCGACCTGATCCACGAGCTCGACCGGCACCGATCCCAAAACTAAAAGTGAAACCTTTGCGCTTGTAGCCAGTAAGAGAGTTCATGGGCATGGCACGCATATTCCGGCAGGGCGGCAGCTTCGCCTGGGTGGTGGTGGGCTTGATGGCGCTGGGCATCGGCGCCACCACGGCTATGTTTTCGGTGATCAACGGCGTGCTGTGGCAGCCGTTGGCGGTGCCGCATCCCGAACAACTGGTGCTGGTGGGCGAAAGCATCCCGGAGATGCCCGCCGAGTCGGCCAAGTTCGCCTACTTCGACAACCCCATTGCCTACACTACATGGCGGCAACAGGCGACCAGCTTCAGCGGCATGGCGGCGCTGCAGAGCAGCACCTTTACCCTGACCGGCGCCGGGCGGCCGTTGCAACTTCACGGCGCTAAAGTGTGGCCCAATTTTTTCGATGTGCTGACGGTGCACGCCGCCCTGGGGCGCACCCTCACCGCGGCGGATGCCGATGACACCACGCGGCCGATGGTGATTACCGACAGCCTGTGGCGCAGCGCCTTCGGCGCCAACCCCGGCGTCATAGGGCAGCATATTGGTCCGGCCGACAGCGGGGCGCGCATCGTCGGCGTCTTGCCGGCCGGGTTCAACCTCGGGGGCCGCTCGCTGGGGCCGATGACCACCGGTTTTCCCACGCAGTATTTTGTGCCGCTGAAGTTCGGCTCACGAGAAAACGTCAGCCAGGCCTTCACCGACTTCAACTACCACGTGGTGGCGCGCCTCAAACCGGGCGTGACGGTGGCCATGGCCAAGGCCGAGCTCGACGGCATTCAGGCCAACCTGGCGCGGGCGGCCAACCAAAAATTGTCGCTGGCTTCCATCGTCACCCCGCTGCTCGACTACACCGTCGCCGACGCGCGGCAGCAACTGTGGCTGCTGATGACCGGAGTGCTGGCGGTGCTGCTGGTGGTCTGTGTGAACCTGGGCGGGTTGTGGGTGACGCGCATCGCTGACCGGCGGCGTGACTGGGCCATCCGTGCCGCTCTGGGCGCCGCGCCCGGACGACTGGTGCGACAGGTGCTGGTCGAGAGCGTGGTGCTGGGAGTGGCCGGAGGCCTCGCCGGCATCGTGCTGGCCGCAGTCAGCCTGCAAGCCCTGTTGACGGCCGCGCCGGCGGGCATTCCGCGGCTGGATCAGGTGCATCTCGACGTGCGCGTGCTGGGCTTTGGCCTGCTGCTCTCGCTTTTGGCCGGCCTGTTGACCGGCCTGGTGCCGGCCTGGCGGCTGAGCCGCTCCGATCCGCAGGAGCAACTGAAAGCCAGCGGCGCGGCCACCACCGCCGACCGCTCCAGCCTGCGTTCACGTTTTGTGCTCATTGGTCTGCAGGCGGCGCTCTCCACCGTGCTGTTGGCCGCGGCGGGTCTGCTCGGCCTCAGTTTTTACAAACTGGTCAGTCAGCAGGCCGGGTTTCAATACGAGCACGCCATGGCGGCCGAGGTGGTGCTCAACGCCTATAAGGAAGATCAGCGCATCCAATTGATGGGTCAATTGCCGGCCGCCGCCGCCGCCATCCCCGGGGTGCGGTCGGCGGCGCTGACCTCGCTGTTGCCCTTGCAGGGCGAAACCTGGATTGATTCCGCCGCGGTTCCCGGCCGGACCTATCCCGCCACCGGCAGCCCGGCGGTCAACGTGCGCTTCATCAGCCCCGACTACTTCGCCACCATGGACATCCCGCTGCTGGGTGGCCGCGACTTCACCGCCGCCGACCCGAAGCTGCAGCCCGCGCCGGTGATCCTGTCGCGGGCGGCGGTGGTGGCGCTGTGGCCGGAGCTGGCGCAGCATCCCGAACAGGCGGTGGGGCGGCCGTTGCAGGTCAACGGCAAGGCGGTGAGCTTCATCGGCCTGGCCGACGACGCCCGTACCTCGTTCAAGACCCACACGCCGCCGCTGGTCTATCAGGGCTATTGGGAGTGGCCTTCGTCGCAGATGTCGCTGGTGGTGCGCAGCACGCTGCCGCCGGCGACGCTGTCGGCCGCGGTGCGCGATGCCATCTGGAAGCTGGCGCCGGAAGCGCCCGTCCCCCGGCTGCGACCGCTGAGCGCGGTGCGCGATGCCGCGGTCGCACCCGAACGCTATCAGCTGGACATGCTGCTGCTCTTCGCCGGTTTGGCGCTGCTGCTGGCCGCGCTGGGCGTTTACGCGCTGGTATCGCACAACGTGGCGCAGCGGAGCAAGGAATTGGCCATCCGCATCAGCATCGGCGCCGGCGCCGCCGCAGTATGGCGGTTGGTGGTGCGCCAAGCGCTGCTGCCGGTCGCCGCCGGAGTGTTGGCCGGTCTGGCCGTGGCCTTCGCCGGCGGCCGGATGCTGGCCACCATGTTGTTTGAGGTCAGCCCCACCAGCCCGCTGGTGCTGGCCGCGGTGGCGGCGGCGGTGTTGCTGGCTGCTCTCGCAGCCTGCTTGTGGCCTGCTTACCGCGCCACCCGCACCGATCCTTTGCACGCCCTGCGGGCCGAGTGAGGACCCATGAGGTACGCGGCTGAGCCGGGGCCTACTGGACGGTGATTTTCGTCCAGGTGCTGCCGGGCAGGTCTTCGAGCAGGGGCTGCTGCCAGTCGGCCTCGGGGCGAGCCTTTAGGTAAGCGGCGGCGTTGAAGCCCGCGCCGCAGGGGTGGCCGAAGACCGCCATGAACGACAGGTTCCCGGCCATGGTCGAGTCAATGGCTTTACCCTCGACCGCGCCGGAGTCGTGCCATGGCGCTACTGTTTCCTCGTGACCGCAGAGGGTGCGGTTATCGGGGTTGATCTTCTTGAGAATGACGTCGTAGTGGTCGCTCTCGAACTTCTGCGCCATGGCCACGTCAATCTTGCCCTTGTTTTCCGCCATCAACTGCAGCCAGCGGGTGTGGCGGGCATTGGCGCTGGAGGCCTTGTCGTTGACCTTGAAGTCGGTTTCTTCCTTGATCAGCTTGGGGTTGATGGGGAAGTTGGAGCTGACGAAGAACCCGTCCTTGGTGCGTTGCAGGGTGACGTTCTTCAGCCCCAATTCCAGGCTGGCGACCTCGTTGGTTTTGCGGTCGGCGACCAGCCAGTCGTTGGCGTAGCCGCCGTTGTTGCCGTCTTCCATGATCTGCGCGTACTGGTCAATGGAAGTGGAGTACTGCATCGCCTTGCGGGCGCGTTCGAACTCCGGCACGGCGTTGAAGTTGTAGCCGTGAAAATTGTCAATGGTGGTTTCGGTGATCATGATGCCGCTGGCGTTGACGCCGAAGTCGTCGGCGCTGTGGATGACACCCGGCAGGCCGTCCATCACGAAGCGCTCACCGTGCTGGGGCGTGATGTCGTAGATGATGTTCCAGCGCGCGCCCTCCATGTACGGCGACCAGTTGTTGTGCGACATGACGATCTTGCCGTCCTTGGTGTAGCTGCCGGTGGCCACAAAGGCGCTGCAGTGATCGCCCATGTCGGGGAAATCGAGTTTGGCCGACTGGCCCTGGGGATGCTCCTTGTCCCACTGTTCGAGGAAGTAGCTCCACTCCTCGTTGGCGTTCATGGCGACGATGTCCCACACGTCGAGTTGAATGCCCTTGGCCTGGACGCCGTCCGCGATGCCTTGCAGCTCCTGCTGGTACTCCGGCTCGAGGTAGGGCCACATCACCTTCTGCGCCGCGTTGCGAAAGAAGCTCCAGGGGCGGTGGCTGCCGTGCTCTTCCTCCAGCCGCACCACTTTCTCGAAGTCGAGAATGCGCGGGGCGAGGAGGTAGCCGTTCTGGAAGCCGATCTGGGTGGGCGTGCCCTGCAAGTGGACGACGACCCAATTGTCCTGTGGCGGCTTGACGTAAGCGCCCGCCAGACGCGGATCGGGTTGGGAAGGGCTCGATCCCTTCGAGTTGCAGGCCACTCCGGCCACCAGTGCCAGCAGCAGAATTCCCAGGTAACGGCGCATTGTTTCCCCCTACGCCGGTTACTCTAGCCGATTTTGGCGGCTCGACGTGGGAGAATTGAACGGCCATGCCGGTTCCTGCCCGTCCGCTCCAGACCTCGCCCGGAATGCGGGATGCCGCCATGGGGGCAGTGGCGCTGTTTGTGGGGCTGGGGTTGGGACGTTTTGCCTATTCCCCCATGATCCCCGCCCTGGTGCAGGCGGGCTGGTTCCGGCCGGCGGCGGCCGACTACCTGGGGGCGGTCAACCTGTTGGGGTATCTGATCGGCGCGGCGGTCACCGGCCAGTGGCTGGCGCATCGCGCCCCGGGGGTCTGGCTGCGGTGGGCGCTGGTGGTCACGGCCGGCAGCCTGGCGGCCTGCGCCCTGCCCTGGGGATTCGCCTGGTACTTCCTGTGGCGGCTGCTAGCGGGAATTGCCGCCGGGGTGCTCATGGTTCTGGCCGTGCCGGCGGTGCTGGCGCGCGTGCCGGAGAGGCGGCGCGGGGTGCTGGGCGGGGTGACATTTGGCGGGGTGGGCGTGGGCATGATTTTCTCAGGAGAGGCGCTGCCATCCCTGGTCAAGCTGGGCATTCCGGCGGCATGGCTGATTTTGGCGGGAATGGTGCTGGGACTCACGGCGGCCGCCTGGAGCTATTGGTCGTGCCTGAGGCCGCCCACAGAAGTTCCGACGGCGACGGGCGCCCCATGGCATCACGCGGGATGGTGGGTGGTGGTACTGCTGGGCGCCGCCTACGCCGGCAATGCCATGGGATTTGCGCCCCACTCACTGTTCTGGGTGGACTACATTGCCCGTGAGCTGCATCGCGGACTGGCCACCGGCGGCCATTTCTTTTTGCTGTTTGGCCTTGGGGTGACGCTGGGACCATCGCTGGCAGGCTGGCTGGGCGACCGCTGGGGCGTGCGCCACTGCCTGGCCGCCGCGCTGGCGTGTGAGGCGCTGGGAGTGGGGCTGCCGCTGTGGGGCTCGGGGGGGTGGGGGCTGGCCGCATCTTCCCTGCTGGTGGGCGCGGCCGGGATGGGCGCGACCACGCTGACCTCGGCCCGCACCATCGAAATCGCCACACCGGCCGGACGCACGCGGCTGTGGGGCATCATGACCCTCATCTTTTCCACCGCCTATGCCGCCGCCGGCACCGGCTATGCCGCCGTCTACGCCCACACCGGCAGCTACTTGCCGGTGTTTACGATTGCTGCTGTCGGTTTGGGTCTGGCGGCGGTGCTGGCCGCATTCGCCGGATGATGCCGGCGGCAAGGAGCAACAGCGCTCCACTGCCCAGCAGCAGCCAGGATGCCGGCTCCGGCGTCGGCGCGGGAATGTCGGGGGTATACAGCTGGGGCGACAGGCTCAGGTCGAGGGTTCCGGCAGAGCTGCGCACATGGCTGCCAAACACCACGCTGTTGACGGGAATCGTGGTCGCGACGTAGGAAGAGAGCACGGCAGTGTAATCGGCTCCAATCTCCACTATGTAGGTGCCGTCGGAGAGCTTCACATTCCCGGGTGTGTAGGCGGAGCCAATGCTGTCGAGAAAGCTGTAGTTGTTGCCGCCGGCAGTGAGATCGGTGAACCAAATGTTCACATTACTAATGGCGCCCGTGCTGACGTCGAGGGTGAAGCTGCCGGTGAGCGCATAAACATCAGAGCTGCCCGGCAGCACCAGCTGGACATTTTGCACCGTCCACGGAATGGACGTGGCCCAGGCCGCCGCCGCCCAGGCCAGCAGGAACACAGTTGTCACCAAGGCCCTGCGCCAGGGCACCCTCCGCCCGCTCCCCATAAGCTTTGTCTGCGCGCGTGTGCCGTTCCGGGCGGCGGGTGAGGGATTCCCAATTTGGGTGCCAAGCTAGCACTCTGGGCCACCCACTCGCAGGTTAACCATGGCGCTACATCGCACCGATTTGCCATGTCTGGGCACGAGGCTTCCTGGATTGTGCACAAAGTAGCGGTGGCCGCGCACCGCCGTATTCAGGGCATAATGTCACCTGCATGAGCCTCCAAATCGGGGAACGGCTGGGACCGTATGAGATCGTTGGCCCGCTGGGCGCAGGGGGCATGGGCGAGGTGTTCAAGGCCCGTGATACGCGGCTGCAGCGTGAGGTGGCGGTCAAGGTGTTGCCACTGGGGCGGCTCGATGACGCCGGCGCGCTGCGCCGCTTCGAGCAGGAAGCCCGCACGCTGGCGGCGCTCAACCATCCCAACCTGCTGACCATCCACGACCTGGGGACGACGCCTGGAGGCGCGCTTTATCTGGTGACCGAGTTGCTCGACGGGGCGACGTTGCGGGAGCGCATGAGCGCGGGCAAGCTGCCGCAACGAACGGCGGTGGACTTCGGCATGCAGATGTCGCGCGGGCTGGCGGCAGCGCACGACAAGGGTATTGTCCATCGTGACCTGAAGCCGGAAAATATCTTTTGCACCCGCGACGGGCGGGTGAAGATACTGGACTTCGGTCTGGCCAAGCTGACCGCCGAGACCGGCGCCGAAGACAAGACGGTAGCGGAGACGGGCACGGCCGCGGGCGTGGTGCTGGGGACGGTGGGGTACATGGCGCCGGAGCAGGCGCGCGGGCAGGCGGCGGACGCGCGCAGCGACATCTTCAGCCTGGGGTGCGTGCTGTACGAGATGCTGGCGGGGCGGCGGGCGTTTCGCGGCGAGAGCGCGGCGGATGTCATCAGCGCCATATTGCGCGAAGACCCGCCGGAGTTATCGGCACTCGCAAGCAGCGGCTCCGCTGCGGGTGTGGCGGCGGTACCGGTGGCTCTGGACCGCATCGTGCGCCACTGCCTGGAGAAGGAGCCGCGGCAGCGGTTTCAGTCGGCCAGTGATGTGGCTTTCAGTCTGGCGGATTTGAGTTCAGCATCGTCGGCCGTGTCCGGCGCCATGGCCGCCGTGGCGGCGCCGGCGGGGTCGCGGCGGCGGCTGTGGTATGCCCTGGCGGGCACGGCAGGCCTGGCGGCGGCGGTGGGGCTGACGTGGTGGTGGTCACAAAAGCCGGCGAACCTGGGGAAGTTCCAACGCGTGACCTACGAGCAGGGGCGCGTCACCGACGCCCGCTTTCTGCCCGATTTTCAGGGCGCTATTGGTATGGCGGCCTGGAACAACCAACCCGTCAGTATGTTCACCGCGCGCTTTGACGCCATCGGAACCCAACCGTTGGGCAGCGGCATCGATCGCTTGCTGGCGGTGGCCCCGGGCGAGGCGGCGGTGCTGCAGAACATCCGCAAGCTGACCGGCTATGCAGTAACGGGCACGCTGGCGCGCATGCCGCTGTCCGGAGGTGCGCCCAAGCCGGCATTGGAGAGTGTGGGCGGCGCCGATTACAATCCCGTCAAGGGCGATCTGGTGGTGACCCGCTACGATCCGGCGACCAGCAGCTACACGCTGGAGTATCCCGTCGGCCACGTTTTGTTCCGCGATGCCTGGATAGACACGCCCCGGTTTTCGCGCGACGGCAGCCACATTGCCTTCACCGCCCACGATGGCCTGGGAGACGATCAGGGGACGGTGGATGTGGTGGACCTGAGCACGCAGGTAAAAGTGCTGACCGCGCACCTCACTTCGGTGCAGGGGGTGGCCTGGTCGCCTCACGATGACGAAATCTGGTTTACGGCATCGGAGGACAACGGCAACCTGCGCAACCTGGATGCGGTCAGCCTGACGGGGCGCAGGCGTACTTTGCTGGCGGCGCCCACCATGCTGACCTTGCGCGATGTCGCCCCGGATGGGCGCATTCTGCTGACCTCGGAAACCTCGCGCATCAATCTGGATCTGGCGAGCGCCGGAGAGCCGCCGCGCTCGATGACGGTACTGGATTGGGCCTACGGTGCGATCTTGTCGCGCGATGGAAAGCAGTTGCTGATTGGCGACCAGAATGCCGGCACCAACTACTCGACTTACGTGCGCAAGAGCGACGGTTCACCGCCGGTGCGGCTGGGAGAAGGCAATCCGGTGGTCGTGTCGCCGGATTGGCAGTCGGCGGTGAGTGTGGTTCCCTCCACGCAACAGCTATGGCTGCTGCCCATCGGTGCGGGCACGCCGCGGCAGCTCACGCACGGCAACATTCGCTGGGAGTTTCGCCGCGGATTCTGGCTTCCGGGCAGTCAGTCATTTCTCGCCGCCGGCAGCGAGCCCGGACACGGGGTGCGCATGTACAAGGTCAGCCTTGACGGCGCGGTACAGCCGGCCACGCCGGAGGGCGTGTTGGCGGGCCTGGCTACGCCCGATGGCCAATGGCTGGTGACCACGCGGCTGGGCAGCGGCGTATGGAGTGAAACTCCGCTGGCCGGCGGCTCCCCCCGCCCTTTGGGCGGACTGGGGAAAGGCGACCGTCCGATGTGCTTTAGCGACGACGGCCGCAGCCTGTACCTGGCGCACAGCGACGGCGGGATGACCGATGATGGGTGGCGCCTGGACATGGCCAGCGGCCGGCGCGAAAAGCTGTACACCGCGACCCCGTTCAACAGCGCCGGTGTCAATGGCATGCGGATTAACGACATATCCGCCGACGGCAAGACCTATGCCGTGGGCTACCTGATGACAACTTCGGCGCTGTTCGTGGTCAGTGGAATCCGCTAGGAGCGATATGAGCCTGCAAAACGGCGAGCGATTGGGGCCGTACGAGATCCTGGGCGCGCTGGGCGCGGGCGGGATGGGCGAGGTGTACAAGGCGCGCGATACCCGCCTGCAGCGCGAGGTCGCGGTCAAGGTGCTGCCGCTGGGGCGGGAGGAGGACGCCGGTGCGCTGCGCCGCTTCGAGCAGGAAGCGCGCACGCTGGCGGCGCTCAACCATCCCAACCTGCTGACCGTCTTCGATACCGGGACCACCGCGCAGGGCGCGCTGTACCTGGTGACCGAGCTGCTGGACGGCGCCACGCTGCGCGAACGCATGGCGGCCGGCAAGCTGCCGCAGCGCACGGCGGTGGATTACGGCATGCAGATGTCGCGCGGGTTGGCGGCGGCGCACGACAAGGGCATCATCCACCGCGACCTGAAGCCGGAAAACATCTTCTGCACCCGCGACGGGCGCATCAAGATACTGGACTTCGGTCTGGCCAAGCTGACGGCAGAAACCGGGGCCGAGGACAAGACCGTGGCCGAGTCGGGAACGGCGGCGGGCGTGGTGCTGGGCACCGTCGGCTACATGGCGCCGGAGCAGGCGCGGGGGCAGGCGGCGGACGCGCGCAGCGACATCTTCAGTCTGGGGTGCGTGATCTACGAGATGCTGGCCGGCCGGCGCGCCTTCCGGGGCGAGAGCGCGGCGGATGTGATCAGCGCCATATTGCGGGAAGACCCGCCGGAGCTGACCGCCAGCGACACTCCGGTGGCGCCGGCGCTGCAACGGCTGGTGCGGCACTGCATGGAGAAGGAACCGCGGCAGCGGTTTCAGTCGGTTAGTGACGTCGCTTACAGCCTGGAGGATTTGGGTTCGGCCTCGAGCGTTGCCTCCGGCGCCATGGCGGCGGTGGCCACGCCCTCACGCAGCGGCCGGCGCTGGGGCTTCGCGTCGGCGGGAACGCTGGGGCTGGTGGCGGTGGCGGGCCTTAGCTGGTGGTGGGCGCGGCGGCCGGTGGCGGCACCGGTGTTTCAGCGCATCACCTACGAACAGGGCATCGTATCGAACGCGCATTTTATGCCCGACGGACAGACAGTGATCGGCACCGGGGTCTGGAACAATCAGCCACCGAGTCTGTTCAGCGCCCGTTTGGATGCCACCGGGACAGAGCCGGTGAACTCCCCCGCCCAGCGGGTGGTGGCGGTGGCGCCGGGCGAAGCAGCGGTGATCCTGAATGCCAAGCACTTGTCGGGCTTCGCCCAAGTGGGGACGCTGGCGCGTATGCCGCTCTCCGGCGGCGCGCCCAAGCCCATGCTGGCCGATGTCGAGGATGCCACCTACAACCCACGGCGCGGCGACCTAGCCATCACCCGCTTTGACCGCGCCACCAGCCAGTATGTGCTGGAGTATCCCATCGGCCATGAGCTGTACCACGCTGCCTGGATCTCCTCGCCCAGGTTCTCGCGCGACGGCAGGCGCATCGGTTTTCTCGAACACGAGGGGCTGGGCGACGACCAGGGGACAGTGGACGTGGTGGACCTGAGTGGGCAGGTCAAGGTGCTGACGCCGCATTTTGCCTCGGTGCAGGGTGTGGGGTGGTCGCCAAATGGCAGTGAGTTGTGGTTCACCGCCGCCGATACCACCATCCTGCGCAGCCTGCGTGCGGTGACGATGTCGGGCCGCGAGCGCACGCTGCTGGCCGCGCCGGCCAGTCTGCATTTGCAGGATGTAGCCGCGGATGGCCGCGTGCTGGTGACCTCCGAGAGCACCCGGCTGGCCACCAGCCTGGTCACCGCCGGAGAGCCTGAGCCGCGCAGCCTGACGGTGCTGGACTGGGCCTACGGTTCGGAAATGACCCCGGATGGGCAGCTGATCGCCATCGGGGATCAGGATGCGGGCGTGAATTACTCCACCTACTTGCGCAAAGCCGACGGTTCACCGCCGGTGCGCCTGGGCGACGGCAATCCGCTGGCGATTTCCAGCAATGGGCAGTGGGTGGTGAGTGTGGTGCCTGCCAATTTGCAGCTATGGCTGCTACCCACAGGGACCGGGGAGCCGCGGCAGTTGACCCGCGGCAAAATCAAGTTCGATTTTGAGCGCGCCGCTTTCACCGCCGACGGGCAAGCGCTGCTGGCCCAAGGGCAGGAGGCAGGACACCCGCTGCGCACGTTTCGCGTGAGCCTCCAGGATGGCGCGACCCGGCCGGCGACCGCCGAGGGTGTGGTGGGATGGATACTGACACCCGATGGCAAAGCCCTGCTGGCCAGACAGTTGGGCAGCGGAGTGTATTCCGCCTATCCGCTGGGCGGGGGCGAGCCACGAGCCGTGGTGGGGCTGCAAAAGGGCGACTGGCCGCTGCGTTATACCGCCGACGGCCGCAGCCTGTTCGTCGCGCACGCCAACGGCCCCACGATCGATGACGTGCTGCGGATCGATTCCGCCAGCGGCAACCGCACCCTTCTGTACACGGCGCGACCGGGCGACAGCGCCGGTGTGAGCGGGGTGGGGGTGCATGACATCGCGGCCGACGGCAAGCGCTATCTGGTCGGCTACGAGCAGGACCTGTTCACGCTCTATCTGGTCAGCGGCGTGAAGTAGACCTCATCAGGATTGCTGTAGTTCCCGCATCATTCGGATCATGCGCTCGAAGATGGCGCGCACGTCCTCGGCCGGCAGGCGGCCGCCGAGTTCGACCGCGACCGCCTGGGCGTGGGCGATGACCCTGGCCTCGCGGTCGGCCTCATAGATGGGCAGGCTCGATCCCTGTTTGAGCTTGCCGATGGCCTGGGCCAGCGCGCCGCGCTCGTCGAGCAGTTCGACCAACCGGCGGTCGAGGGCGTCAATTTGCACGCGCAGTTCGGCGATGGTCATGATTGGAGGCTCCGCAGGAAGTTGGCGGCGGCGGCGGCTTCGGTGCCGGGGACAGCGGCGGCGATGGCGGCGACCAGCGCCGAACCCACCACCGCGCCGTCGGCATACTCGCCCACCGCGCGCACCTGATCCGCGCGGGAGAGGCCGAAGCCCAGGGCGATCGGCAGCCGGGTGTGGCGGCGCAGGCGCTGGATCATTTCGCGCGGCGCATGGTCCACGTCGCTGGCCGCGCCGGTAACGCCCAGCCGCGCCACGGCATAAATGAACCCGCTGCTGGCGGCGGCGATGGCGGCGAGGCGGGCATCGGGTGAGGTGGGGGCGGCGAGGAACACGGTGTCGAGGCCCACCGCCTGCACCGCGGCGCGGTAGTCGGCAGCCTCCTCGGGGATGAGGTCGGTGACCAGCACGCCGTCGCAGCCGGCGGCGGCGGCATCGTGGGCAAAGCGTTCCAGACCGTAGCGGTAGATGGGGTTGTAGTAGCTGAACAGCAGCAGCCCGACACCGGATTGGGCGCGCACGGCGCGCGCCAGCTCCAGCACGTCGGCCAGCCGGGTGCCTTGCGCCAGCGCGCGCTGGCTGGCCGCCTGGATCACCGGTCCGTCGGCCACCGGATCGCTGAAGGGCACACCCAGCTCGATGATGTCCGCCCCCGCTTGGGCCAGGGCGAGACAGACCTCGCGGCTGGCCGCGAGCGAGGGATCACCGGCGGTGAGGTAGGGAATCAGCGCCGGGCGCGCGCCGCGCGCGGCGAAGATATTCGTGAAGCGACTCATGCTCCGAGCCCCAGCTCGCGGGTCAGGATTTCCATGTCCTTGTCGCCACGACCGGAGATGTTGACGATCATGCCCTCGCTCTTCGCCATGCGGGGGGCGCGGCGCATGGCCTCGGCCACCGCATGCGAGGACTCGAGCGCGGGGATGATGCCCTCAAGCTGCGCCAGCCGGCGGCAGGCGGCGAGCGCCGCCGCGTCATTGGCGGCGACGTACTCGGCGCGGCCCTGGTCATGCAGCAGGGCGTGCTCGGGGCCAATCGAAGGATAGTCGAGGCCGGCCGAGATGGAATGCGTCGCGGCCACCTGCCCGGCGGCATCCTGCAGGACATAGGAGAAGGTGCCTTGCAGCACGCCGGGGGTGCCGCCGCCGACGCCGGAGAGGAAGCGGGCCGCGTGCAGACCGAGCTCGTCGCCCTTGCCGCCGGCCTCGACGCCGATCATTTTCACGGAGGCGTCGCCAAGAAAAGCGTAAAAAAGCCCGATGGCGTTGGAGCCTCCGCCCACGCAGGCGATCAGCGTCTCGGGCAGCCTGCCTTCGGCCTCCAGGTACTGTGCCCGCGCTTCGTGGCCGATGCAGGCGTGGAAGTCACGCACCATGGTGGGGTAGGGGTGCGCACCGAGGACCGAGCCGAGCAGGTAGTGGGTGTCATTGCAGCGCGCCACCCAGTCGCGCATGGCCTCGTTGATGGCGTCCTTGAGGGTCTTGCTGCCGGAGTGCACGGCGCGCACCTCGGCGCCCAGCAGGCGCATACGGGCGACGTTCAACGCCTGCCGGGCCATGTCCTCGGCGCCCATGTAGACCACACACTCGAAGCCGAAGCGGGCGCACACGGTGGCGGTGGCCACGCCGTGCTGGCCGGCGCCGGTTTCGGCGATGATGCGGCGCTTGCCCATGCGCCGGGCGAGCAGCGCCTGACCGAGGCAGTTGTTGATCTTGTGGGCGCCGGTGTGGAGCAGGTCTTCGCGTTTGAGGTAGACGCGGGCGCCGCCCAGCTCGGCGGTCAGGCGGGGGGCAAAGTAGAGCGGGGTGGGACGACCGGCGAAGTGCCGCAGCAGGTCGTCCAACTCGGCGGCAAAGGCGGGGTCCTGGCGCGCCGCCTCGTAGGCGGCGGTGAGCTCCTCGAGCGGCTGGACCAGCGTCTCGGGGACGTAGCGGCCGCCGTAGGGGCCGAAGCGCCCGGGGGTGGAAATGGGTGCCGGGACAGACATACAGGAATCCTTCCATCGTAACAGGCCGACGCTGTTACCATGCGCAGATGGCACTACGGAGCGGCGAGCGGTTGGGGCCGTATGAGATTCAGGGGACGCTGGGAGCGGGGGGCATGGGCGAGGTGTACCGCGCCCGCGACAGCCGGTTGCAGCGTGAAGTCGCGGTCAAAGTGCTGGCGGTGGGGCGGCTGGAGGACGCGGGGGCGCTGCGGCGGTTTGAACAAGAGGCGCGGACGCTGGCGGCGCTCAACCATCCCAACCTGCTGACCGTTTTTGATGTGGGCACCACCGGCGATGGCGCTCTCTATCTGGTGACCGAGTTGCTGGACGGGGCAACGCTGCGGGAGAAGCTGGCGTCGGGGAAGCTGCCGCAGCGGACGGCGGTGGATTTCGGGATGCAGATGGCGCGCG
Source organism: Terriglobales bacterium (assembly GCA_036561225.1). GTDB lineage: Bacteria > Acidobacteriota > Terriglobia > Terriglobales > SCQP01 > SCQP01. The sequence continues at coordinate 29,187 of DATBPS010000095.1, forward strand.
GGCTGGCGGCGGCGCACGAGAAGGGAATCATCCACCGCGACCTAAAGCCGGAGAACATTTTCTGCACCGGCGACGGGCGGGTGAAGATTCTTGACTTCGGGCTGGCGAAGCTGAGCGCCGAGGCGGGGGCCGAGGACAAGACCGTGGCGGAGACAGGCACGGCGGCCGGGGTGGTGCTGGGGACGGTGGGGTACATGGCGCCGGAGCAGGCGCGCGGGCAGGCGGCGGACGCGCGCAGCGACATCTTCAGCCTGGGGTGCGTGCTGTACGAGATGCTGGCCGGGCGGCGGGCGTTCCGCGGCGACAGCGCGGCGGATGTGATCAGCGCCATATTGCGCGAAGACCCGCCGGAGTTGTCGTTGCCCCCCGGCAGCGGGACGAACAGCGGCTCGGGCAGCGGCGTGGGGACGGTGCCGATCGCGCTGGAGCGGATCGTGCGCCATTGCCTGGAGAAGGAGCCGCGGCAGCGGTTTCAGTCGGCCAGCGACGTGGCCTTCAGCCTGGCGGATCTGAGTTCGGCTTCGGGCACCACCTCGGGAGCCATGGCGGCCGCGCCGGCAGCGCCACGGGCGCGGCGGCGGATGCTGATGGCCGCGGCAGGGACGCTGGGGCTGGCGGCGGCGGTGGGCCTCACCTGGTGGTTGAAACCAAGCGCCGCCTCGATGCCGCAGTTTCAGCGCCTCACGTATGAGCAAGGGACCATCTTC
>DATBPS010000096.1:0-11632 GCA_036561225.1 Terriglobales bacterium
GCTTCCACTTCCTCGGCGTTGGCGCCCTGGTAGGCGGCGGTTACCTGAATCGAGGGTGGGGCGAGGGTCGGGTACTCGGACACCGGCAGGCTGGGAATGGCGATCGCGCCGGCCAGCACGATGAGCATGGCCAGCACGCTGGCAAAGATGGGGCGGCGGATGAAAAATTCGACCATGGTGTGGGCCCCTCTAGCGTCCGCCGCCGCTTGCGGGCTTGCCGCCGCCCGCCGGCATGGGGACCACCCCCATGCCCTCCTGCAGGATCTGGTGGGTGGAGACGATCACCTTGTCGCCCGCCTTCAGCCCGCTGGTCACTTCCACGTCGTTGCCGTTGATGGCGCCCACGGTCACCGCCTGCTGGTGCAGCGCGAAGCCGTTGCCGCGCGGCACGGCCAGATCCAGAAAGGCGCTGGCGCCTTCCTGAACCACCGCCAGCACCGGCACCACAAAGCCAGGATGCGATCCCCAGGTGAGGCGTGCCTGCACGTACTGCTGGGTGCGCAGCTTCTCGGCTTCCGGGCCGTTCAGCGCCGCCTTGGCGAGCACCGTTTGCGTGGTGGGGTCGACCTGCGGCGAGACGAAGAAGATATTACTTTTGGCCAGCAGGTCGCCGTTGCCGCTCAACACCTCCACCGGCAATCCGGTGTGCAGCCGTCCGGCCTGTTCGACCGGCACCTGTACGTACAACTGCATGCCCTGGGAGGAATCGAGGGTGGTCAGTTTGTCGCCCGGGGCCACGCGGTCGCCGACGCGCACCGGAATGTCGCCCACCGTGCCCGCCCGCGGCGCGTCGACAGTGTAGTAGTCGAGGGTTACTTTAGCCTGCCGGATCTGGGCGTCGAGGGAGCTGAGTTGCGCCTCGGCGGCGTTGGCCGAGGACTGCGCCTGCTGGTAATCCTGCAGGGTGCCGATTTTTTCCTGGTACAGAGACTGCGACCGCTGCAACTGCTGCCGGGCATAGGACAGGGTGGCCTGCTGGGCGATGCGCATCTGCTCCAGGTTGGCGACGGCGGCCTGCTGCACCGAACTGTCAATCTCGATCAGCGTCTGACCCGGGCGCACGTGGTCGCCCGACTGCACGTCCATCTTGCGAATGATGCCCTCCACCTGCGGGCTGATGACGGTCGAGCTTAGCGACTGGATGGAGGCGACATAGGTCGAGGTCTCGGCCACCGGCTGCGGCGCGGCGGTAATGACCTGCACCGGCATGGCCGGCATACCGCCTCCGGGCGCGCCGCCCGCCTGTCCGGCGGGGGCGGAGGCGCCGCCGCCGCAGGCGGCGAGCAGCAGGAGCGAAGCCAACAGGGACGCGATCAGGATGCAGTTCAGGCGTGTGGGGCGCAACATACGGGGAATCATCAGATTACCATGCGCGGCCGGGGCGCTCCGGCGGCGGCGGCCATTTATAATGCATCCATGCGACTTAAGTGTGTGACCTATATGACAGGATTGGCGCTTACATTGGCAGTAAGTGCCGCCGCGCAGGCGCCCGCCGTGCCCGCGCCCGGCAATGGCCCCACCGACGAGATCCAGGTCTACGATGCGGCCATCGCCCCCCAGGGCAAATTCAACCTGACCTTCCACGCCAACTTCACCCCGCGCGGCACCACGGTGCCGGCTTTCCCCGGCGGCCTGATCTCCAACCACTCCCTCAACGGCGCCTTCGAGTGGGCCTACGGCGCGCGCGACTGGCTGGAGCTGGGCCTGTACCTGCCGCTCTACAGCATCGCCCCCGACCGCGGCGCGGCCATCAACGGCGGCAAGCTGCGGGTGCTTTTCGTTTCGCCCCACGCCGCCGAGCGCAAGTTCTTCTACGGCGCCAACTTCGAGTTCAGCTACAACGCCCGCCACTGGGACCCGCGCCGCTACACCTCCGAAATTCGCCCCATCGTCGGCACCCACCTCAACCGCTGGGATTTCATCTTCAACCCCATCCTCGACAACTCCTGGCGGGGCGGTTTCAAGTCGCTGGACTTCGCCCCGGCGGCGCGCGCCGCCTACCACCTGTCGAAGATCTGGGAGGCGGGCATCGAGGAATATGGCGACTACGGCGAGCTGCGCGACATCCTGCCCGGCGCCCAACAGACGCAGACGCTGTGGGCGGTGCTCGACCACAACACCGACGCGCTGAGCATTGAAGGCGGCATCGGCTTCGGCCTCACCTCCGCCAGCGACAAACTGGCCCTGAAGCTGATCCTCAGCCGCGATTTGAACTAAGCTGTTGTCCCTGCCGGCGTGATAAAATCAGCTGTTGGCTGGGGTGCCTCTGATGAGTGACCAAGAGCTTGAGGATTTCAGGATCGCCGTCCAGAAGTTCGACAAAGCGCATAATACGCCCGCCAAGGCTCGCGAAGTTCTGCGCCAGCAAGGCCTGCTGACCGCCAAGGGCCAGCTGCGTGCGCCTTACCGTCAGCTTCTCACCAGTAGCAAGAAAAAGTAGTGGGGCTCGTCCCGAGCTTTGTTCTGGGCTACCACGGCTGCAAAGCGCAGAGAGCCTCGAAAATTCTGAACGGTTCGGCAGCTTTCAGACCCAGTAACAACTTCTACGACTGGCTCGGCAACGGCATCTACTTCTGGGAGGCGAACCCACGCCGCGCTCTTTCGTGGGCCCAGGAACGTGCCCGATCGGAGGGCAGGAGCATCAAGACCGCTTGCGTCCTCGGCGCCGTCATTGACTTGGGACACTGCCTTGACCTCCTCTCGGCCAGCGGGCTGGAGGCCGTAAAGCTGGCACACTCCTCGCTGCGCAAATCGGTCAAGAAGGAGGGTGCCCCGAAGTTGCCACGCAACCGCGGCGGTGGTGATCGCCTCAACCGGCAACTCGATTGTGCTGTAATCGAGTTTCTCCACCGGATCAGAAAAGACGCACATCAGCAGCCATTTGACACCGTCCGTGCGCTATTCCGCGAAGGCAAACCCATTTATAGCTCTTCCGGCTTCTACGAGAAGACCCATATTCAAGTTTGCGTGCGGAACCACGCCTGCATCAAGGGCGTCTTTCGCGTGCCCGCCGACGCGCTGCGCTGAAGCGCGGCGGCGAGTACGTTACTATTTCTTTCCCGCGGCCATTTCCCGCGCCAGCTCGATCAGGGTGTAGGTGGGCGAGCCGGTGGGGCCCTTGGGCATCCAGGGCTTGTTCTCTTCCAACCAGGCGGTGCCGGCGATGTCGAGGTGGATCCAGGGGGTGTCGCCGACAAAGGCCTCGAGGAAGGCGGCGGCGGTGATGGCGCCGCCCCAGCGGCCGCCGGTGTTGAGGATATCGCCCACCGAACCCTTGATCTGGTCGTTGTATTCGCCGTCGAGCGGCAGCCGCCACATCTTCTCGCCGGTGCGGCGGCGGGCGGCCTCGAACTGCTGGTAGAAGGCCTCGTCGCCGGCGAAGACACCGGCGTTGACATTGCCCAGCGCCACCACGCAGGCGCCGGTCAGGGTGGCGGAGTCAATCAGGTGGGTCACGCCCAACTGGCGGGCATAATGGAGCGCGTCGGCCAGCACCATGCGCCCCTCGGCGTCGGTGTTCAGCACTTCAATGGTCTTGCCCGACATCGCCGTCTGCACGTCGCCCGGCTTCTGCGCCCGTCCGCCGGGCATGTTCTCCGCCGCCGCCACGATGGCCAGCAGGTTGATCTTCGGTTTGAGCGCCGCCAGCGCCTGCATGGCGCCCAGCGTGGCCGCGCCGCCCGACATGTCGAACTTCATCTGGTCCATGTTGGCGGCGGGCTTGATGGAGATGCCGCCGGAGTCGAAGGTGATGCCCTTGCCGATGATCCCCAGCGTGGGGCCGCCCTCAGTGCCCTTGTAGCGCAACACGATCATCACCGGCGGTTCGACGCTACCCTGGCCGACAGCCAGGAACGAGCCCATCTTCAATTCCCGGGCGCGCTGGGCGTCAATGAGTTCGCATTCGAGCCCCGCCTGCCGCGCCATGGCCTGGGCGCGCTGGCCGAGGATGGTGGGGGTCATGCGGTTGCCGGGCTCGTTCGCCAGCTCACGCGCAAAGCGCTGCCCGGCGGCGATGGCGGCGGCCTCGCGGGCGGCCTGCTCCACCGGGCCGCGGGTGACGGCGGAGTTCAGCAACAGGGTGAGGGAAGTGATCTGCTGTTCCGGTTTGCGGTCGCTTTTGTAGACGTCGGGATCGAAGTTGCCCGACTCGACCCCGGTGATCAGCGCCGTGGCCGCCGCCGCCGGTTCCGGGTCACCCGGCACCACGATGCCGATGCCGCGCACGCCGCGCGCCTTGAGATAGCGCGCGGCCGCGCCCGCTGACCGCCACAGCGACAGCGCATCGCCCGGCTTGTCACCCGTGCCGATGAGCAGCAGACGGCGCGCCGACCAGCCGCGGGGGCGATGCACCAACGCCATCTCCATCGGCTTACCGGCGAACTCGCCCGAGGCGTACAGCTCCGAGATGCTCTCTCCGCCCCAGTGGGGCGCGGTGGGCGGCAGCAGAATGACCAGCGCCTCGGTTTCGAACTTCAGCATGGCCTCATCGGCCAGGAATTGCACTTGGGTTTGCATGGTGTCCTTTGAGTAGGGATTTATCTTCGCAGGCGTTCTTTCATCGCCTGCCGCGCGGTGGCGTCGGCCTCGCGCCGGCGCTCGGTTTCGCGTTTGTCGTAGAGTTGTTTGCCCTTGGCGAGCGCCAGCTCGACCTTGACCTTGCCCGACTTCCAGTACAGCCGCAGCGGGATCAGTGTCAGGCCCTTCTCCCGCACCTTGCCTTCGAGCTTTTCCAGTTCGGCGCGGTGCAGCAGCAGGCGGCGGGTGCGGTTGGGATCGTGGGTGGCGTAACCGGCGTTTTTGTAGGGGCTGATGTGGCAGTTGAGCAGGTGCAACTGGCCCTCGCGCAGCAGCCCGTAGCTGTCCTTCAACTGTACCTGGCCTTCGCGCAAGGACTTGACTTCGCCGCCGGTGAGCACGATGCCCGCCTCCCAGTGCTCCAGCAGGTGGTAGTTGTGGCGCGCCTGGCGGTTGTCGGCGATGTTTTTGCCCTCGAGCTGGGTGTTGGCCACCTCCTTATTGTAGTGTGAGGTGACATCCCATTTATTTCAGAACGGGACGCCCGCGGCGGAGGTCCTCGTCGTCAGGCCCCCGTATGCTACACTGGCCAAAACTTGCCGAGTTGTACCCCCCGGCGCCCTTCCGGCGCCACCTTTTCCTGCGGAGACACGTGTCGAAACCCATTTGTGCGGTTCTGCTTTTGGCGCTGACCTGCGCCCCTCTCACCCTCCACGCCGGCGACCAGGGCGCGCCCTATTTCCGCCACGGCGAGCAGTCCATGACGGCCAAGAACTACGACCAGGCCTACGTGGATTTCAAGAAGGCGGCGGAGTTGTCGCCCGACAACGTGGAGTACGAGATCTCCATGCAGCGGGCGCAGTTTGCCGCCGCCAACGAGCATATCCGCAAAGGGGAGACCTACAAGGCGAGCAAGAGCTATGAGCTGGCACAGCAGGAGATGGAGCGCGCGGTGGCGATTGATCCCTCCAACTTTGTCGCCACCCAGGAGCTGCAGGCCATCAAGGACCTGATCCATCCCCCGCCGCCCCCACCGGGCGAGGCGGTGGGCACGGCGCAGGCGGCGACCTTGCAGCAACGGCTGGCGCGCGCCGCCGGCCCGGTCGAGCTGGGACCGGTGGCCAACACCACCATTCGCGACTTCACCGTCAACAGCGATCCCAAGAACGCCTATCTGGCGGCGGGGAAGCTGGCCGGATTGAACGTCATCTTCGATGCCTCCAGCCAGGGCGGATACAGCAACACCGGGCGGGTTTCGCTCGACCTCCACAACCTCAGCCTGCTCGACATCCTCCACGTGCTCGATGTCGCCACCGACAGCTTCTACACCCCGATCACCTCCAACACCATCCTGGTGGCCAACGACAGCGTGCAGAAGCACCAGGCCGTGGACCAGACCGTGCTCAAGGTGTTCTACATCAAGAACGTGCAAGCGCCCACCGATCTCACCGAGCTGGCCCAGGCGCTGCGCGGGCTGATGCAGCCGCAGCCGCACATCGTGCCGGTGGCCAGCGTCAACGCCCTGGTCATGCGCGACACGCCCGACAAGGTGGCGATGGTGCAGAAGCTGCTCGATGACCTCGACAAAGCGCCGCCGGAGGTGGTGGTGGACGTGCGCATTCTGCAGGTCAGCCGCGACCGCGCCCAGGATCTGGGCTTGCTGCCCCCCACCAGCTTCAGCATCGGCTTACAGGCCCCCAGCACCAGCAACTCGTCCTCCACCACCGGCAGCTCGACGACTACCGGCACCACCACCACCGGCACCACCAACTCGCCCACCCTTAACGAGCTGACCCATCTCAACAGCAGCAACTTTGCTGTCACCATCCCCAATGCAACCCTGAACGCGCTGCTGAACGACAGCAACACCCAGACCATTCAGGAGCCGCAACTGCGCGCCATCCAGGGTCAGAAGGCCACGCTGCAGATCGGCCAAAAGATTCCCGTGGCCACCGGCAGTTTCCAGCCCGGCATCGGCGGCGTGGGCATCAACCCGCTGGTCAACACCCAGTTCACCCAACAGCCGGTGGGCGTGAACATTGACATGACCCCTCAGATTCACGGCGATAATTCGGTGCTGCTCAAGGAGCGCATCGAGATCTCCAACGTGGACAGCTACGTGAACCTGGGCGGCATCCAGCAGCCCGTCATCGGTAACCGGCTGATTGACCACACCATCGAGCTGCGCAACGGTCAAAGCTCGGTGCTGGGCGGCATGATGGTTAACACCGTGACCCACAACGTCAACGGCATTCCCGGCCTGAGCCAGATTCCGCTGTTCAAATATCTGTTCTCCAGCACCCACGACGAGACCCAGCACTCCGAGATCGTCATCGTGCTCACCCCGCACATTGTGCACAGCCTGAACATCACCGCGCAGGACGAGCGTGCCCTGGATACCGGCACCCAGGACAACGTCGAGTTGCGCGAGCTGCCGCCGGCGCAATTGCAGACGCCCGCCGCCCCGCCGTCCGGCTCCGAGCCGGCTGCGCCGGCGCCCGGCGCGGCTGCGCCGCCGCCCGCTCCGGAAGGCCCGCAGCTGGTGATCCTGCCGGCGCGGCCCGCTGTCCAGGTGGGCAAGCCGTTCACCGTGAGCCTCGACCTCAAGCAGGCCAAGGACGCCTACGCGCTGACCTTCCAACTCAACTACGATCCCAAGCTGCTCGAAGTCCAGGCCATGAACCTGGGCGAGTTCCTGTCCAGCGACGCCAAAGTCCCGGCGCTGGTGCATCGCGAGGACGCCGATACCGGCACGGCGCAGGTCAGCCTCAGCCGTCCGCCCAATGCCAGCGGGCTGAGCGGCGGCGGCACGGTGCTGACGGTGACGTTTATGCCCAAGGCGGCGGGGGAATCGCCGCTCAGCCTCAGCCGCCTCGGCGCCCGCGGGCCCGGCGGCGCGCCGCAGCCGCTCACCGCCGCCGCGGCCACGGTCGAAATCAAGCAGTAGCCGTGATGATGCAACGCCGGCAATCCGGAATGACGCTGATCGAGCTGCTGGTGGCCACCGCCATCCTGGTGGTGCTCAGCACCATGGCGCTGCCGCTGGCGCGGGTTTCGATTGAACGCCAGAAGGAGCACCAGCTTCGCGCCGACCTGCTGGAGATGCGCACCGCCATTGACCGCTACAAGGATGCCGCCGACCGCGGCCTGATCCAGATTCAGACCGACTCGCAGGGCTATCCCCCGGACTTGCAGACCCTGGTGGACGGCGTGCCCATGGGCACCGAGAAGATCCGCTTCCTGCGCGCCATTCCCAAGGACCCGATGACCAACTCCTATGAATGGGGGCTGCGCTCGGTTCAGGACGATCCAGATTCCACCAGTTGGGGAGGCCAGGACGTCTTTGACGTCTACACCACCTCGCCCGGCAAAGCACTCGACGGCACGGAGTTCAGCAAATGGTGAGGCGCAGTATCCAGCGCGGGTTCACGCTCATCGAGATGATTCTGGTGATCGCCATCATGGGCATTTTGCTGGCCCTGGCGGTGCCCAACTACCGCACCTCGATTCGCGCCTCGCAGGAGGCGGTGCTGCACGACGACCTGTTCCAACTGCGCTCGCTGATTGACCAGTACACGCTCGACAAGCAGCAGGCGCCGCAGTCGCTCGACGACCTGGTCAGCGCCGGGTATTTGCGCGCCCTGCCGGTGGACCCCATCACCCATTCCTCCACCACCTGGCAGACCAACTCCGACGACACCATGATGTCGCCCGACCAGTCGCTCGCGGGCATCGTGGATGTGCATAGCGGCGCGCCCGGCAATGGCCTCGACGGCACTGCCTACAGTAGTTGGTGAGCTTCTTCTCTCGCCTGAGTACATACAGCCCGAGCCTGGCCGTCCCGCTCTAACACTTTGGTATGCGGATCGGCATTGTGGTGCCTCCTTTCATCTCCGTACCGCCGGAGCGGTATGGAGGCACGGAGCTCTTTGTTGCCCAATTGGCGGAGGGGTTGCAGGCGCGCGGCCATCACCCGATCGTCTATACGGTTGGATCTTCGCGGGTGCGGTGTGAAACCCGGTGGCGGGTTCCCCACGGGCGTTGGCCGATTGAGTCGGCGCTCGAGAGCAGCCTGGAGGATCTCGACCACTCCAGTTGGGCCTGTAGTGACGCCGCCCAAACCTGCGATGTGCTGCACATCAACAATGCTCCGGGACTGCACATCTCCCGCTTCGTCAACCGGCCGTTCGTCTACACGATGCATCATCCGCACGATGCTGCCCTAAGCAACTACTATGCCGGCCTGCCGGCGATCCGCTATGTAGCCATCAGCCACAATCAGGCACAGCGCGAGCGCCTGCCGCAACTTTCGGTCGTCCATCACGGCCTCGACCACCGTCGTTATCGGGTGGCCACGGGGCGGCGTGATTACCTTTGCTTTATCGGGCGGCTGGCGCCCATCAAGGGCACGCATATAGCCATCCAGGTGGCTCGCCGCGCCGGATTGCCGCTCAAAATTGCAGGCGAGATTCAGCCGCTGTTTCAGGAGTACTGGAAGCAGGAGATTGAGCCACAACTGGGCCACGGCATCGAATACGTCGGGGAAGTGGACCTAAAGGGCAAGAATGAGCTGCTGGCCGGGGCGCGGGCCCTGTTGTTTCCCATCCAATGGGAGGAGCCGTTCGGGCTGGTCATGGTGGAGGCGATGGCATGTGGGGTGCCGGTGCTGGCGTTCGGGCGCGGTTCGGCGCCCGAGGTGGTGGAGGACGGCACTTCAGGCTGGCTTTGCCGCGACATGGAAGACATGGCGGATCGCTGCGTTTCGCTGGACATTTCCCCGGTGCAGTGTCGCGAGTACTTGGAACGCCGCTTCAGCCTGGCGGGCATGGTGGACGGTTATCTGGCCGTCTACCAGCGGGCGCTGCAAGCGGCGGCAGAGAGCGAAACGTCCAGCTTGCAGTTCGCATCGTAACCGAAGATGGCAGCCGGTCATGAAGCCGTGTTGAATGGGCTGCAGGTGTCGGCGCATCCGCCGGAGCCGCCCCGCGAGGGGCGCGGGAGCGAGCCGCGCCGCATCAACAACCTGACCTTGATTGACGGCAAGGCCTTTTTGGCGACCGCGCTGGCCGGCGACATCGCCCCGCCCAGCGCCAGCGATGTGGGCCTGTTCCTTTTTGACACCCGCTTTCTCAGCCATTGGGAGCTTAAGGTCAATGGTCAGCGCACCGTGGTGCTGTCCTCGGCCAGCCAGCAGAACATTCTGGCCCAGATCGAGCTCACCACCTCCAACATCATGGTGCGCGAGAACCTCGATTTGCCCGAGAACACCGTCCACATCCACCGCGAGCAGTTGCTGGCAGAGCAGTTTTTTGACCGGCTCAGCTTTCACAACTACAGCCTGCAGACCATCACGCTCAACATCGAGATTCACTTCGCCGCCGACTTCCTCGACGTCTTTCAGGTGCGCGGCATGCAGCGTCCCGGTGCCGGAACCTACTTCGAACCGGTCTTACGGGCAGACGGCGCGGTGTTCAGCTACCTCGGCCGTGATGACCAGTTCCGCACCACGAGCATCAGTTTTCAGCCGCCCCCGCGGCAGGTCGAACCCGGCCACGCCCGCTTCGAGCTGCAGCTCGAACCGGGCGTGCGGCAGACGGTACTGGCGGTGGTGGCCACGGAGGTGGGCGCGCCGCCGGCCAGGGCCAGTGTGGCGGGCGCCATTCGCGGCGAGCCCGGGTTTGCCTCCTGTTTGGCGCGGCGGCGGCAAAGCTACCAGGAGTGGGAGCGCGCCACAACCGCCTTCGAGTCGAGCGACGATCTCTTCAGCCGCTGCCTGCAGACCGCCATGAGCGACTTCTTCTCGCTGCGGGTGCCGTTCCAGGGGGGCGTCATCGCTCCCGGCGATTGCGGCGTTGCGCCGCCCCATACGGGCGAGATCGTGGCCGCCGGCATCCCCTGGTTCGCCACCATCTTCGGCCGCGACTCGCTCATCGCCAGCTTCCAGGCGTTGATGCTGCATCCCCATCTCGCCAAAGAGACGCTGCGCTTCCTCGCCCGTCATCAGGGCACGCGACGCGACGACTGGCGCGATGAGGAGCCGGGCAAGATCCTGCACGAGATGCGCGACGGCGAGATGACCCGGTCGGGGGAAATGCCGCACTCGCCCTACTACGGCTCGGTGGATGCCACCCCCCTGTTCCTCATCGTTCTGGATGAGACCTACAACTGGACCGGGGACGACGAGTTCCTGGAAGAGATGATGCCCGCCGCCCGCCGCGCCCTGGCCTGGATCGAGGAATCGGGCGATCTCGACGGCGATGGTTTCGTTGAGTTTCAGCGGCGCTCCCCCCAGGGCCTCGCCAACCAGGGGTGGAAAGATTCCTGGGATGCCTATCTACAACCCGACGGATCCCTGCCGGAAGGTCCGCTGGCGCTGTGCGAGGTGCAGGGCTACTGCTACGACGCCCGCTATCGCTTCTCCCGCCTGCTGCGCACCTACGGCGATGCGGTCGCCGCCGACCGGCTGCGCCGCCAGGCGACGGAGATGTCGCGGCAGTTCGAGCGGGCGTTCTGGCTGCCGGAGGAGGGCTTCTACGCCGCCGCCCTCGATGGCCGCAAGCGCCCGCTGCGCCCGGTTACCTCCAACGTGGGCCATCTGTTGTGGAGCCGCATCATCGGCCGCGAGCGGGCGCGCCAGGTCACCCGCCGGCTGATGCGCTCCGACATGTTCACCGGCTGGGGCGTGCGCACCCTCTCCGCCGACGAATCCACCTTCAACCCGCTCAGCTATCACCGCGGCTCCGTCTGGCCGCACGACAACTCGCTCATCGCCCAGGGCTTCGCCTTTCACGACTTCAAACCGCCGCTGCTGCGCCTGCTCAGCGGATTGTTTCAGGCCGCCAACTATTTCCGCGATCAGCGGCTGCCGGAGTTGTTCGTCGGGGTGCAGCGCAACGACTTCGATCAGCCGGTGAACTATCCGGTGTCCTGCTCGCCCCAGGCCTGGGCCTCCGGCGCATGGTTTTTGTTGCTTACCTCCGCCCTCGGCTTGCGACCCAACGCCTCACGGCGCGAGCTGCGGGTGGTCAACCCCATGCTGCCCGAATGGCTGCCCTGGCTGCGGGTGCATCATCTGCGCATCGGTGAGTCGCAGGTTTCGCTGGAGTTCAACCGC
>DATBPS010000097.1:0-3893 GCA_036561225.1 Terriglobales bacterium
TCGGGGTCCCGCGCCAATCAATGCTTCGACCGGGCTGGGGCACAAGGGGTCCCCGGCCCGGTCGAGCGTCAAGCGGGTCGAGTGGCGAAGCCACTCGGGGTCCCGCGCCAATCAAAGACAGCGCTGCCCTGCCGCCTCCGCCAACGCTTATTCCCCCGCTGGGTTCAATCCGCGCAGTTGAAAAAACGGCGCGGCAGCCAGCATGTGCCGATCGTTGGTGTAGATCTCGGTGTGCCCCTGATCGGCGGCGCAACTCAGGTGCAAGGCGTCGCCGGCACGCAGGGTCACCTCGGCCGGAAGGCGGCGCACGGCGGCGCAGGCGCGGGCGACAAGCAGCCGCGACAGCGGATACCAGTGCCAAACCCCCTGCTCCTCGTCCTGCTGGAACTCGTCAAGGATGACGTCCAACTCGCCGGGCTGAATGCGCCCCTCGCGCAGATGGCGGTGCAGCACGGAGTGAAATTCCAGACGCGCGAACAAACTCGAGGCCAGGCCCGGGCTGGCGCGTGCCACGGCGCGCACGGCGGCCGCGCCCGGCTCATTGAGGTAGCACTTGGCGATGCAGGCGGTATCGAAGTAGATCATGCCCGCTCGCGATCGGCGGCGACGGCGTCGGCGGAATCCGTCCGCAGGCGGGAACGGGCCCGGATGGACGCCTCGCGGTCAGGCAGGGGGCGCCCGACGTCGGCGGCGGTGTGCGGCTGCAGGCGCGCCACCACGCGGCCGCGGTCGGTGACCACGACGGCGCCATGTCGGGCGGCGTGGCGCACCCACCGGCCCGTGTTGATGTGTAGCTCGCGAATGCTGATGCTCCGCATGTGCACATTGTAAGACATTATCGCGCGCAGGGGCCGAGCGGCTGCGCCGCCACCTCCGGGCGATGGGAGGTACCGGCTACACTGGGATACATGCTGGGACCGGGAGATAGCGCACCGCCACAGACCTCGCCGGACCAGGACGGGAAGGTGTCGTCCTGGGCCGAGCTGAGCGGGGAGCGGGGGCTGGTGCTGCTCTTTCATCGCGGCTACTGGTGACCGTTCTGTCTCCACCAGTTGGTGGAGTTTCGCAACGCCAACCGCGGAATCGAGGCCTTGGGGTACAAGTTGGCCTCGCTGTCGGTCGACGCCCCGGAGCGGGCGCGGCGCCTGCGGGCCTTGCTGGAGCTGCCCTTTCCGGTGCTGTGCGACGTGGACCGCCAGGCGGTCAAGGCGTGGGGTTTATACAACCGGCACGAGCGCGGCGGCATCGCGGTGCCGGCGACGGTGGTGATGACGCCGCAGGGCCGCATCGATCTCATGCAGCGCGAGGGCATGACCCGGCGGTTGCAGGCCGAAGAGTTGCTGGCCTTCCTGGGAGGCAGGCGGCCTCCGCGACGGCGGGCGGTGATTCCGCGCCCACGGGACTGGTGGCGCGCCTTGCGCGGCTAATCGGTGTGCGGCGAGGGCCGAGTTGCATCGCCGGAGGCAAGATCGATGCCTCGCTCCGACCGGGTCGAGTGGCGAAGCCACTCGGGGTCCCGCGCCAATCAATGAAATGGAGTTCCTGCGGCTGTGGACGGGTGCGGGCCCGGCCGGCTGCGCCGCGCGCCCCCCGCGATTTACACTCACGGCATGGATCTGCTGCTGATCTTTGCGGTGACGCTGATGCTGGCGGTGCTGATCTCCGCGCTGGCGCAGCGCACGGTGCTTTCGACCTCGGTGCTGTTCCTGGCGGCGGGGCTGCTGGCCGGACGCGGCGTCTTCGGATCGTTGCCGGCCGTCCCGTTGGGGTTTCTGCGCTCCCTCGCCGAGCTGGCGCTGTTCAGCGTGCTGTTCACCGACGGCATGCGCGCCGGAGGCGAGCCGGCGCCGGCGCGCACGCGCGGCCTGGTGCTGCGGGCCCTGGCGCTGGCCATGCCGCTGACCGTCATCGGCATCGCCGCCGCCGCCCACTGGATGCTGGACATGAGCTGGGTGGCGGGACTACTGATCGGCGCCGTGCTCAGCCCCACCGATCCCATCTTCATCAGCGCCATCTTCCACTTCAAGGCGGTTCCCTATCGCCTGCAGCGGCTGTTGAACCTCGAGAGCGGCATCAACGATGGCATGGCGCTGCCGTTGGTGCTTATTTTTCTGAGCGAGATGGCGGCGCAGCCGGCTCACCTGGCACTGATCGTTCTGGAACTGGCGGCGGGGGTGGGGCTGGGCGTCGTCATCCCCTGGATCGGGATCCGCCTCGAGGCCAGCCGCTTCTTCGGCGCCGCGGGGGCGCTGCAACCGCTGAATGCCTTTGCTCTGGGGCTGCTGGTGCTGGCCATCTCCTGGCCGACGGGCGCCAACATTTTTCTGGCGGCGTTTGCCGCAGGGGTGACCGTGGCACGGCTCAGCCCCGAGGTACGGCGCTCGTTTGAAGGCTTCGGGGCAAGCTTCACCGAGCTGCTCAAGCTGGCGGCGATCCTCATCTTCGGCCTGGAGTTGGCGCCCAACCTGCTGCGGCCGCTGTCGTGGGCGGAGGTCATCTTCATCCTGCTGGCGCTGGCGGGGGTGCGTATGGCGGCGATGGAAATTTCACTTTGGGGCAGCGTGCTCACGCGCGGCGAACGCTTGGCGGTGGGGTGGTTCGGGCCCAAGGGCTTCGGGTCGGTGGTCTACGGCCTGATGATTCTGGAATTGGCCACGCCGCTGGCCGACCGGCTGGTCCACTTGGCGGGGATCACCATCATGCTCTCGATTGTGGTGTATTCCTCCACCGATATTCTGGTGGCCCGTGCCTTTGAACGCCGATCACATGGCCGCGGGGACGGTGATGCCCATCAGCGCAAGAGCGGCGGTTAGCTGGCGCTCGACCACGGCCACCACACTGAGCAGGAAGGCGCGCTTGGCGGGGTCGGACTCCTGCAGCACTGGGTGATGGTGATACCAGGCGTTGAAGGCCTGGGCCAACTGGAAGGCGTACTTGGCCAGGATGGCGGGTTCGCGGGCCTCGAGGGTCTGGTCAATGACGGCTTCGAGACGGGCGCCGAGCCAGAGCAGGTTCCAGTGCGCGGCTTCTTCCAGATAAGTAGCCCAGGCGGGTTCGAAGGCCGCGGCGGCAGGCGCGCCCGCCTTGCGCACGATGTTGGCGGCACGAACGGCGGCGTACTGCACGTAGGGGCCGGTTTCACCTTCGAAGTTCAAGGCTTCCTTGAAATCGAAGGCAATAACCGTGGTGCGGGTGAACTTCAACAGGAAGTAGCGGAGCGCGCCGATGGCGATGGCATGGGCCGCCGCGCGCTGCTCCTCCCCAGGCATTTCGGGGTTGCGCTCGGCGACCTCTTCCAACGTGCGCGCTTCGAGCCGGTCGAGCAGGTCGTCGGCCTTCACGCCCTGCCCTTTGCGTCCGCTGACATCCACTCGCTTCTCGCCCTCGGCCGGCGCGTAGCCCAGCTCGGCGGCGCAGGCAGCCGAGAGCGCCACCATCTCATAGCTGAAGTGGATGCTGCGTTCGGCCTCGCGCTCGCAGCCGAGCGCGCGCAGACCGGCGACGACCACCTCCTGCAAATAGCTCTGGCGAACATCAATCACGTTAAAGACCCAACTGCCGTGACCAAATTGGGGAGCGGATGGGTTGGGAGAGGTGTCGGTGCGCCAGGCAACGTGGCCTGACGGGTAGGTGTGGAAAGGGGCGTAGCCGAACTCCAGCGGCAGCAGCCCGAACTTCCAGAGCTGGTAGGCAATGTCCTTGCCGACGTAGGTGACGGTGCCGTTCGAGCGGACGATGACCTTGGTCTCTTCCTCGCCTTCGGCGCTCACCGCCCCGGCGCGTTCCATCACCCAGCAGCCCTGGTTCTTGCCCTCGGTTTCGAGCCGCACCGCGCCCCGCTCACGCAGCAGACGGAAGGCGTGCTCCCACAGATGCAGATGCAGGATCTCGCT
>DATBPS010000098.1:0-21635 GCA_036561225.1 Terriglobales bacterium
TATCGGCTGGATGTGCTGGAGAAAACCGGCGTGGGGCCGGTGTCGCGGCTGCCCTACGCCATGAAGATCCTGCTCGAGAACCTGTTGCGGCTCGAGGATGGGCGCTTCGTCACCGCCGACGACATCCAGATGCTGGCCAACTGGGATCCGCGGCAGAACGGCCAGCGCGAGATTGCCTTCACCCCGGCGCGCGTGCTCTTGCAGGATTTCACCGGCGTGCCCGCCATCGCCGACCTCGCCGCCATGCGTGATGCCGTCCGCGCCCGCGGCGGCGATCCCTCGGTCATCAACCCCCTGCAGCCGGTCGAGCTGGTCATTGACCACTCCGTGCAGGTGGACCGCTTCGCCACGCCCAACGCCTTCGCCTTCAACGCCCAGCGCGAGCTGGAGCGCAACCGCGAGCGTTATCTCTTCCTGCGCTGGGGCCAGGCGGCGCTCGACAACTTCCGCGTCGTGCCGCCCGACACCGGCATCGTCCACCAGGTCAACCTCGAGTACCTGGCCCGCGTCGTGGTCCGCGCCAAGGTTGGCGACCGCGTGCTCGCCTTCCCCGACACCCTGGTCGGCACCGACAGCCACACCCCCATGGTCAACGGCCTGGGCGTGATGGGATGGGGCGTGGGCGGCATCGAGGCCGAGGCCGCCATGCTCGGCCAGCCCATCTCCATGCTGCTGCCCGACGTGCTCGGCGTGCGCCTGCTCAACAAAATGCGCCCCGGCACCACCGCCACCGATCTGGTGCTGACCATCGCCGAGGCGCTGCGCAAGAAGGGCGTGGTGGGCAAGTTCGTCGAGTTCTTCGGCTCCGGCGTCGCCCACCTCACCGTCGCCGACCGCGCCACCCTGGGCAACATGTCGCCCGAGTACGGCGCCACCATCGCCATCTCCCCCATTGACGACGCCACCCTGCATTACCTGCGCTTCACCCATCGGGATCCGGAACGCGTCGCCCTGGTCGAGCGTTACGCCAAGGAGCAGGGCCTCTTCGGCGACGATACGCCCGCCGCCAGCTACACCGAGGTTTTGGATTTCGATCTGGCCAGGGTCGAACCCTCGCTCGCCGGCCCCAAGCGCCCGCAGGATCGCGTGCCGCTCAGCCATTCCAAATCCGCCTTCGCCCAGGCGCTGCCCAAGCTGCTGCCCGACGGCGCTGCCCCGGCGGAAGCGAACGGCCACAGCCTGCATCACGGCTCGGTGGTGATCGCCGCCATCACCAGTTGCACCAACACCAGCAACCCCACCGTGCTGATGGCCGCCGGCCTGCTGGCCAAAAAAGCGGTCGAGCGCGGTCTCAAGAGCCAGCCCTGGGTGAAGACCAGCCTTGCGCCCGGCTCCAAGGTGGTCACCGAGTATCTCAATAAGGCCGGCCTCACGCCCTATCTCGATCAGCTCGGTTTCAACCTGGTCGGTTACGGCTGTACCACCTGCATCGGCAACAGCGGCCCGCTGCCGGATGAGATCGCCGCCGAAGTCACCGACCGGCATCTGGTGGCCGTTTCGGTGCTCAGCGGCAATCGCAACTTCGAGGGACGCATCCATCCCCAGGTGCGCGCCAACTATCTCGCCTCCCCGCCGCTGGTGGTGGCCTACGCGCTCGCCGGCGACATGAACCGCGACCTGACCACGGAATCGCTGGGCCAGGGCAAAGACGGCAAGCCCGTCTACCTGCGCGACATCTGGCCGACGAATGAGGAAGTGGCGGCCACGGTCGAGAGCTGCATCACGCCCGAGATGTTCGAGCGCGAATACGCCGACGTCTTCAGTGGCGACGCCAACTGGAAGGGGCTGAAAGTCGCCGGCGGCGAGCTCTACGAGTGGGAGGCGAACTCGACCTACATTAAGAAGCCGCCCTTCTTTGAGGGCACCCCCGCCGCGCCCGAGTCCATCCGCGGCGCGCGCGTGCTGGCGCTATTGGGAGACAGCGTCACCACCGACCACATCTCACCGGCGGGCAGTATCGGCGCCAAGAGCCCGGCGGGCGAGTACCTGATCGCCCACGGCGTGCAGCCGGCCGATTTCAACTCCTACGGATCGCGCCGCGGCAACCATGAAGTGATGGTGCGCGGCACCTTCGCCAACGTGCGTCTGCGCAACCGCCTCGCTCCCGGCACCGAAGGCGGATGGACCCGCCATTTGCCTGACGGTAAGGAACCGGTCAGCATCTTCGCCGCCAGCCAGCTTTATGAAAAGGAAGGCGTGCCCTGCCTGATCCTCGCCGGCGCGGAGTACGGCTCCGGATCCAGCCGCGACTGGGCGGCCAAGGGACCGCGGCTGCTGGGCGTGCAGGCGGTGATTGCGGTCAGCTTCGAGCGCATCCACCGCAGCAACCTGATCGGCATGGGCATCCTGCCGTTGCAGTTTGAAGCCGGCCAAACCGCCGAGTCGCTCGGCCTCACCGGCGAAGAGACTTACGACATCCCCGGCGGCAGGGCGATCCAGCCCGGCGGTACGCTCGAGGTCACCGCCACCGCACCCGGCGGCCAGGCCACAAAGTTCCGCGTGCTGGTGCGTCTCGATACGCCCATGGAGCTCGCCTACTACCGCGACGGCGGCATCTTGCCCTATGTGCTCAACCAGCTCACCCGCGGGCGGGGCGAAGGGAACGTAAGCCGCATCCAAGAGGTATGAAAGTCGAGGTATGAACGTCGAAGTATGAACGTACTGGTTGCAGGCGGCGCCGGCTACATCGGCAGCGCGATGACTGAGACCCTGCTGCAGCGGGGCGACGCGGTCACCGTCTACGACAACCTCTCCCACGGCTACCGCGATGCGGTGCCGTCCGCCGCCCGCTGGGTCGAGGGCGACGTCGGCGATCAGGCCAAGCTGGAGCGCGTGCTGGGCGAGCACCAGATCGAGGCCGTCATCCACATGGCGGCCTTCATCGAGGTGGGCGAGTCGGTGCGCGAGCCGCACAAGTACCTCAACAACAACACCCTGCAGGCGGTGGGATTGCTCGAAGCCATGCAGCGCGCCGGCGTCCGCCGCTTGGTGCTCAGCTCGACCGCCGCCGTCTACGCGCCCAGCACCGCGCCGCTCACCGAAACGTCACCCCTCGCCCCCGCCAGCCCCTACGGGATGAGCAAGCTCTTCCTCGAGCGCCTATTGGCCTGGTACGCCAGCCGCGGCTTGCATTACTTTGCCCTGCGCTACTTCAATGCCGCCGGCGCCACCCCAGGCTGCCGCGAGCGCCACCAGCCCGAAAGCCACCTCATCCCGCTGGTGCTCGAAGCCGCTGCCGGCGAGCGGCCCGCCATCGCCATCTTCGGCGACGACTACGCCACCCCCGACGGCACCTGCGTCCGCGACTATATTCACATCCGCGACCTCGCTGCCGCCCACGTCATTGCTCTCGACGCCCTCGCCCGCGAGCCCGAAACCCCCGGCATTCCCGAACTCAGCGACCGCGCCTTCAACCTTGGCAACGGCATCGGCTTTTCGGTCCGCGAGGTCATCGCCGCCGCCGAACGCGTCGTCGGCCACCCCATCCCCACCGTCAGTCAGCGGCGCCGCCCCGGCGATGTGGATCGCCTGGTGGCCGGCTCGGCCAAAATGCGCGCCCTGGGATGGCAGCCGCGCCACGCCGATCTGGAAGAGATCATCGCCTCGGCTTGGGAAGCCAAGCGCAGCGCGGGCTTGGGGCTCGGGGCCCCCAAGTCCGCGCGAGCATAAGCGGGACGCGCGGCGTAGCCGCGCTGGGGCCCGCGCCCGTCAAAGCCGCTTAACTGCCCACGTAACGCGCGTACAGCGAGCGCGCCACGCCCGGTTCGGTGGTGCCCTTGATCAGCGAGCGGCCGTCGGGAAAGATCATCATCTCCATGCCCGCCGGCGCATGCGGCACAAAGCGCAGCGCGAAGGCGTTGTCGCGCACCAGCCCGTGCGGACGCAGCCGCGCCGCCAGCTCGGCCAGGTCCAGCGGCCGCCGGTGTTCGTGGATCTGCACCGCGTTGCGCCCGCACAGCGTCACCGCCGCGCGTCCCTCGCCGCGCAAGTGCACAAAGTCGTGCCGCGCGCAGCAGCGGCAGGCGGCATCGCGCACCGGCCGCGCCAGCTCGCGGAACTCATTGCGCCACAGGTCGGCGCTGATCAGGCTGCCGCGCAGCGCAGCGCGGTCGCCCGCCAGCAGCTTCACCGCCTCCGCCACCTGTAGCGCCGTCACCCAGCTCACCGCCCAACCCAGCACGCCGGCCGTGTCGCACGTCTCCATCGCCCCGGCGCCTTCGGCAGCGGCGGGAAATAGGCATTCCAGGCATGCCGTCTCGCCGGGGAGCACGGTAAAAGTCATGCCGCGCGCCCCCACCGCCGCGCCGTAGATCCAGGGCAATCCATGGGCCACGGCGAAGTCGTTGAGCAGGTAGCGGGTTTCGAGGTTGTCGGTGCCGTCGAGCAGCAGGTCGTTGGCGGCCAGCAGCTTCTCGCAGTTGCCGGGTTCAAGGTCGGCCACCTCGGCCTCAACCGTAATCTCCGCGTTGATGGCCCGCAGCCGCCGCTGCGCGGCGATGGCCTTGGGCAGGCCCTGGCGGGCGTCCTCTTCATCGAAAAGTGTCTGCCGTTGCAGGTTGCTGGCTTCGACGTAGTCGCGGTCAATCAGCCGCAGCCGTCCCACGCCCGCCCGCGCCAGCAGATCGGCCTGGGCGGTGCCCAAGGCGCCGCAGCCGACGATCGCCACCCGCGCGGCACCCAGCCGGGCCTGTCCCGTCGGCCCCAAGGGCGCAAACAGCACTTGCCGCGAGTAGCGCTCCTCCATACGGCCATTGTAGGCCGTCGCTATACTGAAAAGAGCATCCTAGCTCCATGGCTTCGCGCACCACTCCGCCGCCCAGCTATACCTTCAGCGTGCCCGGTTTCACCCGCGCGGTGAAGGTGCTGGTCATCGCCACCGCGGCCGTTTTCCTGCTGCAGTACATCAGCCCGGAACTCAACCGGCAACTGGTGGGATGGTTCGCGCTGGTGCCGGGCCTGGTGGCGCGCGGGCAGGTTTGGCGGCTGGCCAGCTACCTGTTTCTGCACGCCAGCCTCAGCCACCTGTTCTGGAACATGTTCGCGCTGTGGATGTTCGGCGTGTGGGTGGAAGAGGAGCTGGGCAGCACCCGCCTCTACCAGCTTTATTTCGTCTGCGGCATCGGCGGCGGCATTGTGGATTCCATCTTCCACCTATGGCTGTCACCCGGCCTGAGCTATACCATCGGCGCATCGGCGGCGATCTATGGCGTGCTGATGGCGGTGGGGCTGCTGTTTCCCGACCGCGAAG
Source organism: Terriglobales bacterium (assembly GCA_036561225.1). Taxonomy (GTDB): domain Bacteria; phylum Acidobacteriota; class Terriglobia; order Terriglobales; family SCQP01; genus SCQP01. The sequence goes on from DATBPS010000098.1 coordinate 5,249, forward strand.
TCTTTCTGTTGCTGCCGCCGGTGGCGATCAAGGCCAAGTGGCTGGTGCTGGGCTATGGCGCGCTGGAGTTTCTCTTCACCCTGCATGGCGCCGGTTCCGACGGCATTGCCCACTTCGCCCACCTGGGCGGCATGTTGTTTGCCTGGCTGTTCCTGCGCACCCGCCTGCCCCATATGGGCCTGACCAATGGTTACCAGCGCTGGCGTCGCCGCCAGATGAGCAAACGCTTCGAAGTCTACATGAACCAGCGCGACCGCGACCGCCGCCCGCCTCCCGGCGGCTGGAAGCACTAATCCGGCTCCTGACTGGCTGTTTATTGGCGCCTTTGCTAGAGTGATTGCTTGGGTCTTCCGGGCCAAACATGCTGAAATTTCGCGACGTTGACTTCCTGCGGATCGGGGATTCGCTCTCCGAGAACGAGCGCTTGGTGCGTGACAGCGCCCGGCGTTGGGTGGAAGAGAAGATCATCCCCATCATCGAGGCCTGCGCCCGCGAGGGGCGCTTCCCGCGCGAGCTGGTGCCCGACATGGCGCAGATGGGCTTCTTCGGCGCCACCATGAACGAGTTCGGCGGCGCCGGCCTGGGCCAGGTCGAGTACGGCCTCATCATGCAGGAGCTGGAGCGCGGCGACAGCGGCATCCGCAGCTTCGTCAGCGTCCACAGCTCGCTGGTGATGTGGCCCATCTACACCTTCGGCAGCGACGAGCAGAAGCAGCGCTGGCTGCCGGCCATGGTGAAGGGCGAAAAGCTGGGCTGCTTCGGCCTCACCGAGCCCGACTTCGGCTCCAACCCCAACGGCATGCGCACCCGCGCCCGCAAAGTGGGCAACGAGTACGTGCTCAACGGCGAGAAGATGTGGATCACCTCCGGCTCGCTCGCCGACGTGGCCCTGATCTGGGCCAAAGACGACAGCGACCTGATCCGCGGCTTCCTGGTCGAGACCGACCGCCCCGGCTTCCGCGCCGAGGACATCCACGGCAAGTTCTCGCTGCGCGCCTCGGTGACCTCGAGCCTCTCGCTCAACGACGTCCATATTCCGGCTGCGAACCTCCTGCCGGGCACCAACGGCCTGAAGAGCGCCCTGCAGTGCCTCAACCAGGCGCGCTACGGCATCGGCTGGGGCGCGGTCGGTGCGGCGATGCAGTGCTACGACACGGCGCTGCAGTATGCCGGCTTCCGCAAACAGTTCCACGACCAGCCCATCGCCGGCCGCCAGATTGTGCAGGAGAAGCTGGTGGGCATGATCAGCGCCATCTCCCACGGCCAACTGCTTTCGCTGCACGTGGGCCGCCTTAAGGACAAGGGCCAAGCCACCGGCGCCCACATTTCCTTAATGAAGCGCAACAACGTGGCCATGGCGCTGGATGTCGCCCGCACCGCGCGCGACATTCTGGGCGCCAATGGCATCGCTGACGAGTACCCGATTTTCCGCCATATGGCCAATCTGGAATCGGTGAAAACTTATGAAGGCACCCACGACATCCATACTCTAATCGTGGGCGCCGCCATCACCGGTATTGACGCCTTCTGAGCCGCTCGAGGAATCCAACCATGTCAGCCACCGCCGCCCGGGAGTCACAAGCAGCTTTGGAACAAGAACTGTCCTTGCAGATGTTGAACGTGGTCGAGCAGGCCGCCATCGCCTCCGCCAAGACCATGGGGCAGGGCGAAGCCAAGGTGTCGGATCACGCCGCGGTCGAGTCCATGCGGGCCGACCTCGACAAGGTGCCCTTCCGCGGCACGATCGTCATCGGCGAAGGCGAACGCGACGAAGCCCCCATGCTGTTCATCGGCGAGAAGGTCGGACGCGGCGGCGCCGGCGATCCGGCGGTGGACATCGCCGTGGATCCGCTGGAAGGCACCAACCTCTGCGCCACCGGCGCCCCCGGCTCGATCACCGTGCTGGCGGCGAGCGAGGCGGGAGGGCTGCTGCACGCGCCCGACTGCTACATGGAAAAGATCATCGTCGGCCCCAGCAGCCGCGGCGCGGTGGATCTGGATGCGCCGGTCAGGGACAACCTGGCGGCCATCGCCCAGCGGCTGAGCCGCAAGGTGAGCGAGCTGGTGGTGGTGGTGCTGGACCGGCCGCGGCACCAGAAGCTGATTCAGGACATCCGTGCCGCCGGGGCGCGCATTCATCTCATTCAGGACGGCGATCTCTCGGCCGGCATCGCCACCGCGGTGCTGGGGACCGGCGTACACGCGGTGATGGGCAGCGGCGGCGCGCCCGAAGGCGTGCTCACCGCCGCCGCCATGCGCTGCCTCAACGGCGAGATTGTCGCCCGGCTGGTGGTCAACAAGCCCGAAATCGCCGAGCGCATGGCCAAAATGGGGGTCAAGGATCCCAAGCGCGTCTACCGCACCGAAGATCTGGCGCCGGGCAAGAGCATCCTCTTCGCCGCCTGTGGCGTGACCAGCGGCAGCCTGCTCAAGGGCGTCCGCTTCTTCGGCGACGGCATCCGCACCCACTCGCTGGTCATGGCCGGCGGCATGAGCAAGGTCCGCTTCGTGGATACCATCCACGTCGCCCCGGGCCCCGACGCCCGCATCCGCTTCTAGACGTCAGTGGGCAGCGGCAAAGCTGAACGCCGATGGCTGAAAGCTTATTGCTTGTGTTAGTCTTGCGCTGATATGCGCAAGCTCAGCGTGCTCCTTTTCCTGCCGTTCCTGTCATTGGTTCTCGCCGCGCAGGGAGGGCCGCCGCAAGCCCCGCCCAATCCCGCCGTGGCCGCGGTGCGCCAGGCCTCGCAGGGCGAGCGTTCCGAGTTCCAGGCCATCCAGAAAACCGAAGACGACGTCCTCTGGCATCTCGAGCTGGGCGACATCGCCCATGTGGACAAGGTCTGGATCCCCAGCCAGGCACCCATCCGCATGAAGAATCCGACCGGCCAGGGCGCCGGCAACCCGCTGCTCATCTACGCCTACACCTTCATCCCCAAAAAGCTGGCCCCCACCGCGCATGCGCCGTTGCTGATGTACATCCACGAGGGCGTGCACGGCAACATGAACACCAGCCAGGCGCACATCGTGCGCGAGCTGATCGAGCAGGGATACATCGTGGTGGCGCCTGAATACCGCGGTTCGACCGGCTACGGCGCCGGTTTCGAGAGCCAGATTGATTACGGAGGCAACGAGGTCGTGGACGTGCACTCGACCCGTGACTGGGCGCTCGAAAACCTCCCCCAGGTGGATCCCACCCGGGTGGCCATCGTCGGCTGGAGCCACGGCGGCTTCCAGGCGCTGATGAACATCTTCCGCTACCCCAAGGATTACGTCTGCGCCTACGCCGGCGTGCCGGTCAGCGACCTGGTGATGCGCATGGGCTACAAGTCGCAGGGTTACCGCGACATCTACTCCGGCTTCCTGGGCAAGACCGCCGACCAGGACCCGATGGAGTATCGCCGCCGCTCACCCTACTTCCACGCCGCCGAGCTGCAGACGCCGCTCCTCATCCACACCAACACCAACGACGAGGATGTCAACGTGATGGAAGTGGAGCACCTGATTGACGCGCTCAAGGCGGCCGGCAAGCAGTCGCTGTTCCAGTACAAGATCTACCAGAACGCGCCCGGCGGTCACTACTTCAACCGCATTGATACGAAGTTTGCCCGGCAATCGCGGCAGGAGATCTACGATTTCCTGGCGAAATACCTCCACCCGGGACAGTAGCAGCGAAAAACTCCTCCAGCCGCTGCATGACCTCGGCCTCCGAGCGCGCCTCATAGACGGCGCGCCGCAGGCTGGCGCCATCCTCGACCCCGTGGGTGAACCAGGCGGCGAACTGCTTCATCTTCCCCAGCGCTCCCACCATGCGGTCGGCGATGAGGCGCGAGAAGTAGTCGGTCATGAGCTGGGCGCGGTCGGCGTCGGTCGGTTGGGGATAGGTCCCCGTCAGCCGGTACGCCTCCATCTGCCGGAAGATCCACGGGTTGGAGGCCGCCGTGCGGCCGATCATGATGCCGTCGCAGCCGGTGAAGGCGGCCATGGCGGCGGCGTCCTCGGGGGCGCGCACGTCGCCGTTGCCCAGCACCGGAATCTTCACCGCCTGCTTCACCTCCGCGATCCACTGCCACTGCGCCTGCCCGGAGTAGCCCTGTTCGCGGGTGCGGGCGTGCAGCGCCAGTCCATTGACGCCGCTGTCTTCGGCCAGCCGGGCCAGCGCCACGTGCACCAGTTGCTTCTCGTCCCAGCCGGCGCGGAACTTCACCGTGAAGGGCAGCGACACCGCCCCGCGCACGGCCGCGAACAGCCGTCCCAGCAGCGGCAGGTCGCGCAACAGGCCGCTGCCGCCGTTGCACTTCACCACCTTCTTCGCCGGGCAACCCAGATTGAGGTCAATGGCGTCGAAGCCCATCGCCTCGACCACCCGCGCCGCCTCGGCCATCACCTCCGGATCGCTGCCGAACAACTGCGCCGCGATGGGCCGCTCGGCTTCGGCAAAGCTCAGGTAGCGCCGCGCCACCTTCTCGGAACGGATGAGGCCGTCGCCCGAGGTGAACTCGGTCATGATCAGCCCGCAGCCCCCCAGGTCGCGGATGAAACCCCGAAACACCGTGTCCGTGATGCCCGACATGGGCGCCAGCGCATTGCCCGGCGCGATGCGCAGCCGCCGCGCCCCGTGCGCGACCTCGTAGGCCGCCGGCACGTCAGCGGGCGTGGCCGCCACGTCGCGGCCCGGCGCCGGACTGTCCCAAAACTTGTGCACACCCCATTTTAGGCGATATGGATGACCTTGTTTTGAATCGCCCAGCGCACCAGTTGCGCCTTGTTATGGATGTCGAGCTTGCGCATCAGGTTGAACTTGTGCGCCTCCACCGTCTTGGTGCTCAGCCCCAGCTTGACCGCCACTTCTTTCACCGACAGCCCTTCGGCCAGCAGCTTGAGCGTCTCGCGCTCGCGGGGCGAAAGGGTGGCCAGCCGCGGCTTGAAGCGCTCGGAGGGGTCGCGGGCGTGAAAATCCTCCACCAGCTTGGAGACGATGCGCGGGCACAGGTACTTGCCGCCGCGGCGCACCTCGCGCAGCGCCGAGATGAGTTGATCGGCGGGCGAGTCCTTGAGCAGGTACCCCGACCCGCCCGCCTCCAGCGACTGCTGCAGGTAGTCCTCGTCGTCGTACATGCTGAGCATCACCACCTTGGTCTCCGGCCGCTGCTTGCGGATGCGCCGCACCGCCTCGAAGCTCGGCATCCCGGGCATGCCGATATCCATCAGCACCAGGTCGGGTTGCAGCTCGGCGGCGCGGGCAACGGCTTCGTCGCCCTCCTGCGCCTCGCCCACGACCTCCATGTCGTACTGGGCTTCGAGCAGGGTGCGCAGGCCCTGGCGAAACAGGGTGTGATCATCCGTCAGCAGAATGCGTAGCTTATTCATGGTGTAGAGAGGCGTCCGGCGGCGCCGGGTGGAGAGGAATCCAGAAAGCCAGGTGCACGCCCTGGCCAGGTTGAGAGCGCAGTTCGAAGCGGCCGCCCGCCAGGCGCACCCGTTCCCGGATGCCGGCCAGCCCCAGGCCGCTGCCGGAAACATGCGATTGCCGCTGGACATCCGGCGCCAGCCCGACGCCGTCGTCGAGCAGATGAATACATACCTGGTGGCGTGCGGCGCGAATGCGCAGCCGCACCGAGCGCGCGCGGGCGTGGCGGGCCACATTGCGCAGGCCCTCCACCACCACCCGGTAGAGGAGAATTTCCAGCTTGCGGTCCAGCTCGTGGCCGTTGAGCGCGCAGTGAAAGCGGACGCTCCAGCGCTGCTCGGCGCGCAGCCGCCGCAGCTCCTGCCGCACCGCCGCCTCCAACCCCAGCTCGTCCAGCGCCAGCGGCGACAGTTGCGCCATGATGCGTCGCAGCTCGGCCACGCTGCTGTCCACCAGCGTCAAACCCTTCTGCAGCCACGGCCGCGCCTTCTCCGGCGGCTGGCGCAGGCCCATCTCCAGGTAAAGCCGCAGCGCCAGCAGGCCCTGTCCGGTCTCATCGTGCAGATCGCGGCTGATGCGGCGCCGCTCTTCATCGTGGGCATCGAGCAGCCGGCGCGACAAGTCCATCACTCGTGCCTGCTGTTGCTCCAGCTTTTCGCGCAGGCGGGTGCGCTCAATCGCCAGCGCGGAGCGATGGCCCAGTGCCAGCAACAACTCGCGTTCCGCCGGCAGGCATTCGTAGACTCGGTCAAACGCCACCGTCAGAATGCCCAGCGGCTCCGCCCCCGCCTGCAGCGGCACCGCCCACACCGACTTCACCTCCAACTCGCGGTAGTAGGGCTGGCTGACCCCCGGATCGTTGGCGGCATCCAGCAGAAAGCCGGGGCGGCCTTCGCGCAGCACGCACTGGAAAAATGCCCCCACGCCGGCGGGTTCGAGGATCATCTCCGGCCCCAGCCCCAGCGTCGCCGCATGGCGCAACCGTTCCCCGCCCGGCTCCAGCAGAAGAATTTCGCCCCAGCGTATGGGGAAAAGTCTCGCCGCCTGCTGTAAGAGCACTTGCAACAACTGATTCAGGGTGGCGGCGCTCAGTTCGGCGTCGAGTACGGCCAGCAGCGCCTGCACCGCGTTGCTCTGCGCCGCGACAAACGCCTCGGCCACCGCCAACTGCGTCTGCTGTTGCAGCCATGCCTGCGCCGCCGCTGCCGTGTCCACATCGAAGTGCCGGCGCAGCCGGTTTAGCGCCAGCGGCTGGAAGGCGGCCAGGGCGCCGTGGATGTGGCTGAGTGGAATTTCCATCTTGGCCAGCCGCGCGGCGCTGTAGTGCAGCTGCTCGCGCCATCCACTCAGGCCCTCAGCCTCCGTGCCCAAGGGCGGTATAAGAAGCTGCTCCAGCTTCCGCCGCGCCGCCGGTTGCATCCGCGCCGCGCCGGGAAACCGCCGCCGCCACTGCCCCAGTAGCTCTGGGGCGGCCCGCAGAAGACACTCGTGCGCCGCCAGATACGGCTGCGCCGCTGCCGGGCTGAAATGCGAAGATGGTGATGCTGCCGATGCCACTGCTGCCCTGAAACGTTGCCAGCAGTATAGCAGCGTTGGATCGGGAACATTGCTTGTGGCCGTAGTGGTTTGAAGATGCCACCAAACACCATCCCGGCACTGATCGTGGCTGGTCCCACCGCCAGCGGTAAAACCGCGCTGGCGCTGTGGCTGGCGCAGCAGTTCGCCGGCGAGGTCATCAGCTTCGATTCGGTGCAGCTTTACCGCGACTTCGATCTCGGCACGGCCAAACCCAGCGCCGCCGAACTGGCCTCTGTGCCCCACCACCTGATCGGCGTCGCCGACGCCCGCCAGCCCTGGACGGCGGGTGAGTACGCGCGCCAGGCGCGACCTGTGGTCGAGGATGTGGCGCGGCGCGGAAAGCTGCCGGTGCTGGTGGGCGGCACCGGCTTTTATTTGCGGGCTTTGTTGCAGGGACTTTCCCCGGCACCGCCCGCCAGCGCTCCGCTGCGCCAGAAACTGCGGCGGCGCGCCCCGCAGCAGCTACACCGCCTGTTGCAGCGCTTGGACCCGGAAGCCGCCGCGCGCATTCAGCCCCGCGATGCCGAGCGGGCCATCCGTGCCCTCGAAGTGCGCCTGCTCACCGGCCGTCCCCTGGGCGATACCTGGCGCGCTGCGACTCCCGAACCCTGGCGCGAACTGCGCCCCGTCAAGCTGGGCCTGGCGCCCGACCGCGCCGCTCTCTACCGGCGCATCGAGGAGCGCGCCGCCGTCATGTTTGCCGGCGGCATTCAGGAAGAAACACGCCGTCTGCTGCCGCTCTATCCGCCCCAGCTCCGCATCTGGACCTCACACGGCTACAAACAGGCCTGCGACATCGTATTGCGCCGCGCCGACCCCGCCCTGGCGCTGGCCGAAGCGCAACAGGAGCAGCGCCACTACGCCAAGCGGCAATGGACATGGTTCCGCGCCGACCCCGACTTCCACTGGCTCTCCGGCTTCGGCGACGACCCCATTCTCCAGCAATCCGCCTGCTCCCTCGCCCGCCGCCTGTTGGCTGATTGCTGATCGCTGAAAGTTGATCGTTATCTTCGTGGGTCCGGCTTCACCGTCAGCGGTTGCGTGTAGCTCTTGCCATCCACGGTCAGCTTCAGCGTATAGTCGCCAGGCGCCACCATTGGAGGGCCGAAATAGCTGCTGAAGAACGCCGCCAGCCCGCCGAAATCATCGCCCTGCCCGCCGTGGCCCGGCGGCGGTTGAGGGCGCAAATCCCACACAAACCGGTGCATGCCCGCCGTCGTGCCCAGCCGTAGCGGCGGCTGCAGCCAGAACGCCGGAATCTCCAGCTTCTCGGCGTCCACCTGCGGCAGGGGATCGTTGCTGTGGAAGGTGGCCAGCACCTTGCCGGCGTGGTCGAGCACCTGCAACTCCACCGGTTGCTGTGCCGCCTCCGCCAACGAATAGTAAATGATGGCGCCCGCCGGCGGGTTCTCCAGTTGCGGCTCCTCGGGCGGCAACGGCGTGCCGTTCATGCTTCCCTGGCGGATGGCCAATGCGACCCCCGGCTGGTACAGATGCGCGGCTTCCTGGGCGATGGCGGGCGTCAGCTGGCGCAGCGGTGAAACATCGTCGAGAACCCAGTCGCCGCGTCCATAGGTCGCCACCACCAGCGAGTCTCCGTGCACCACCAGATCGCGCGCCGAGGTGTGCGGCAGGTTGAACTGCAGAGGCTGCCACCGATCGCCGTCGTTGAAGGAGACATACACCCCGAACTCGGTGGCGGCGTAAAGCAGGCCGCGGCGCACCGGATCGGGTTTCACCGCCTGGACGTACGCATTCGCGCTGATGCCCTGGCTCACGTTCTGCCACGTCTTGCCGCCGTCGCGGGTGCGGTACACGTAGGGCGTCAGGTCGCCCAGCCGGTGGCGTTCGACGGCCGCATAGGCTTCTTGCGGATCAAAGTACGATCCTTCAATGTCCGTCACCTTGCTCCAGGCGGTCATGGCCGCCGGGGTGACGTTCTTCCACGTCTTTCCCCCGTCGGTAGTCAGTTGGATATAGCCGTCATCGGTGCCTGCCCACACCGTGTCCGGCTGCAGCGGCGACGGACCGAGGGCATAAACCACGCCCTTGCGCGTGGTCACACCATGGGCGTCGTTATCCTGGGCGGTCACCGCATCCAGATTGGCCGGAATCCCGGGATCCTCGCGGGTCAGGTCGGGGCTGATCTTCACCCAATGGCGGCCCTTGTCGCGGGTGCGGAAGACGTACTGGTTGGCGTAGTAGAGCGCCTTGTCGGCGGCCGAGAACACCAGCGGCAGCGTCCAGGTCTTGCGGTACACCGGCTCGCCCTTCCCCGGCGTGGGAATGGAACCCAGCGAATCGGCGATGTTGAGCGCCTGGTTGCAGCGCACGCCCGCGCCACCGTAGAGGTAATCCGGATTGTCAGGATCGGGGACGACGATATCGCTCTCGCCTCCCGCGCACAGCGGAATCCAGTTGCGGAACGAGATCAGGCCTTCATCGCCCCAGGTGCTCACCCCGGCGGCGCCGGAATCCTGCTGCGGCCCATACACCCACCACGGAAAGCCGCTGCCGGCCGAAACGTGGTACATCTGCGCTGTGTCCTGGTTGTACCAACTGCTCCAGGTCTTGCCGCCGTCCACGCTCACCACCGTGCCCTGATCGGAGGACAACACCATGTGATCGCCCATCTTCGGGTTGATCCAGAGCTGGTGGTAATCGTCGCCCCCGGGCGCGCCCTTGATCGGCGTCCAGCTTTGGCCGTCATTGGTGGTGCGGTAGGTCGAGGTGTTCATCACGTAGGCCTCGTGCGGATCGGTGGGGTCCACCTCGACCTCCTCGAAGTACCAGCCGCGCTGCCACAGCCGGTTCTCGTTGCTCACCTGCCGCCAACTGGCGCCGGCATCATCGGAGACGTAGACGCCCCCATGCGCGCCCTTGTCGCTCAGGTCGTCCACCACCGCCCACAGCCGGTTGCCATCGCTCGGCGCAACCGCCACGCCGATGCGGCCCACCTGGTCATCCCCGGGCAGTCCGTTCTTCAACGGCGCCCAGGTGTCGCCGCCATCCGTGGACTTGAACAATCCGCTCCCCGGCATATTCGACGGCGCATAGACCACCCACGGCGGGCGCCGCGTCGCCCACAGCGAGGCATACAGGGTGTCGGGGTGATGGGGATCGACCGCCAGGTTGATCGCGCCCGTGTCCGGGCCGTGGTAGAGAATCTTCGCCCAGGTCCGGCCGCCGTCGCTGCTGCGGAAGACACCGCGGTCGGGGTTGGCCTGATAGGCGCTGCCCAGCGCCGCCACATAGACGCGGTTGGGATCACGCGGATCAACCACGATCCGCCCAATGCGGCGGGTGTTGTCGAGGCCGAGGTGTGTCCAGGTCTGGCCGCCGTCGGTGGACTTATAGATACCGTCGCCGAATGAGTTCTGCGAACGGATGTCCGGTTCCCCCGTGCCCACGTACACGACGTTCGGGTCCGACGGCGCCACCGCGATGGCGCCGATGGACTGCACCGGCTGCCCGTCGAAGAGCTGCTTCCAGGTACGGCCGGCGTTCTCCGTCTTGAACACGCCGCCGTCCGCGCCGCCGAAATAGAACACCTCCGGCTGACCCGGCACTCCGGCATTGGCCACCGAACGCCCCCCGCGCAGCGGCCCCAGCTCCCGCCAGCGCATCCCGCTGGCGCCGCTCAAGAAGTTGACCGGAATCTGCTGCGCCCGCCCCGGCAGTACGCCAAGGGCTGACATCAACGCGAAAATTGGTAGATAGACGTGGCGGCGCATGGACAGGAAGCCCTCCCCAACGAAGCATCAGACTATCATCTCTGTCATACACACGAAAACGTACACCTATGTGTAAAGGGCCATGCGAACCAACATTGACATTGACGACGCCCTGATGCGCAAGGCCATGCGAGCCGCCGGCACGCAAACCAAAAAGGCCACGGTGGAAGCCGCGCTGCAGTTGCTGGTTCGGGTCCGTGGTCAGGCCGCCTTCCTCAAGAGCTTTGGCGCCGGTCACATCGTCGAAACGTGCGCGAAATCGCCAAGGCGCGCCCCGCCCCACTCCTGCGCGTCGTTCACCCCGGAATTTAAGCCGCGTGCGGGTGGAAGTCGAGGGCGGCGGAGTTGATGCAGTAGCGCTGGCCGGTGGGCGCGGGGCCATCGTCGAAGCGGTGGCCAAGGTGGCTATCGCAGCGGCGGCAACGTACCTCGACGCGCACCATGGCCAGGCTCAGGTCCTCACGCAGATCCAGATTTTGCGGCGCCAGCGGTGACCAAAAGGCGGGCCAGCCATCCCGCGAGTCATATTTGGTCTGCGAGCTGAACTGCGCCGTGCCGCAGGCGCGGCAACGATACAGTCCAGGTTTGAAAACATTGTTCAGCGGACCAGTGAACGGCGTTTCCGTCGCCCCTTGGCGCAACACGGCAAACGCAGGCGGCGGCAGCAGGCGGCGCCACTCCTCCACCGTTTTGACTACTTTTTGGACCTTGACTGTCCCCCTCCGGCGCCCAGTGTCGTCGAAGTCCACCAGCGTCAACGTGCCCGGCGTGGTCGTAATCACCGAACCGGCAAGCCGCGTCAACCCGCCCGCCAGGCCGGTCTCGACCACCACAACGCCTCCGGCCGCTACCGCCGCCACTCCGAACAGGAAAGCGCGCCGCGACCACGGTTGCGGTGCAGTTTCGGGTAGTTGGTCAAACATGGTGTGTTCTTCCCGCAGCTTATGGGATGCGCCGGCCCGCGGCTGGTTCCAGCATAATAGGAGGTTGCCGCCCGTAGTTGCATCCCCACCCCGTCGTCCGGCCGCTCCGGCGGGTCCCGCTCAGCGCCGCTTTGCGGCCTTCGCCTGGGTGGTATTGGCCTATAACGTCGCCGTCATCCTCTGGGGCGCCTATGTACGCGCCGCCGGCGCCGGGAATGGCTGCGGCGACAACTGGCCGCTGTGCGATGGCCAATTCCTACCCGCACACCCGCAAATCAAGATGTTGATTGAGTTCCTGCATCGCGCCACCAGTGGCGTGGACGCGGTGCTGGTATTCGGCCTCCTGGCCGGAGCGGTATGGCTCTACCCCAAGCGGCATGTAGTCCGCCGAGGGGCGGCGGCAGCGGTGTTGTTCATCGTCACCGAAGCCCTGCTGGGCGCGGCCCTGGTGCTCTTTCAATGGGTGGGGCAGAATACTTCGCCCGCCCGCATCGCCGCCGATGCCACCCACCTGGCCAATACGCTTTGCCTGCTGGCCGCCTTGGCGCTCACCGCCATTTGGGCGTCGGGCGTAGCGGCTCCCCGTCGCGCTCCGGGCTGGAGGCTGAACCTGGCCATCGTCGCCGTCTTGACCACCGCCATCTGCGGCGCCGTGGCGGCGCTGGCCGATACGCTGTTTCCGGCGCAGTCGCTCACCCTGGCGCTGCGCCAGGATTTCTCCGGCTCGACCGCGCTGCTGGAGCGCCTGCGCGTCATCCACCCCGCGGTGGCCATCGTCGCCGGCCTGTACCTGCTCTGGCTGGTCTTTGACGGGCTGCCGGCGGCAGCGCCACCGCGGCAGCGGCTCACTCGCCGCCTCGGCTACGGCCTGGCGGCGGCGGTGCTGGTGCAGTGGGCGGGTGGCGCGCTCGACGTCCTCCTGTTGGCCCCCGTACCCATGCAGATGCTGCACCTCGCCAGCGCCGATCTGCTTTGGATCCTGCTGCTGCTGCTCACCGCCGCGACCATCGCCGAAGCATAACCGGCGAAGTGTGCTACGTTTTCCGGCATGCACAAGCTGAGCTGCGCCTTTCTGCTCGCCGCCGGCCTCGGACTCGCCGGCTGTCATCAAGCCGCCGCCCCGGCCAAGTCCTCACCCGATCCGCTGCGTGCCGACCTCGACACTGCGGTCAGCCCCGGTCAGGACTTCTTCACCTACGCCAACGGCGGCTGGCTGCAAAAGCATCCCATCCCCGCCAGCGAATCCAGCTGGGGCATCGGTAATGAGGTGCAGGACGAGATCTATGCCCGGCTGCGCGGTATCAGCCAACGCGATGCCGCCGCCCTCCAGGCGGCGAGCGGCAGCGATGAGCAGAAGATCGGCGACTTCTGGGCCATGGCCACCGACACCGCCCACGCCAACCAGTTGGGCCTCGCCCCGCTCGATCCGTATCTCAAGCAGATCGCCGCCATCCGCACCGCCGACGATGCCCTCCGCGTCGCCGCCGCGCTGCGCCCCATCGGCGTGGGCGCTTTCTACAGCCTCGACGTCTCCCAGGATGAAAAACACAGCGACCGCATGAGCGTCCATCTGTCGCAGGGCGGGCTGGGGCTGGGCAACCGCGACATGTACTTCAACGCCGAAGCCGGGGTGAAGAAGAACCGCGCCGCCTACGTGGACCACATGGCCCGCGTGCTGCAGGAATTGGGCGACACCCAGGCGGCGGCCGGTGCCGGCGCCGCGGCGGTGATGCAGTTCGAAACCAGCCTGGCGCAGGCTTCGCGTCCCCTGGCCGATCTGAACGACCCCTACAAGAACTACAACCTGATGACGCCGGAGGCGTTGAGCGCGCGTTACTCTCCCCAGATCGCCTGGCGGCACCAGCTCCAGGCCTTCCAACTGCCGGCGCAGACGGTGATCGTCGGCCAACCGGAGTTTTTCGTGGCCCTGAACCGCACCCTGCGCCAGGCGCCGGTCGGGGTACTGCGCGACTACCTGCGCCTGCACCTCATGGCCGCCTTTGCCCCCTACCTGGGCGACAAGTACCGCGCCGAGCATTTCCATTTCTACAACACCGTGCTGCGCGGCCAGCAGGAGGAGCAGCCGCTGTGGAAGCGGGCGCTCAACGCCGAAAACCGCGCCCTGGGCATGGTGCTGGGCCGCGAATACGTACACACCTACGTGCCCGCCGCCACCAAGCTGCGTTACACCGCCCTGGTCGAGGCCATCCGCACCGCTTTCCACAACCGCATGCAAAACCTCGACTGGATGAGCCCGGCCACCAAACAGCAGGCCATGGCCAAGCTGGCCGCGGTGACCCCCAAAGTGGCCTATCCCGACAAGTGGAAGGACTACTCGACCCTGACCATCGCCCGCCACTCCTACGCCGCCAACATGATGAGCGCCGCCCAGTGGCGCTTCCACGACATGCTCTCCAAGTTCGGCAAGCCGGTGGACCGCAGCGAGTGGGACATGACCCCGCAGACGTACAACGCCTATTACAACCCCTCGAACAACGAGATCGTGCTGCCGGCGGCGATGTTCGTGGTGCCTGGTGTGCCCGATGACCAACTCGACGATGCCATCGTCTATGGCTACGTCGGCGCCTCCACCATCGGCCATGAGATCACCCACGGCTTCGACGATCAGGGCCGCCAATTCGACGCCCACGGCAACCTCAAGGATTGGTGGACCAAGCAGGACGCCGAGCGCTTTCAGCAGCGCGCGGCGGTCATGGCAAAGGAATTTGACGCCTACGAGCCCATCCCCGGCCTGCACATCAACGGCCAGGCCACCCTGGGCGAGAACATCGCCGACTACGGCGGCATCCTCATCGGCCTCGATGCCTTCGAGCAGACCGCCGAGTACAAGGCCGGCAAGCCGGTGGACGGCTTTACCCCGGTGCAGCGCTTCTTCCTCGGCTACACCCTCGGCTGGCTCGATCAGCAGCGGGAACAAAACCTGCGCAACCAACTGCTCAACGACGTCCACGCCCCGGCGAAGTACCGTGTCAACGGTCCGTTGTCGAACATCCCCGCCTTCTATGCCGCTTTCGGCGTGAAGCAGGGCGATCCCATGTGGCGTCCGCCCGCGCAGCGCGTCAGCATCTGGTAAAAAAAAGAGGGCGGCGCCGTAGCGCCGCCCTGCTGTGCGTCTGATCCGGCGCGTTACTGCGCGCCGGCCAGCGAGTGCACAAAGTTGGTGAAATCCGTGTGCAGCTTCTGCCTCGGCTGCGTGCGGATGTAGATCATGTGACCCGCCAGGTAATGCTCGATGCTGATGTTCTTCTGCTCGGCCGGCACGATAAACAGGTGCTTCATGCTGTAGTCGGCTTCGAACATCGGCGTCGCCTGGTCATACAACCCCTCCACCAGCATCAGCTTCATGGACGGGTTTTGGGCAAAGGCGCTGGCCAGCAACGGCGAGGTGTCGGCAGTGCCGCTCCAGGCGCGTCCCAGCTCGAAATTCCAACCCGGGTTGCCGGCGCCGCCCATGCCGCGATCGCCGTACTCCAGGTCGGTCTTGTAGTTGAGCTCGTTCTTCAGATAGTTCACGAACTCGTGCAGATAAGGAACGGAGATGATGTCGCTGGGATCGTAATCGGGGAAGGGTGATCCCGGCGTGCGGCTGGTGCCGATCTGGCCGCCGTCATAGCGGCCGATGATCAGCTTTTGGCTGCGCAACAGCTCGGCGTTGAACTCGCTGGTGCCCACGCGCAGGTTCAGACCGTCCACAAAAACCGGGCTGAGGCCGGTGAAGCGCGCCATCTCACTTACCGCCTGCTGGCGGGCCGCGCCTTGCAGCGTGTCGCCTTCATCGAGATAGTGCTGGTATTTGGTGCTGGCCCAGTCCTTCGATTCCTGCACCACCGTCTCAATCGGTTTGCTTTGCAGGTCGGCAGGCAATTTTTTGTGCTCGTAGGCGATGGCGGTCAGCGTCGGCAGCGCCAGCCAGTAGGGCCGGTCATCACTGTAGGACGGCGACAGCGTCGAAAGGTTGAGCACGCTCGACAACAGCACCACCCCGGCCACCGGGACGTGATGCTCCCAGAGCGTTCCCGCCAAACCGGCGGAGCGGAAGGTGCCGTAGCTCTCGCCCGCCAGAATCACCGGCGAGTTGATGCGGTTGTTGTTGTACAGGTACAGCCGGATGAACTCGGTGAAGGTCTGCAGATCGCCGCTCACGCTGGCGGCGCGCGCCAGGGTGGCGGCGCTGGTGGCGCGGCTGTAGCCGGTGCCCATGGCGTCAATGAAGACCAGGTCGGTGGAGTCCAGCCAGGTCTCGGCGTTGTCCACAATCTTGTAGGGTGGCGGCGCCACGCTGCCGTTGTCGTTCAGCAGCACCCGGCGTGGACCAAAGCCTCCCATGTGCACAAACACCGAATCCGAACCCGGACCGCCGTTGTAGCTGAAGGTCACCGGACGCGGGTGGGCGCTGTCGGGATTGTCGAGGGTGTAGGCGACGTAGAACATGTGACCTTCGGTTTTGCCGGCCTCGTCGGGCACCGCCATCTTGCCCGCCGTCGCGGTATAAGAAAGCGTCTTGCCGTCAACCGTTATCGAATGATGGGTCACCACCGGCGGCGGATCGGTCTCGGCCGGCTCATACATGAAGCGGTCCGGAGGCGCTTGACCGCCGCCGCCCCGGCCCTGTGCCATGGCCGGCAGCCAGGCCGCCAGCAACATGCCCATTCCCACACTCGTCCAGCGCCATCCACGCATTCGCATCGCAAATCCTCCGGGTCACAGAAGTGACACAATCC
>DATBPS010000099.1:0-6243 GCA_036561225.1 Terriglobales bacterium
GAGGAACAGGTCCTTGTTGCCCTGGAAGCTGATGATCGAGTTCGACACCAGGTCGGGGCTGCCGTAGACCACGAAGCGCGCCTCGGCGCTGTCGCCGACATTTTGCAGTTGCGCGTTGTTGACCACCGCCGGCATGGTCCCCGCCACCCCCAGCGGCAGCGGCCCCTTGCGGTCGCTGGCCGGATCCACCCGCACCTGCCCGTTGGCGAAGTGCGAGGTGGCAAAGCTCTCGGCGCTGGTCTCCACCAGCGTGGTCACCGTCGCCTTGGCGCCCGGCGTCGAACCCGGCTCGACCGTCCGCGCGTAAGGGAAGAGCGTGGCCACCTGGTTCATCTTGGCGGTGATCGGATGCTGGTCGTACTGGGCGACGATCGGCATCAGCTCGCTGGCTCCGAACAACTGCCCCACCCCGCTGGTGTCCACCACCACATCCGGCGTCAGCTTGACGTTGAGCGAGCCCTGGAGATAATCCACCAGCGGCCCGTTGGCCTCGGGGTTGACCAGGAACAGCGCCCGCCCCCCGCCCGCCATATATTTCTCGATGGCGTCCACCTCGGGCTCCAGCATGGGGTGGGTCGGTCCGGCCACGATCAGCGCGGCGCAGTCGGCGGGCACCGCCGGCGTCTGCGCCAGCACCAGTTGCTTGACGATGAAGTTCTCGGCGGTGAGCGCGTCCTTGAGGGTCGAGTAGCCCTCCCGTCCGGAGTCGTCGGGCGAGCGCTCGCCGTCGCCGGCGACAAAGTAGATGGTCTTCTTGTCGCCTTTCAGCACCCGCACGATGGCGTTGGTCACGTCCTGCTCGGTCATGTTGCTGACGATCTCCTGATGATCGCCACTCTTCACCACGATCGAACCGTAGGTTTGGATCTTGTACTGCCGCGCCTGGTCGGGATGCCGGTCGGGATCGATATAGTTGACCTGCACTTCGGGCGAAACCCGCTCGTACTTGCCGAAGAACTCCCGCGCCGCGCCAAAATTCTCCTGCTTGTCGAACAGGATCAACTGCAGCGGCTGCTTGATCCGCGCCAGGATGTTGACCGACTCGCTGCTGAGCGAGTGCTGATGGCCCTTGGTCAGGTCCCAGCTCTTCTGGTGACGCGCGGCGAGCACGTTGACCGCCACAATCACCGCCAGTGTGACCAGCAGATAGACGATCAGCGAGCTGCGCTGCAGCCAGCGGCTGTGGCGCTGCGGTTGGGGTGACTCGGATTCGATTTCCTTGCGCATCGTCTACTCCGAAAGCTCCATGCGCCGTGCCGTCAGGAACAGACCGGCCACGATCAGGCTGAGGTAAAAGATGACGTCCTTGAGATCAATCACCCCCTGGGTGAAGTTCTGCAAATGGGAGGTGATGGACAGGTAGCTGACCACGTGCGATACCGCTCCGCTGCCGTAGGCGGTCACCCAGTCGGCCACCCAGAGCAGCAGGAACAGAATGAAGGTGATCGTCCCGGCCACCATCTGGTTCTGGGTAAAGCTGGAGATCAGCAGCCCAATCGCCAGAAACGACGCCCCCAGCAGCAGCAGGCCGAGGAAGTTGGCCGCCGCGGTCAGCAGATCCGGCTTGCCGTAGTGAGCCACCACGGCCACATCCAGCCCGTAGATCACCAGCATCAGCACCAGCAGCCCCAGCGCCGCCAGAAACTTGCCCATGATGACCTCGAAGCGCCGTACCGGGGCCGTCTTCAGCAGCTCCATGGTGCCGGTGCGCTTCTCTTCCGCGAACAGCCGCATGGTCACCATGGGCAGCAGAAACAGCATGGTGATGCCCACATCAAAGGTCATGGGCGCCAGCACCTGGCTGTTGACATTAAGGTTGGCGGCGCCGAACTGTCCGCCGCTCAGCGACTGCACCACGAACACCGCCAGCATGCTGAAGAAGAAGTAGCCGGTGGCGAGCGCGAACAGCGCCAGCACGGCGTAGCCGATGGGCCCGGTGAAGTACGACTTCCATTCCTTGCGGGCGATGGCCAGGGTCACGCTCATGCCTCGCCTCCTGTTGCCGGCCCGGCTGGTCCGGCCGGTAATGCCTGTTGCGGCGCGCCCGCGGCCAGCGCCGCCGGCGCTTCCTGGTTGCCGGTCAGCGAGAGGAAGATTTCTTCGAGGCTCAACTCCATCGGCTTCAACTCGACCAGCCCCCAGCCCGACTCCACCACGCAGCGGGCGATGGCCTCGCGCGCCGCCAGGCCCTGGGCTTCGATCTCCCAGGTGCCGACGCCGTTCTTGTCGTGCGAGGAGGAAACTTTCAACACCCCCGGCAGCTTCTGCAAGGCGGCGGTGATCTGGTACACCGGCCCGCGCACCTGCAGGGTCAGGGTGTCGGTGGGCTTGAGCCGGTGAGTGAGGTTTTCGGGCGTGTCCTCGGCCACCAGCTGGCCTTTATTGATGATCACCACCCGATGGCAGGTGTTGGCCGCCTCGGGCAGGATGTGGGTGCTGAGGATGACGGTGTGCTTGCCCGCCAGATCGCGGATCAACTGCCGCGTCTCGAGAATCTGCCGCGGATCGAGGCCGGCGGTGGGCTCGTCGAGCACCAGCAGCGGGGGATCGTGCAAGATCGCCTGGGCGATGCCCACCCGCTGCCGGTAGCCCTTGGACAGATGCCCCAGCACGCGATAGCGGACATCGGTGAGCGCCGTCTTGCGGCAGGCCTGCTCGATGGCATCCTTGCGCTGCCGCGACTTCAAGCGCCGCAGGCGGGCGACGAAGTTCAGGTACTCGTCCACCGTCAGCTCGGGGTAGATGGGCGGCTGCTCGGGGAGATAGCCGATGCGCTTCCTGGCCTCGAGCGAGTGGGTGCGCACGTTGATGCCGTCCACCGTCACCTCGCCCGCGGCGATCGGCAGGTAGCCGGTGATCATGCGCATGGTGGTGGTTTTCCCCGCCCCGTTGGGGCCGAGAAACCCCACCACTTCCCCCGGGCGGGCGGTGAAGCTGACCTCCTTCACCGCGTGGAACGGGCCGTAGTGCTTGCTCAAATTGCGGACTTCCAGCACAAGCGTTGTCCTCCGGAGAACCCAGTATAGACGAGAGCGTCAAGCCCGGGGTTACAAAAAGGTCACGCCGGGATTAGGACACGCCGGGATGTGCCGCCACCCGCGGCCGGAACGACTCCCAGGTCCGCCGCAGGCCTTCGCGCAGCGGCGTCCGCGGCTCCCAGCCCAGCAGTTGCCGGGCGCGGGTGATGTCGGGACAGCGGCGCCGGGGGTCATCCTGGGGCAGCGGCCGGTGCTCGATCCGCGCCGGCGGAGCGCCCTCGGCGGCGCTCAACTCCGCCACCACCCGGGCAAACTCCTGAATCGTCGTCTCCACCGGGTTGCCGATATTGACCGGATACGGATCGGGGCAGTCGCACAGCCGCCGCAGGCCCTCGATCTCGTCATCCACGTAACAGAAGCTGCGCGTCTGCGAGCCGTCGCCGAACACCGTCAGCGGCTCGCCCCGCAGCGCCTGGCTGATCAACGCCGGGACCACGCGCCCGTCGTCCAAGCGCATGCGCGGCCCATAGGTATTGAAGATGCGGGCAATGCGCGTGGGCAGGTGGTGGGTGCGGTGGTAGGCCATGGTCAGCGCCTCGGCGAAACGCTTGCTCTCGTCGTAGCAGGAGCGCGGCCCCACCGGGTTGACGTTGCCCCAGTAATCCTCCCGCTGCGGATGCACCAGCGGATCGCCGTAAGCCTCCGACGTGCAGGTGATCATGAACCCCGCCCGGTGCGCCCGCGCCAGCTCCAGGCAGTTCCACGTCCCCACGCTGCCCACCCGCAATATCTCCAGCCGCAGCCGGGCGAAATCCACCGGGCTGGCGGGTGAAGCGAAGTTGGCCACGAAGTCCAGCTTGCCGGACACCGCCAGCGGCTCGCAGATGTCCCGCGGTTCGAAGCTGAACCGCGGCTCACGCCGCAACTGCTCCAGGTTTTGCTCGCTGCCGGTGACCAGGTTGTCGAAGCACACCACCTCGTGCCCCTCGGCAATCAGCCGGTCGCAAAAGTGCGACCCCAGAAACCCCGCCCCGCCGGCCACCAAAATACGCATAGACATAGGTTAGTTCAGGCTTTGCCTGCCGCCGCTTGCCGAAATGTGCAACTTGTAGCACAATGCAGTTATGTTGCGGGCCGGTGTGCGGGAAGCGCGTCAGAACTTGAGTAAGTTGCTGGCCGAAGTGGCCAAGGGCCGCGAAGTCGTGATCACCGATCGCGGCAAAGAAGTGGCGCGTTTGGTGCCGCCCGCACCCGCGCGTCAGGCTTTCACCAGCCTGCAAGCATTTCGCGATTCCATGCCCAGGTTCGACCCGCCGCTGACGCAGACCCTGATCGAGGAGCGGGAAGAGGAACGAAACTCCTGCTAGGCCCAATTTATTTTGATGCCAGCGCTCTGGCCAAGCTGTTCATCGGCGAAGCTGAAAGCCGCCCGCTGGAAGCCGCCGTGGAGGGGCGCAGCGACCTGCTGATCAGCGAATTGGCGCTCACCGAGGTGACCTCGGTCGTGGGCCGGCGCTGCCGTGAAACCGGCGACTACAGCTCGGCCGCGGTGGTGTGGGGGAAAATGCTGGAGCAGGCCCGCTTGGGAAAATTGGGCATTGTTGATCTTGTACCCGCCGTTCACCGTGAGGCCGAACGGCTTCTGCTGCGACCCGACGGCCCTCCGTTGCGCGCCGCGGACGCGCTGCATCTGGCGCTGGCACGATCCGGCGGCGCGGCCACGCTGGCCTGCTATGACCAGCGCCTGCGGGCGGCGGCTTCGCAACTGGGCCTTCTGCTCTACCCGCCGCCGACCGGTTAAAATAGACGATTCCATGGCCATCGCCGAGATTCGCATTACCGGGGCGCGCCAGCACAACCTCAAGAACCTGTCGGCGCGCATCCCGCGCCAGTCGTTCACGGTCATCACCGGGCTGAGCGGCTCGGGCAAGAGCAGTCTGGCCTTTGACACCCTCTACGCCGAGGGGCAGCGCCGCTATGTCGAGACGCTGTCGGCCTACGCCCGCCAGTTCCTCGATCAGATGGAGCGCCCCGACGTGGACTCGATCGAGGGCCTCAGCCCGGCCATCTCCATCGAACAGAAGACCACCAGCCGTTCGCCGCGCTCGACGGTGGGCACCATCACCGAGATCTACGACTACCTCCGCCTGCTCTGGTCCTCGATCGGCACCCCCCACTGCCCCAACTGCGGCCGTCCCATCGTGCGGCAGTCGGCCGAGCAGATCGTCGAGGCGGTACTGGGATGGGCGGAGGAGGGGGCGCGGGTGATGGTGATGGCGCCGCTGGTGCGCGGCCGCAAGGGCGAGTTCCGCGAGGAGCTGGCCGAGCTGCCGCGCAAGGGCTTCTCGCGGGTGCGCATTGACGGCGAGATGCGCCACCTCGAGGACAGCCCCCTCACCTCCGAACGCCTCGACAAACGCCGCGCCCACAGCATCGAGATCGTGGTGGACCGCCTCTTCGCCCGGGTGAGCATGGCGGCGCGGCTGCGCAACTCGATCGAGACGGCGCTGAAGCTGGCCGACGGCCTGGTGATCGTCTCCAAGCTGCGTGGCGACGCCGCCGACCCCGATGCCGGCGAAGAGCGCCTGTTCTCGGAGAAATGGGCCTGCCCGGAATGCGGCATCGGCATGGCGCAGCTCGAACCGCGCTCGTTCTCCTTCAACAGCCGCTACGGCGCCTGCGAAATCTGCGAGGGCCTGGGCTCGCGTTTCGAGTTTGATCCCGCCAAAGTGATCACCCATCCCGAGCGGGCGCTGCTCGAGGGCGGCCTCGGCCCCGGCGCCAGCCGTCCCGCGCTGCAGCGCAAGGTCAAGGCCTTCGCCGCCGCCCGCAAGATCCCGCTGCACCAGCCCTTCGCCGACCTCACCCCGCGCCAGCAACAAGATCTGCTGAAGGGCGCCGGCGACTACCCCGGGGTGCTCGGCCTCTTGCAGGAGATGCTCGACGACGCCACCATGGACATCGCGCGGGAGTGGCTGCTGGGTTACACCTCGCCCGTCCCTTGCCCGGCCTGCGGCGGGGCGCGTCTGCGGCCCGAGAGTCTGGCGGTGAAGATCGCCGGACGCTCCATCGCCGGGTTCACCAGCCTGGCGCTGAGCGATGCCGCCGCCGCCGCCGATGCCATCGCCCAGGCGGTGGCCGCCAACCCGCGGCAACAGAAGATCGCCGGACGGGTGCTGGCCGAGGTGCGCGAGCGCATCCAGTTCCTGCTCGACGTCGGCCTCTCCTACCTCAGCCTGGACCGCCCCGCCGCCACCCTCTCGGG
>DATBPS010000100.1:0-11211 GCA_036561225.1 Terriglobales bacterium
AGGGCCAGCGCCGCCGCCGCCGTGCCCAACTGATAGCTGCGGTGCATGGCGCGCAGCCGGCGCGGCTGGGCGATGACGGCCACCGGGTCCATGGCGGCGCGGCCGGGAGCGAAGGCGGACAGGCCGGTGACCGCCACCCGCCGGCCGGAGGGGGCGGCGCTCACGCCCGCAGCCCTCCGTCCACATGCAGGATGTGGCCGGTGATGTAGCCGGCTTCGGGAGACAACAGAAACGCCACCGCGGCGGCGACTTCCTCCGGTTGTCCATAGCGGCGCAGAGCGATCGCCGCCAGGATCTGGTCGGCGGCCATGGCCCGCACGCCGGCGCTCATTTCGGTTTCGATCATGCCCGGCGCGACGGCGTTGACGGTGATGTTGCGGGGGGCCAGTTCCTGGGCCAGGGCCTTGGTGAGCGCGTTGACGCCGCCCTTGGCGGCGGCGTAGTTCACCTGACCGCGGTTGGGGCGTTCGCCGGCGGAGGAGGAGAGATTGACGATGCGGCCATGCCGCTGCCGCACCATGATTTTGGCGGCCGCCTGGCAGCAGTGGAACATGCCGGTGAGGTTGGTGGCCAGCACCGCCGTCCACTCCTCTTCCTCCATGCCCAGCAGCAGGTTGTCGCGCACGATGCCGGCGTTGTTGACCAACCCGTCGAGGCCGCCGAGCTTTTCGCGGGCCGTCTCGACCAGCGCCTGGGCGGCCGCGGCCTGGCTCACATCGCCGGCCAGCGCCACCGCGACGCCGCCGGCGGCCACGATCTCGCCGACCACGGCTTCGGCTTGGGCGGCGGCGGAGCGGTAGTTGACCCCCACGCGCGCGCCCTCGGCGGCGGCGCGCAGGGCGACGGCGCGACCGATGCCGCGGCTGCCGCCGGTCACCAAAATGGCCTGGCCTTCGAGCCGCCTCACGCCGCGCCCCGGTCCACCACCAGGGTGGCGGTGGTGCCGCCCAGCCCGGCGGCGTTGAGCAGCAGGTTGCGGAAGCTGCCGACGCGGGCGCTGCCGCGCACGTAGTCGAGGCCCAGATCGGGGTCGGGATGCTCGCAGTTGAGGATGGGGGGCAGGAAGCCATCGGCGCCGAGGGCGCCCAGGGCGGCGATGACCTCCAGCGGTCCGGAACCGGCCAGCAGGTTGCCGGTGAGGCTCTTGACCGCGGTGACCGGGGTGTAGGCGGCGCGGGCGGTGAGCAGCCGCGCCAGCGCCTCCGCCTCGGCGCGGTCGCTGGCCGGAGTGGAGAGGCCGTGGGCGAAGATGCCGCCCAGGTTCCAGGCATCGAGACGGGCGTCGGCCAGGGCGGCTTCCATGGCGCCCTCATAGGCGGCCGCGCTTTCGGTGTTGTGGCCCGCCAGCCCGCTGGAGGCGCAGCCATAGCCGCGGATCTCGCCATACACCCGCGCGCCGCGCGCACGGGCGTGTTCGCGCTCTTCCAGTACGACGAAGGCCGCGCCTTCGGCCGCCACGAACCCCGCCCGGTCGCGGTCAAAGGGACGGCTGGCGCGGGTGGCTTCGCCGTCGCCCAGGTAGAGCAGACCGCTGGGCTCGAAGCTCTCCAGCCGCTCCTCGTCGAGCAGCGACTCGTAGCCGCCCGCCACCGCCAGGTCGGCGCGGTTCTGGCGAACAGCCTCGTACGCCTCGCCGATGGCCATGGTGCCGCCCGCGCCGCTCATGCAGATGTTGGCGTTGGGTCCCTGGGCGCCGAGGCGGAGGCTGACGAAGTACAGCACCAGATTGGCCAGGCTCTTCAACAGCCACAGCGGGTTGATGATGGCGATGCCATCGGCGCCGAAGCGTCGCAGGTCCAGTTCGCCGTGGTAGGAGATGTCCAGCGCCGGCAGCAGCTCGTCACGATCCCCGGCGTGTCCGGGCGAACCGACGTAGCAGGCGATACGCGCCGGGTCGAGGGCAGCGCGGCTGTCGGCCGCATCCAGACCGGCGTCGCGGACCGCCAATTCCACCGCCGCCACGCCCAGCCGCACGGGGCGGGTCATGAGCTTGAGCGATTTGGCGTCTTTAATGAATTCCCGCGGCTGGAAGTCCTTGACCGCCCCGCCGACGCGGGTGCGATAGGCGTCGAGCGCCAGGTGGGGGACATCGCCCACCCCGCTGCGGCCGGCGCGCAGCGCCGCCCACAGGTCCTGGGGCGAGTTGCCCAGCGGCGACACCAGGCCGACGCCGGTGATGACCACATGCCGCGGTTGTGCTTCAGCCGGCATAGCGCCTCACGACCAGGCTTCCGTTGGAGCCGCCGAAGCCGAAGGAGTTCGACACCACGGTGTTTACCGCCTGCTCGCGCCCCTGGTTGGGCACGTAGTCGAGGTCGCAGACCGGGTCGGGATGTTCGTAGTTGATGGTGGCGGGGACGTAATTGTCGCCGATGGCCTTGGCGGAGAGGATGGCCTCGATGGCGCCGGCGGCGTTGACCATATGTCCGGTCATGGACTTGGTCGAGCTCACCGGAATGCGACGGGCGCGCTCGCCCAGGCTGCGCTTGATGGCCATGGTTTCGCTGCTGTCGTTCTGCAGGGTGGAGGTGCCGTGGGCGTTGACGTAATCCACCTGCCCGGGCGTGATGCCGGCATCGGCCAGCGCGGCCTGCATGGCCAGCATCGGCCCCTGGCCGTCGGGCGGGGAGTCGGTGATGCGGTAGGCGTTGATCGAGGTGCCGAAGCCGGCCAGCTCGGCGTAGACCCGCGCGCCGCGCTGATGGGCGTGCCAGGCATCTTCCAAGACCAGCATGGCGCCGCCCTCGGCCAGCACGAAGCCGTCGCGTTCGCGGTCGAAGGGACGCGAGGCCTGCTGCGGGTGGTCGTTGTTTTTCGATAGCGCGCCGAGCAGGATGAAGCCGGCCACCATGGTCGGTTCCATCAGGCACTCGGCGCCGCCGGCGAGCATGACATCGGCCGCGCCGCTGCGAATCTTGTCCAGCGCCCAGCCCAGCGCCTGGCTGCTGGAGGTGCAGGCGGTGGAGATGGTGCAGATCGGTCCCTGGGCGTGGAACTCGGCCGCCAGGGCATGCGCCAGTCCGTAAGGGGAGTAGCGCAGGTATTCCCACTCGGGAACCGCGGCCAGGATGGCTTTCCGTTTGGCGGGATCGGTGGCGCGCAGCTTGCGTTCGGCCAGCTCGGGGAGCAGACTGTCGCGCCGACCCTCGGTGCCGAGTGAAATGCCCAGCCGCCGCGGCGACCACTGCGCCGCGCCCTCGCCGATGAGGCCGGCGTCCTGCATGGCTTCGCGGGCGGCCACCCACCCAAAGGCGTTTTTGCGGTCGAGCGCGATGGCGACTTCGGGCCGCGCCTTCTGCCGCACCGCGGCGGGAGAAAAATCCTTCACCTCGCCGCCGATGCGGGTCTCGAAGGTGGAAGCGTCAAACAGGGTGAGCGGTCCGATGCCGCAACGGCCGGCGCGAATGCCCGCCCAGGTGGCCTCGACGCTGTGGCCCAGCGGCGTCACCGCGCCCATGCCGGTAATCACCACCCTGCGATTCGAGGTCATGAGGCTTTGCCTCCCGGCTCGGGGATGGTCACACCGGCCAGCAGATTGGCGTTCACCTGTTCCGCCCAGGCGCCGAGGGTGGCGCGCGCGGCCTCGGGGATGACGGAGTTCTGGCCGTTGTCGTAGCCGAGCATGAGTTCCGCCGAAGCCACCGGCTGGCCCTCGACTTTGGCGGTGCAGCGGCAGCGGCCGGCGCCGTCCACCAGGCCGATGAGTTCGGCCCGCAGCTCGAGTTTGTCGCCGGGGCGCACGAAGCGGCGGAAGCGGGCGTTTTGGATGGTGAGCAACACCGGCAGCACGGTGCCGCCGCCCTCGGCGCGCACCGAGTAGGTGATCAGGCGGCCAGCGAGCTGCGCCATGGCCTCGACCATCAGCACGCCCGGCACGACCGGGAAGCCGGGGAAGTGGTCGGCGAAGTAATCCTCACTGGCGGCCACACACTTCCAGCCGACGGCGTGCGAGCCGGGTTGCAGCTCACTGATTCGATCGAGCAACAGGTAACGCATGGCGATGTCCGCGGCGCGGGGGCCGCAGGGCCGCGGGCGGCTAGTGGCCGACGGCTTTTTCGGCCTCCAGCTCACCGATGCGCCACGCCACCAGACGGGCGAAGGTCTCGGGAGTAAACAGCGCCGGAATCTCGCGGGCGGTTAAGCCATCGTGCAACTGGGCGGCCGGCACCTCGGGCATCAGCACCCGCAGGCGCTCCAGCGCCGCCAGGGTGAGGATGCCGTTCTGCTGAAATTCGGCTTCGGTGAGCGAACCCTGGGTGGCGCGCTGGATGCCGCCGCGCGGGATTTTGATGCCGAACGTAGTTTCCAGCCGGAAGAGCAGATCCAGAAAGTCCAGCGACTCGGCGTTGAGGTCGTTCATCAGGCTGCTGTTGGCCTTGACTTCACTCTCCTCGCGCCCCAGCACCTCGGCCACGGCTTCCCGCACCTTGTTCACGATTTCGTCGTGGCGGGAGGCGAGCACGCGGTCGGCGAGCTCGCGGATCTTCATCACTTCCTGGACGTTGGCATTGGCTTCGGGCATGGGTCAGGCTCCTTGGTTGCGCTAGCCGACGCTCAGCAGCGAGAGGCCGCCGTCGGCGATGATGGTTTGTCCGTAAATCCAGTTGGCGGCGTCCGAGCACAGGAAGGCGGCCACCTCGGCCAGATCTTCCGGCTGCCCGATGCGTCCGGCGGGCGACAGATTTTCGCAGGCTTCCTTCATCTGCGGATAGTTGGCGAACAGTTTCAGCGCGTCGGTGTCAATGGGGCCGCCGGAGAGGGTGTTGCAGTTGATGCCGTGCTTGCCCAACTCAACCGCCATGTAGCGGGTGAGCGCTTCGGTGGCCGCCTTGGTCACCCCGATGGAGGCGTAGCCGGGGATGTAGTACTGCGACCCCAGGCTCGACAGGCTGAGAATTTTTCCGCGGCGCCCCTGCATCAGCGGCAGCGCCTTCTGGGCGCTGAGCAGCAGGGCGCTGGTGTTGCCGTTGACGGTGTGTTCCCAGCCCTCGAGGCGCTGCCGGGTCACCGGGCCGTAGGTGGCCACATCAATGGCGTTGTTGACAAAGATGTCGAGCGCGCCGAAGGCCTCTTTCACCGCGCCGAACAACTGGGCGATGCCCTGCGGGCTGACGGCGTCCGCCTTGACCACCACGGCGCGCCGGCCCAGGGCTTCGATCTCGCCCTGGAGCCGCGCCGCGGCATCCTCGCTGGTGACGTAGTTGAGCGCCACATCGGCCCCGCCCTGCGCCAGGCGCAGCGCGATGGCGCGGCCGATGCCACGCGCCGCACCGGTGACCAACGCAAATTTGCCCTGGAGTTCCCCTGCCACCCGTTGTCTCCTTGTCCGCCGCCGCGGCTAGGCCCGCACCGGCTGCGCCGCCAGTTTGGGCGCCAAGCGGTGGAAGGCCTGCTGCAACTGCTGATACTGCTGGCCCAGGTCGTGCTCCGGGCGCCCGTGCACGGTCTGCGGGCTCTTGAAGTAAAAGCCCAGCCACTCGAGCACTCCGCACTCCCCGCCCCGTTGCGCCGCGGCGCTGATCAGCGCCAGGTCCAGCAATAGCGGCGCCGCCAGAATGCTGTCACGGCACAGGAAGTTGATCTTGATCTGCATCGGGTACCCGAGCCACCCGATCACGTCAATGTTATCCCAGCTTTCCTTGTTGTCGCCGCGCGGCGGGTAATAGTTGATCTTCACCTGGTGGCTGACCTTGCCGTAGAGGTCCGGGTACAGCTCCGGCTGCAGGATGTGGGTCAGCGCCGACAGCTTGGATTCTTCCTTGCTGCGGAAGGCGGCAGGATCGTCGAGCGTCGCCCCGTCGCCGTTGCCCAGGATGTTGGTGGAGAACCAGCCGGCCAGGCCCAACATGCGCTGCTTGATGCCGGGCGCCAGAATGGTCTTGAGCAGCGTCTGTCCCGTTTTGAGATCCTTGCCGCTGACCGGGCAGCCCTTGGCCTTGGCCAGCTCGATCATCACCGGCATGTCGACGGTGAGGGTGGGGGTGGCGTTGACGAAGCTGCAGCCCTCCTGCAGGGAGGCGTAGGCATAGATCATGCTGGGGGCGATGGTGGGCTCGTTCTCCTTCATCGCCGCCTCGAAGATCTTGAGGCTCTGGTGGGCCGGCCCGGCCTGCAGGAAGACCTCGGTCGAGCCGCACCACATCACCACCACCTGCTCGACGTTATTGGCCTTGCGGAAGTTGCGGATGTCGGCGCGCAGCGCCTCGGCCTGCTCCCACTTGTTGGTCTGGGGCTTGATGCGCCGGCCCTCGGTGCGGCGCAGGTACTGCGGGTCATGAATGCCGGGCATGGGCTCGATCTTCTCCAGCACCGGCTTGACCGCGGCCAACTGCATGGGGTCGAGCACGGCCGCCGCCACCGCCATTTCGTAGGCGTTGCCGGGGTTGATGTCCCAGCCGCCGAAGGCGAGGTTATCGAGGGAGGTGAGGTTCAAGTACTCGGCCAGCGGCACCCGCTGCTGCGTGCCCGGCGGCGTCATCACGGCCAACTGGGTCAGCGATCCAAACGGCCGGCCCTGCCCCTGACGGATGGCTTCCACGCCGGCGACCAACGTGGTTGAGATGGCGCCCATGCCCACCAGCAAAATACCCAGCCGGGGGGCGGACGTAGCGGAAGGCTGCTTACCTGATGCCATTAAAGACTCCTCCGCTTGGAATTGTCCTGAACTGGCGGTTAACGGGGGGTTAAAAAACGATTAAAAGGATTTAACGGTTGCGCGGCGCGTTCCGCTTGTGGGTCAGATTATGTCGTGGCAGGGCCACCTCTACCGTGCCAGGGCGGGCGAGCGGTCGTCCACCACGCGGCGGAGTTTGGCGCGGGCGCCGGTGCTTAGGCGTTGGCGGAGGGTGCCGCGCGGCAGGATCTGTACCTGCAAGTCAAACAGTCCCATGGCGCGGTTCTTTTCGTAATAGGGGAAGGTGGCGGCGAAGCTGCGCAGCAGAACGGCGGTCAGGTCGGACGGGGCCACGCTGCCGGGCTTCAACTCGACGCGCGCCTCGATCACGTCGCGGGCACCGGGCTGGGTCACCGCCACCTGCCAGTCCTCGGCCAGCGCGTCGTGGCCGCCGAGCCAGGTTTCAAAGATCCAGGGACTGATCATGCCCATGCCGCAGGAGACGATTTCATCCCCCCGGCCTTGAATTTTATCGATGCGGCGGAGCGAGCGCAGGCTGCAAGTGCAGGGTTCATCGAGAAAGCGGGTGATGTCGTTGGAGCGGTAGCGGACGAGCGGCATCACCTTGCGGGTGAGGGTGGTGAAGACCAGCTCGCCGAAGCCGTCGGGGCCGGGATCGCGGATCTCGAAGAGGAAGTTGGCCTCGTTGAGGTGGTAGCCTTTTTGCGCCGGGCATTCGATGGCGGTGGCCCCCAGCGTCTCCGTCTGTCCGTAGGCCTGGTAGACCTTGCAGCTCCACACCCGCTCAATCCAGGCGCGGGTGCTCTCGCTCATGTTTTCGCTGCCGGAGAGGATGAACTTCAGCGGCCAGGCACCTTCACGCGCGGCGATCTCGCTCAGGCTGACCAGCCAGGCGGTGTCCACGATCATCACGTTGAAGTCGTATTCCTTGATACGGCGGTAGAACTCCTCCGGCGCCAGTTTGCTGGCGATGACGTGGAAGCAGCCCATGGCGTTGAGCGAGTGCATGAGCGTGATGCCGGCGTTCCAGAAGGCGTAGTCGAAGGCGTCGACGGCGCGATCCTCGGGACGCATGCCCAGGTTCCACAGCCCCACCGCCCCCTCGAAGCCAATGTCGTGCACCTCTTCGTTGGAGAAGTAGACGCGCTTGTTGCGCGCCGTGGTGCCGGTGGTTTCGAAGCCCGCCTGGGGGCGGGCGCAGAGGAAATCCTCGACCGGCTGCTCGCGCAGATCCTGAGCGGTGGTGTAAAAGTCGCCCAGGTCCCGGGGGTGTTTGATTTTGCGCGGGTCCATGCCGCGGGCGGCGAACTGGCGCTGGTAGAAGCGGCTGTGCTGCGCCACCCGTGCCAGCGTAGTTTGAAACTCCGCCGCCTGCACCCGTTGCAGCACGCCGCGCGGCACGCGGGCGGCGAGGGCGGCACGGCGGGCGATGCTGCGCCCGAGGACCAGCTTCTCCAGCAGAGTTGGAATTTGATCTAGCACAAGCCGGGCACCCGTGCCTATTTTGGACCGGCGTTGCCCCGGGTGTCCACTGGCGCAACGACTTGACGCGACTTCCGGATTGCCGCCTAATACTGAGCATGAGCACTGGAGTCGCACGTTCGACCGATCCCAACTATCAGTCCGTCCTGGAGCAGTACGCGGCCGGCATGAAACTCTACGGCCAACAGAAATTTGAGCGCGCCAAGCCGCTTTTGGAAAAGGTATGTGAGAGCCAGTATCGGGAACTGGCGGAGCGCGCCGGAGTGCATCTGCGGGCCTGCAATCAACGTCTGGACGGGGCGGCCACGCCGCAGAGCGCGGATGAGTTCTACCAGGCGGCGCTAGTCAAGTTGAACGCGGCGCAGTTCGCCGACGCGGAGGAGCTGCTGAACAAGGCCATCAAGCAGGGCCACAAAACCGCAGATCTTTCCTACGCCCTGGCCTGCCTGCGGGCGCAGACACGCGACCCGGAGGCGGCGCTGCACCACCTGCAGGAAGCCATCGCCGCCGATCCCCACTGCCGCATGCTGGCCCGCCAGGATCACGATTTTGAAGCCCTGGCCGAGGATCCCCGCTTCACCGAAGTCCTCTATCCGGAATCCGGCAACTGACATGGGCGCCACCGGCCACGACCGAACCGGGCTGTTGATTCTGGCCGCGGGCAAGGGGACGCGCATGCGTTCGCAGTTGCCCAAGGTGCTGCACCGCGCCGGGGGCCGCAGCCTGCTGGGCCACGTGCTGGCCGCCGCCGGCGCGGCAGCGATACCGGCCGCCGACATCGCCGTGGTGGTCGGCTACGGGAAAGACACCATCCAGGCGGCGCTGGCCGCCGCCGGCGCCGAGGCGGTGACGCTGGTTGTGCAGGAGCCGCAACTGGGCACCGGACACGCGGTGCAGTCCGCCGCAGCCTGGTGGCGGCCGTATGCCCGGGTGCTGGTGGTGCATGGCGATATGCCGCTGCTGTCGGCGGCGACCCTGACCGGGCTGGCCGCGCAACAGCAGTCGCGCGGCTGTGCCGGGGTGCTGGCCACCGCCACGCCCTCCACGCCGCGCGCCTACGGACGCATCGTGCGCGATCCGCGCCGGCCGGAGTGCGTGATGGGCATTGTGGAAGAGCGGGTGGCCACCCCGCAGCAGCGGTTGATCCGCGAGCTTAACGCCGGGTTCTATTGCTTCGAGACGCAGGCGCTGGCGCTGGCGCTGAGCCAGTTGGGCACCGACAACCCCCACAAGGAGTATTACCTCACCGACACGGTGGCCATTCTGGCCCGGCGGGGGAAGGCGGTGGAGGCGCTGGCGCTGGCCGACGAGGGCGAGTGTCTGGGGGTGAATGACCGCTTCGAGCTGGCGCAGTTGGACCAGTTCCTGCGGCGCCGCAAGGCGGACGAGCTGCTGCACGCCGGGGTGAGCATTGAACTGCCGGACACGGTGGTGATTGATCCCGAGGTCACCGTCGGCGCCGACACCACGCTGGAATCCGGGGTGCATCTGCTGGGGGCGACACGCATCGGCGAGGGCTGCCGCATCCGCGCCCACTCGGTGGTGGAGAACGCCGTGGTGGCCGACGGCGCCGTCATCGGGCCGTTCGCGCGGCTGCGGGAAGGCGCCGAGATCGGCGCCGCCGCGCACATTGGCAACTTCGTCGAGGTCAAGAAATCGCGCATCGGCAGCGGCAGCAAGGCCAACCACCTCGCCTATCTGGGCGATGCCACGGTGGGAGCGGGGGCCAATATCGGGGCCGGCACGATTACCTGCAACTACGACGGGGTGAACAAGCACCCGACCACGATCGGGGCGCAGGCGTTCATCGGCAGCAACTCGACCCTGGTGGCGCCGGTCGAAATCGGCGACGGCGCCTATATCGCCGCCGGCAGCGTGATCACCGACGCGGTCGCCGCCGACGCTCTGGCGCTGGGCCGCGCCCGCCAGGTGGCGAAGCCGGGCTGGGCCGCCAAGCGGCGGGCGGAACGCAAAAAGCCTTAGTAGCCGATTGCAGACGTGGCTGGCGCTGGTCTCCGCTCGGCTGCGCGGGGCCGGCGCGGCATGTTAATATGGAGCACTCGCGCGCGCCCTTAGCTCAGCTGGATAGAGCGTCTGGCTACGAACCAGAAGGCCGGGAGTTCGAATCTCTCAGGGCGCACCACCCTCTCCAGGATTCAGGCCCCGTGAACGCTGCTTGCGCTAGTGCAGGAGGATAAAGCTGACAGCGGAGTTGGTCTGGCCGTTGACCAGCACCTGGGTGGCATCCACCTGATTGCTGTCGGCACCGCCGGGGATGGCATTGGCGTTGAGCAGGTAGTCGAGGTCCACTTTGGCCAGCAGGGCGCCGTCGCTGCGCACCGCCAGACCATAGGCACGCCCATCGCTGCCGGTGTAGACGGCGAGAGCCGGAGTGGCGCCGAGCGGGGTGGACTGCCACAACAGGCCGTCGGGACCATTGGGCAACATGGCCCAGCGGATGGGGGTGGGGCGTCCGGGCGCGCCGGAGATGGCGGCGGGGGGCAGATCGGCGGCGGCCACACAACTGCCACCGACGTTCACCATCCAGCCGAGGTGCTCCACCGGGTCAATGTCGAGGCTTCGCCAGGGGCCGGCGCACCCGCTGGTGATGGTGAATTGCGAGGCGGGCGCCTGCACGAATCCGCCCTGCGAGTTGGCGTTGTTCAGGTTGATGGCGAGGTAGGTGCTCGAGTTCAGATCACCGACGAAGGCCAGACCGCTTACCGGGTCGAAGGCGGCGGCGCTGGGAGCCGTGCCAAACAGGGCGCCGTTGGTGAGCTGCACCGGAGTGATGGTGCCCTGCACCAGGTCAATGACGTTCAGGCCGGTTCCGCTGCCGGCGGCGTAGGGGGCAAAGATGCGCTGCGCGATGGGATCGTAAGCAAACTCGGCCGCAGCCGGCGCGGTCAGCGGGGTCGAGGCCGCGCCGGTGTGGAGATTGATGGTCATGTACCCGGCGGCAGTGGAAAGGACGGCCAAATCGCGGGTGCTGTCCACCAGCATCGAACAGACGGTGCATGCCGCGCCATCCACGGTGGTGGAGGTGGCGACGGGCACCGCCAGCGAGCGGGCCACGCCCAGCGGGTTGGAGGCCA
>DATBPS010000101.1:0-16256 GCA_036561225.1 Terriglobales bacterium
GATCGTGACGCTGCCCGGGCCGGCGGGGGCGACGGGCGCTCCACGCCTGTTCGCGGCGCCGCTCGATGAGCCCGGGTATGTGGTCAGCGCCATCACCGCGGATGGCTATCTGCGGCTGGAGCGCCTGCCCACGCGCGGGAGGCTGCCGCTGTTTCAGCAATTGTGGACGGCGCAGCCGGTCGAGGTGGAAACCACCCGCGGGCACTGGATTCCGGGCGTGGTCACGGGGTTGTCGGTGCATCTGCAATCGGGGCGGGTGCAGCGGCCCAACGGCGCCGACCCCGACAACCTCTACCTGGACATCGGTGCTTCCAGCCGCGCTGAAGTGCTGGCCGCCGGGGTGCAGGTGCTCAGCCCGGTGGCGCTCGATCGTACTCTGGAAGTGCTCGGCGGCGGGCAGTTGTCGGGCTATGCGGTCGGCGACCGCTACGGGGCGGCGGTGCTGGTGGAAGCCCTTCGCCACCTCGATCCCACCAGACTCACCGGCCCGGTCACCTTCGCCTGGGTCACCCAACAGGGAAGCGGCGCGCGCGGCCTGGAGCGGGTGCAGGCGATGCTCGGCGCCGGAGTCACCACCACGCTGGTGGGGGCGGCGGCGCCGCGCGCCGACGCCGGAACCGAGTCCTGGACGGTGCCGGTGCGCTGGCCGGCGACGCCCATCGCCACCCTAAGCGGCGGCGATGTGGCGCAGCTGGTGGTCAGGCTGGAGACAGCCCTCGGCCAGACGCCGCAGACGCCGGCGATGCCGCAGGCCGCGGCGATCGCGCCACCGCCGTTGCCGGCGCGTCCGCGCACCACGCCCTCGCCGGAAGCCATCCTGGAGCCTCTGGTGGGCCAGTACGGCGTCAACCCGCACGAGCAGAGAGTGGCGGCGGCCATCCAGGCGCTGCTGCCCGGCTGGGCGCAGCCCATCACCGACGATGCCGGCAATGTGGTGTTGCACTGGGGCGATGCCGGCCGCAACGCGCCGCGCATTCTGTTTGTCGCCCACCAGGACGAAACCGGCTTTGCCGTGGAAGCGATTGCGCCTGACGGCCGCCTCCGCCTGCGCCAGCGCGGCGGGGTCTACCTGCCGTATTACCTGGGGCATCCGCTGTTGGTCCACACCGCCGCGGGCGACATGCGGCCGGGGCTGCTGGAGCTGCCCGCCGGTTGGGACCAGAACGGTTTCAATCTGGCCGCGCCGGAGATTTCCCGCGCGACACTGTGGGCCGATGTCGGCACCCGCTCCGCCGCCGAAACGGCGGCACTGGGGATTGCGGTGGGCGACAGCCTCACCGTGCCCAAGCAGTACCGCACGCTGCTGGGCAGCCGCGCCACGGCGCGCAGCTTCGACGACCGCGTGGGCAGCGCCGCGCTCATCGCCGCCGCCTGGAAGCTGGGGCCCAGCCTGCCCGGACGTGACGTCACCCTGGCGTGGACCACCGGGGAAGAGATTGGCCTGGTAGGCGCCAAAGCCATGGCCGCCCGCCTCGCCGCCGCCGGCCGCGCGCCTGATTATGTCTTCGCCATTGACACCTTTGTCAGCTCGGACACGCCGCTTGAAGTGCAGTATCGAGCCGACACACCCATTGGTGATGGCTTTGTCATTCGAGCCATTGATGATTCCAGCATTATTCCGTGGCCGCTGGCGCAGCGCCTGGGGGCGCTGGCCGAGCAGTCCCATATCCCGGTACAGACGGGCGAAACCAGCGGCGGCAACGACGGTTCGGCCTTTCTACGCTACGGATCCATCGATTTGCCCCTGGGCTGGCCGCTGCGCACATCCCACTCCCCCGCCGAAGTGATCGACACGCGCGACCTCGACTCGTTGGCCCACATGATCGAATCACTCGCCCACAACTGGTGATCGGCACAGTTCGCGGTTCACTGTTGGCCGCTGCCTGCTCTATAATCCCGCCATGACCCGTCGCTACTCCGGTGTACTGCGCCTCGGCGCGCTGCTCGTTCTCGGCGCCTGCGCCGCCCTGGCCCAAACCAGCTACAACTCCGCGCTGTGGAGCGGGATGCATTATCGCCTGATCGGTCCCTTCCGCGGCGGCCGCGTCACCGCCGTGGCGGGCGTGCCCAGCCAGCCGCTGACCTATTACTTCGGCTCGACCGGGGGCGGGGTGTGGAAGACCACCGATGCCGGCAACTCCTGGGTGAACGTCAGCGACAAGTACTTCAAGGTGGGTTCGATGGGGGCGCTGGCGGTGGCCGACTCCGACGCCAACGTGATCTACGCCGGCACCGGGTCGGCGGCGATCCGCAGCAACGTCTCCATCGGCCACGGCATGTACAAGTCCACCGACGCCGGCAAGACCTGGAGTTTCGTGGGTCTGGACGGCACGGGACAGATCGCGCAGATCGTGGTGGATCCCCACGATGCCAACCGCGTCTTCGTGGCCGCCCAGGGTGATCCGTTTGCCGACAGCGCCCAGCGCGGCGTGTACCGCACCACCGACGGGGGCCAGACCTGGCAGAAGGTGCTTTATAAGACGCCGGCCCTGGGAGCGGCGGCGGTGATCATGGACCCCTCCAACCCGCAAACGCTCTACGCCACGCTGTACTATGGCCGCCGCAAGCCCTGGACGATCATCAGCGGCGCGCCGGCGAGCGAGGGATCGGGTATCTACAAGACCACCGACGGGGGCAACACCTGGACCAAGTTGTCGGGCGGTCTGCCGGATCAGCTCTTCGGCCGGGCCAATGTCTCCATCTCGGCCGCCAACCCGCAGCGCGTGTACGCGCTGATTGAAGCCAAGCCGGGCGACGGGTTGTGGCGTTCCGAGGACGGCGGGACGAGCTGGACGCAGATCAACCACGAAGCGGGGATCATCACGCGGCCTTTCTACTACGACGTGGTGGTGGCCGACCCGAACAACGCCGACGTGGTGTACGTGGGCGATGAGACCTGGTTCAAGTCCACCGACGGCGGCAAGACGTTCCGCACCGAGCGGGTTCCGCACGGCGACAACCATGGGCTGTGGATCAACCCCAAGGATTCCAACGACATGATCCAGGCCAACGACGGCGGCGCCAACGTGTCGCTCGACGGCGGCCGCAGCTGGAGCACACAGATGAACCAGCCCACCGCCGAGATCTATCAGGTGGCGGTGGACGACCAGTATCCGTACCGGGTGTACGGCGCGCAGCAGGACGACGAGACGGTCATTGTCCCCAGCCTGCCGCTGGGCGACGGGCAGGCGTTCCGCACCGGGCCGGGGTGCGAGACCGGCCCGATCATCCCCAGCCAGCTCGATCCCAACATTGTGTACGGCGGCTGCAAGGGGCAGTTCAGCCGCGAGGACATTCGCACCCACAACGAGATGGCCTACTGGATCGGGGCGCAGTCGCTGTACGGCAACGCGGCCGACCGGCTGATTGACCGCTTCCAGCGCGTTTCGCCGATGGAGGTATCGCCCAACGATCCGCACGTGGTGTACTACGGTTCGCAGTATCTGTACCGTTCGCGCGACGGCGGGGTGAACTGGGAGCGCATCAGCCCCGATCTCACCGCCCACCCGGCGGGCACGCAGGGCGCCAGCGGCGAGCCGATCACCCGCGATGCCACCGGGGAGGAGGTGTACAGCACGCTGTACTCGATCCGCGAATCGCCGGTGCAGGCGGGGGTGATCTGGACCGGTTCCAACGACGGGCTGATTTACGTCACCCGCGACAACGGCAAAACCTGGACCAACGTGACCCCGAAGGGTCTCGAACCGGGCGGCCGGGTGCAAAACATCGAACCCAGCCCGCACGCCGCCGGCCGCGCCTACGCCGCCATCTACCGCTATCTGCTGGACGATTTCGCCCCCTACATCTATCGCACCGACGATTTCGGCGCCCACTGGACGCGGCTCACCGACGGCCACAACGGTATCGCCGGTGACGAGCCCACGCGGGTGGTCCGCGAGGACCCGGTGCGCGCCGGCTTGCTCTATGCCGGCACCGAGTTCGGCATGTACGTTTCCTTTGATAATGGCGGCCACTGGCAGCCGTTCCAACTCAACCTGCCGCACACGCCGGTGACCGACATCAAGCTGGCGCACGGCGACCTCATCCTCTCCACCCAGGGCCGCTCCGACTGGATTCTCGACAACCTCGGTCCGCTGCGGCAGCTCACGCCGCAGGTGGCGGA
The DNA here is from genome assembly GCA_036561225.1 of Terriglobales bacterium. Lineage (GTDB taxonomy): Bacteria > Acidobacteriota > Terriglobia > Terriglobales > SCQP01 > SCQP01. The sequence continues at coordinate 4,124 of DATBPS010000101.1, forward strand.
GGCGGAGAACCATCTTTACGTGCCCGGAACCGCCATCCGCAGCGGCGGGCGTGGCGGCTTCGGCGGCTTTGGCGCCGCCGCCGGCCCGGAGTACCCGGCCGAGGGCGCGGTCATCGGCTACTACCTGAAATCGGAACCGGCGGGCGACATCAAGCTCGACATCCTGGACGGTTCCGGCAAGCTGGTGCGCTCCTTTTCGAGCGCCGCTGCCGAGGGCGGCGGCCGGGGCGGGCGCGGCGGACGCTTCGGGCGCGGTCCGGCGCGGCTCGACAAGAGCGCCGGCATGCACCGCTTCACCTGGGACCTGCGCTATCCCGGTCCCTGGGAGAGCGCCACGCAGCCGGAGGGCGGCAACGGTCCGGCGGCGGTTCCCGGCAGCTACCAGGTGCGCCTGACCGTCGGCGACTGGACCGAAACCCAGCCGCTGACCGTCAAGGAAGATCCCCGCATCACCGCCGACGGCGTGACCACCGCCGTTCTGCAGGAGCAATTTGATCACAACATGATGGTTCGCGCCCTGGTCAGCCGGGTCAACCAACTGGCGGCCAAAGTGCGCGCCGCCGAACGCAGCGGCGGAGCCGATGCCGCCCGCGTCAAGGCCATCGCCGACCAGTTGCTCACCCCGCCGATCCGCTACAGCCAGCCCGAGCTGCAGGAGCAGATCACCTACCTTTACGGCATGACCAACAGCGCCGACCAGAAGATCGGTCACGACGCTGTGGTCCGCTACGGCGTGCTCAAGGCGCAGCTCGACAAGTTGGAGGCGGAAGCGCAGCCGGTGCTGGGGGGCAATCGCTAGCCCGGCAGCGGGCGGGCCACATCGGGAAAGGCTGCCAGCAGCTCGCGGTCCATAGTCACCAGAGGCACCGCGAGTTGCTGCGCCAGCGCCACGAACTCCAGATCGTAGGCCGTGCAGCGGCAGGTCATCACCAGCCGCAGCACGGCGGCCGAGTTGGGCAGGTCGAGCCTGGTTCGCATGCGCCAGTCAGCCTCAGTGAAGATTGCGGCCGCCTGCTCCACGTTCATTCGCCCTTTTCGCAAATAGCCGGCGAGAAGATTGCGCATCTCCGATCGCCACAATGCCGGTGCCCGCCAGTGGGGATCGGTCTGCGCCAATTTCAACGCTGCCGGCCGCAGGGGGTTTTCAAGACAGGCGTAGGCGATCACGTTCGTATCGACCACGATCACCTTTTTCTGCCCTCCTGAATCAATGCCTCGATCTCCTCGGGTGTCGTCCAGAAGCCTTGGGCCAAGAGCTGTCGATAACCCTCACCGAGGGTCGCTGCCTCGTCGTCGCGTTTGGACTTCACCAGCGAGGCCCGAAGCCGCTGCACAATCTCCTGGTTCAGGCTTCTGCCCTCGTGCTCGGCGACTGCTTTCAGCTTTTGGTGCAGCTCCGGAGGCAGGTTCTTGATGGTAATGGAGGCCATGCAACCATTATGCAACCGTTTTGCAACCGTTACGCCACCGGCTAACTGGGGGCCGGATTGGGCGTCCAAATCTCCGGAAACCGTGTCCGCTAGTATTCGGTATAGCTGTTTGAGGGCCTTTCATGCTCGCTGATCTTAAATACGCCGTCCGCATGTTGCTGAAATCGCCGGGGTTCACCGCCGTGGCGCTGTTAACCCTGGCACTGGGGATAGGCGCCAACACGGCCATCTTCACCCTGCTCGATGCCACCCTGCTGCGTGCGCTACCGGTCAGCCATCCGGAGCAGTTGGCGCTGCTGACCGATCCCACCGACGGGGGCACCAGCTTTGGCACCTCGGGCGGCACCCGGGGGCTGCTGGCGTATACGGAATATGAGGCCCTGCGCGACCAGAATCAGGTGTTCAGCGGGTTGATGGCGGCCGAAAGCGACGTGCAAAAGCCGCCAATCTCGTGGAGCAACGGGGCGGGGGCGATGGGTACGCCGCAGCCGAGCTACGTCAAGCTGGTGAGCGGCAACTACTTTTCGGTGCTGGGCGTGGAGCCGTATCGCGGCCGCTTTTTCCTGCCCGGTGAAGGGGTGAAGATCGGCACCGATGCGGTGGCGGTGGTGGGCTACAGCTACGCCCGCCATACGTTTGGGGATGCGGCCGGTGCGGTGGGGCGGCAATTCAGCCTGCATGGACACATATTTACGGTGGTGGGAGTGGCGCCGGCGGGCTTTTTTGGCGAGAACGTGGGGCAGCAGGTGGACATCTGGGCGCCGATCACCATGCAAGCGCAAGCTTGGCCGGGCCAGGACCGTCTGCACGATCCGCCCGGCGTTTCACGCTTGATGTGGCTGCAGGTGATGGGCCGGATGAAACCGGGGGTGACCATGGCGCAGGCGCAGGCGGCGAGCAACGTTATTTTTCAGCGTTCCGTCGCCGAGCAGGCCAAGGATGCCCCGGATGCCCCATCGCGGCAGTCCATCCTGGGGCAGAAATTGCAATTGTCGAGCGGCGCCCAGGGGACATCGGGATTGCGCGGGGAGTTCACCAGCCCGCTGTGGGCGCTGTTCGCGTTGGTGGGTCTGGTGCTGGTGGTGGCGATCGTCAATCTAGCGAGCCTGCTGCTGGCGCGCGCCACCGCGCGGCAGAAGGAAGTGGGGGTGCGGTTGGCGCTGGGCGCGGGACGCGGACGGGTGATTCGCCAACTGTTGACGGAGAGCGTGCTGCTGGCGGTAGTCGGCGGGCTGCTGGGGGTGCTGCTGGCGATGTGGGGCGAGCGGCTGCTGCTGGGGCTGGTTTCGGCGGGGGGCGGCGGCGGCATCAACCTCAGTCTTTCGCCCGACTGGCGGGTGCTGCTGTTCATCGCCGGCATCTGTCTGCTGAGCGGCATTTTGTTTGGGCTGGCGCCGGCGCTGCGCATGGCGAGGCTCAATCTCAACGCCACGCTGCAGTCCCAGGGGCGCGGCGGCTCCGGCCGCACCCGTCACGTGCTGGCCGGAGTCATTCGTGGCGGACTGCCGCTGGGCAAAGTGCTGGTCATCGGCCAGGTGGCGCTATCCATTCTGTTGCTGGTGGGGGCGGGGCTGTTCGTGCGCAGCCTGCAGGCACTGCAGAACGTGCCGGTGGGATTCCAGCCCGACAATCTGGTGCTGGTGGGGGTTGATGCCTCGACGGCGGGTTACAAGGGGCCGACGGGCGCGGCCTTTTTCCATCGCCTGCTCGATCGCCTGCAGACCACCCCGGGTGTGCAAGCGGTGGCGCTGTCCGACAACGGCTTGTTCGCCCACAGTGAAGGCGGTCTGCCGATTTCGGTTCAGGGCTATACCCCGCCGGGAGGCGGGCGGGGAAGCGGCGCGCGCTTTGATCAGGTATCGGCGGATTACTTCAAGACAGTGGGCATTCCCATCCTGCTGGGCCGCGCGCTTACCGTGGAGGATGCCACCAGCGGGGTGAAAAACGCGGTCATCAACCAGACCATGGCCAAGCAGTTTTTCAACGGCCGCAACCCCATCGGGCAGCAACTGCATGATTTGTATCCCGACGATGGAGGCGTGAACTACACCGTCGTGGGTGTCGCCGCCGACGCCAAGTACAACAGTCTGGGGGAAAAGACGCCGCCGCGCTTCTATATGTCGTTCTTCAACGGCATCCCGGGCGGCCCCATCAACGGCGCCGACATGTTTGTCCGTGGTCCGGGCGGCGCCGGGGCGCTGACGGCGGGGGTGCGGCAGGCGGTGCAGGGTCTCGATCCCAACGTCCATGTCGGTACGCTGCACAACATGAGCGAGATGATCGGCGGTTCGCTGGCCAGCCAGCAGTTGCTGGCCAAGCTGAGCGGCTTTTTTGGGATTCTGGCGTTGCTGCTGGCGGCCATCGGCCTCTATGGCGTGATGGCCTATGGAGTCGCCCGGCGGGTGCCCGAGATCGGGGTGCGCATGGCGCTGGGCGCCAGCGGGTCGAGCGTGATGGGCATGGTGCTGCGGGAAGTCATCCTCATCGTCGTGGTGGGACTGGCCATTGGCGTTCCCATAAGCCTGGCGGGCGGCAAGGTGGTGGCCACCCAGATGCATCTGTTCGGCCTGACCTATTATGACCCCACCACCCTGGTCACCGCGACCGCGATCCTGCTGGTGGTCGCCTGTCTGGCGGGCCTGCTGCCCGCCCGCCGCGCCAGCCGCGTGGACGCGCTCGTTGCCCTGCGCCAGGATTGAGCCGCGTTACCCTGAAGGGGCATGCTCACCGTCGTCGCCCTCATTCAAGCAGTTCCTGGAAAATCGGCTTTTGTGCAGGCCGAATTGGAAAAACTGGCCGCCGCCACGCGCAGGGAGAATGGCTGCCTGCAATATGATCTCCACCAGGACAATAGCGATCCCCACCGGTTCCTTTTCTATGAGAACTGGGCCTCGCGCGAGCTCTGGCAAGCGCACATGGCCTCGGCCCACCTGTCCGCCTACCGCCGCGCCACGGAAGGCGCCCTGGCTGGGACCACACTGTGGGAAATGTCGCGTATCAGCTGAACCGGTAGTCCCGGGGCCGCGTAAGGTCCTCGTATGTGGGCTGATCTGAAGTACGCCGTTCGGATGTTGCTCAAGGCGCCCGGCTTCACCGCCGTGGCTTTGTTGACCCTGGCGCTGGGCATTGGGGCCAACACGGCCATTTTTTCACTGGTGGACGCGGTGATGCTGCGCCAGTTGCCGGTGCGCGATCCGGGACAGCTGGTGCTGCTCACCGATCCGGCCGAGCGCGGCATGAACATGGGCACCTCGGGCGGGGCGCGGCCGCTGCTCACCTACAACGAATACCTCAGCCTGCGCGACCAGAACCAGATCTTCAAGGGTCTGATGGCGGCCGAGAGCGACACCCAGAAGCCGGATATTGACTGGAGCGCGGCGAACCAGGCGGCGGCGCCCGCGGCCGCACAGATTCAACTCGTCTCCAGTAACTATTTTTCCGTGCTGGGGGTGGATGCTTATCGCGGCCGGACCTTCGCGGCCGATGAAGGGCAGAAGGTCGGCGCCGGTGCGGTGGCGGTGATGCGCTACGGCTACTGGAAAAGCCATTTCCACCTCGACCCGGCGGTCGTCGGCCGCAGTTTCAAGCTGCACGGGCATCCCTTCACGGTCATTGGGGTCACCCCGCCCGGGTTTTACGGGCAGGACGTGGGCTACCAGGCCGATCTTTGGCTTCCGATCAGCATGCAGGCGGAGGCGGTACCAGGCCGCGACCGGCTGCACGACCCGCCGGGTGTTTCACGGCTGATGTGGCTGCAGGTGATGGGGCGGCTCCGGCCGGGGGTGACGCTGCGGCAGGCGCAGGCGGCGAGCAATGTCATCTTTCAGCGAGTGATTCAGGATCAGGCCTCGGCGGCCTCCACGGCGCAGCAGCGGCAGCAGGTCATGCAGCAACGGCTGGCGCTCACGCCCGGGGGCATGGGTACGTCGGAGGTGCGCGACCAATTTGCTTCGCCGCTCATCGCGCTGTTTGGGCTGGTGGGGCTGGTGCTGCTGCTGGCGGTGGTCAACCTGGCCAGCTTGCTGCTGGCGCGGGCGGCCGCGCGTCAGAAAGAAGTGACCGTGCGCCTGGCGCTGGGCGCGCGCCGGGGGCGCATTCTCAGGCAGTTGCTCACCGAGAGCATTCTGCTGTCGGTGATGGGGGGCCTGCTGGGCGCATTGCTGGCGGTTTGGGGCGTGCGCGTGCTGCTGGCGCTGGTGGGCGGCACCGATACCAGCATCAGCCTGCCATTGACGCCGGACTGGCGCGTGCTCGGCTTTGTCGGCATCCTGTGTCTGGTTTCGGGCGTGCTGTTCGGGCTGGCTCCCGCCTGGCGCATGGCCCGTCTCAACCTCAACGCCACGCTGCAGTCGCAGGGGCGCGCCGTGCACACGCGCATGCCGCTGAGCAAGGCGCTGGTGGTTGGCCAGGTGGCGCTGTCGGTGGTTCTGCTGGTGGGCGCGGGGCTATTCTTGCATAGCCTGACCAAGCTGCAATCGCAGCCGCTGGGCTTCAGCGACGACGGGCTCTACATTTCCGGCCTGAACCCGGGCCAATCGGGCTTCAAGGACGAGGCGGCCGCCGCCTTCTGGCACCGCTTTCTTGATGGCGCCGCGGCCACGCCGGGAGTGCAGCATGTGACACTGAGCATGACCGGCTTGTTTCTGGGCGGCGACGCCGGCCTGCCGGTGGGCGTGGAGGGCTATACGCCCAAGAGCCGCGACGACGCCGGCGCGAACGTGGACATGGTGAGCGCCGACTACTTCCAAACGCTGGGCATTCCCATCCTGAACGGACGCGCCTTCAAGGCCGGCGACGACGGCGGCCCCCGCCACGCCATCATCAACCAGGCCATGGCCCGGCAGTTTTTTGCCGGGCGCAACCCGATCGGCGGGCAGATCCGGGATCTGTATCCCGACGACCACGGTGCGGTGTATACGGTGGTGGGAGTGTGCGCCGACAGCCGCCATACCAGCGTGCAGGAAAAAATCGAGCCGCGCTTCTATGTGCCCTTTTTCAACGGCATCCCGGTGGCCGGCATCCTGACCAGTGCCGCCGTGCTGGTGCGCGAATCGGCCGGCGGAGGCGCCAACCCCGGACTGCGGCGCATGACGCTCGGGCTCGATCCCAGCCTGCGGGTGCAGCCCTACCGTTCCGTTGCCGAAGGGGTGGGCCAGTCGCTTACGGGTGAGATGTTGACCGCCAAGCTGAGCGGATTTTTTGGCGCGCTGGGCCTGCTGCTGGCCGCCATCGGTATCTATGGCGTGCTGGCCTACAGCGTCACCCGGCGTACCGCCGAAATCGGGTTACGGATGGCGCTCGGCGCCGGCCGCGGCGCGGTGGTGGGGATGGTGCTGCGAGAGGCGGCGTGGTTGTTGCTGCTGGGGCTGGCGGTCGGCATTCCTGCCGCCCTGGCCCTGGGCAAGGTGGCGATCAGCCAGATGCACTTGTTCCAGATGACCTACTATGACCCCATGGCGCTCGGGCTGGCGGCGGCGACGCTGACGGCGGTGGCGCTGCTGGCCGGTTTCCTGCCCGCGCACCGCGCCAGCCGCGTTGACCCCCTGCTCGCCCTGCGCGAGGAGTAAATATCAGGGGGCGTCGGGTGGCCACCGTCTCCCTCTCAGCGGAACAGGGACTTGGCGACCAAAACGTGGACGCCGAGGTTCTGGTCCACCAGTTCGGTGTCGTGGACATTGCCGGCGACGCTGACCAGCATGTAGGCGTCTTCCCTGGAGATGTGCCGGGTGGCGGCGAGGAAACCAATCATCTCCTCGCAGGCCTGGGTGGTGGCGGCAACGAGGTCCTGGTTGAAGCCCATGCTGATGTACTCGGTCGGGGTTTCGGCGCGCGGCCATTTCTGCCCGGTGTTCTTGATGACCTCGAAGCGGAAGGTGCCGCGCAGGGAGGTCTCGAGCGCGGTGATGTCAATCTCGCCGTCGCCCTGGCCGGCATGGCCGTCGCCGGCGTAGAACAATGCGCCGGGGACAAACACCGGCAGGTACAGCGTCGTTCCCGCCACCAGATCCTTGTTGTCCATGTTGCCGCCGATCATGTCCGGGGGCACCGAGCTGTGCTTGCCGTCGGCTTCCGGCGGCGCCACGCCCATGCTGCCGAAGAAGGGGTGCATGGGGATGTCAATGCCGGGGGCAAAGTGCGCGGTCATCGTCTTCCAGTCGAGCGGGATGATGCTGGTCTTGTGTTCGCCAGGGAAGAACTGCGGCAGCCAACCGCTGCGCGGACCGAAGGAGTTGTAGGCGTAAGGGATGCGCCCTTCGATCTTGACGATATGAACGGCCAGGGTATCGCCCGGCTCGGCGCCTTCGATGTAAACCGGGCCGGTGAGGATGTGGCCGCCCGGTCCGCGCTGGTCGCGCGGCAGGTTGGCGTAGATCTCCTTCAGGTCGCTTTCGATCTGGTCTTCCTTCACCCCCGCCCGGGTCAGGCCGGTGGGGCTGTTGGTGAGCACCGTATCCATAACTACCGCCTGCCCCGGCCGAACGGTCAGTACGGGTTTGTCGCCCGCCCAGTAATGTCCCCAGGCCACGGTCTTGGAGGTGGCGGCAAGATGCCGCGGCGCCTGTGCCGCCAGCGGCAGCGCCAGACAGGAGAGCAGGAGCAGATGAGCAGTACGCATGGCCCTCAGCTTACGCTGAACTGCCGGTCAGTTGATAACGTAAGGTGGTGAAATGACGTTTTTGCAGGATCTGAAGTTCGGTCTGCGCCTGGTCATCAAAGCGCCGGGCGCCAGCCTGATCGCCATGCTGGCGCTGGGGCTGGGGATAGGCGCCAACACCGCCATCTTCAGCGTGGCCAATGGCATCCTGCTGCACCCATTGCCGTACGCGCATCTGGACCGGCTGGTGGACCTGGCAGAGGTGGCGCCGCACCGGCCGCCGGCCTCGACCAACAGCGTGTCGGCCTTCAACTATGCGACGTGGAAGGAGCAGGCCCACTCGCTGGAGGGCGTCGCCGCCTACCAGTACAACCAGGTCAATCTCAGCGGCGCGGGCGTGCCCAGCATGGTGCAGGGGGCGAACGTCACCGCCAATTTTTTCCAGCTGCTGCCTTCGAAGCCGCTGCTCGGCCGCACTTTTCTGGCCAACGAGGACCGGCCGGGACAGGATCGCGAAGTGGTCCTCAGCCAAGCGTTGTGGGAGCACCAGTTCGGCGCCAACCGCGGCATCGCCGGTCAGACCATTCAGCTGGATCAACAGACCTACACCGTGGTGGGGGTGGTGGGCAAGGACGCGGTGATGCCGCAGGCGGTGACGCTGTGGATGCCGCTGGCGCTGACCCCGGAAAAGTTGCACAACCGCGGCACCCACAATCTGCACGTGATCGGCGCCTTGCGCGCCGGCGTCAGTCTGGACTCGGCCACGTCGGAGTTGCAGGGGATTGTGGCGCGGGTGGATGCCGCCTATCCCGACACCAACCGCGACTGGGGCGTACACGTGCAGTCGCTCTCCGACCGGGTGATTGGGAGAGAGACGGCCGGTTATGTGTTTCTGCTGCAGGGGGCGGTGGGCTTTCTACTGCTGATCGCCTGCGCCAATGTGGCCAATCTGCAGTTTGCCCGCGCCCTGGGGCGGAATCATGAATTGGCGCTGCGGGTGGCGCTGGGCGCGGGCCGGGCGCGGCTGATGCGGCAACTGCTGACGGAAAACATCCTTCTGGGGCTGGGGGGCGCGGTGGTGGGGCTGGGTTTTGCCGCCGTTTCGCTGCGCCTCATCCTCAGCTACATGCCGGCCCAAGTGGCGCAGTTTATCGGGGGCTGGGACCGGATCCGTCTGGACGCCGACGCGCTGTGGTTCACGCTGGGGGTGGCGGTGCTGGCGGGCATTCTGGCCGGGGTGGCGCCCGCCTGGCACGCCGCGCGCCCGGAACTCAACCGCACCCTCAAGGAGGGTGGTCGCGGCGCCATCGGGCAGTCGCGGCGCCGGGTGCGCTTCGCGCTGGTGGTGGCCCAGATCGCGCTGGCCATGGTGCTGCTGGTGGGGGCGGGACTCATGGTGCAGGGGTTCGGCAATTTGATTGCGTCAGGCGGAAATTTTGCGCCTCCCACGCTGCTCACCGCCGCCACCAACCTGCCCGGCACGGCGCAGTACTCCAGCCCCAATGCGCGGCTAACATTTTACCGGCAGTCGCTGGAGAAAATGGCGGCCATTCCCGGCGTGCGGGGCGCAGCCACGATGAGCTCGCTGCCGCTGGACAACGGCTACGGCACCGACCCGTTCAGCATCTCCGGGCAGCCGGCGCTCGATGCCAGCCAGGCCCGCTGGGCGGTGATGCAGTCGGTGAGCCCGAATCTGTTTTCGCTGCTCCCCATCGGTATCCAGTCCGGGCGGGCGTTCAGCGACTCCGACGGCGCCAACTCCCAACCGGTGGCCATCGTCAGTCAGGCGCTGGCGCAGCGCTATTGGCCGGGCCGATCGCCGTTGGGCGAGCATGTCAAGTTGGGCAACGACAGCTCCACCAGTCCGTGGATGACGGTGGTGGGGGTGGCGGCCGACGTGCAATGGTCGTGGAGCGACACCGAACCGGAATACACCCTCTACATGCCGCTGGCGCAGCAGCCGCGCTACTCGCAACTGTTTCTGGTGCGCGGGGCGGGCAGCGGCGATGTGATGCAGTTCGGCCCCGCCGTCCGGCAAGCGGTGATGGCGGTGGATGCGAGCCAGCCGGTGTTCAATGTCCGCACCCTGGCGGAGAACATCCATGAGGCGAGCATCGGCATCGCCTACGTCGCGGTGATGCTCACCGTGGCGGGCGTCATCGCGCTGGTCTTGGCGGCCATCGGCGTCTATGGCGTGATGGCGTTTCTGGTCAGCGAGCGGGTGCACGAGTTTGGGATTCGCCGCGCCCTGGGCGCTTCCCAGGGTTCGATCCTGGGGCTGGTCTTCGGACGCGGCGGGGTGATGCTGCTGTGGGGGTTGATTTTGGGGCTGCCGGCGGCGTTTTTCATGGCGCGGGCGCTGCAAGGGCTGATTCAGGGGATCAGCGCCGGGGACGCGATTACCTACCTGTCCATCAGCCTGCTGCTGGCCATCATGGCGGCGGTCGCCTGCTTTGTGCCCGCCCACAATGCCACGCGGGTGGATCCGCTGGTGGCGCTGCGGGAGCCGTGAACAGGGGTCAGGATTCAGGGGTCAGGATTTAGGGGTTAGGGGTCAGGGCAGGCATACTAGGCCGATGGGGCGGATACTGTTGGCGTTGATGGTTGCGGCCGCGGGCCTGATGGCACAAACGGGGGCGAAGAGTTATTTCACCCTGCATGAAGTTGGGCGGGGGGTATTTGCCGCCGTGGCGACGGCCGGCAGCAGCGCGGGCAGCAATGCCGGCTTCGTGATCGGCGATGACGGGGTGCTGGTGGTGGACACCTTCGAGGACCCGGCGGCGGCGCAGGCGCTGCTCGCCGCCATCCGCGAGCGCACCCGGCTGCCGGTGCGGTACGTCATCAATACCCACTACCATCTCGATCATGTGGCCGGGAATCAGATCTTTGCCGATGCGGGGGCGGTGCTGTGTGCGCAACGCAACGTGCGGGCGTGGATCCATAGCGATAACCTGAAATTTTTTGGCGCGCACCCGACGCCGGCGCAGCAGGCGCGGGTCGCGGCCTACCGTGCGCCCGAGCTGCTCTACGACGACGGCCTGGACATTTGGCTGGGCACGCGCCAGGTGATCGTTCGTGTCTTTCCGGGCCATACCGGGGGCGACAGCGCGGTGCTGGTGCCCGACGCGGATGTGGTCTACACCGGCGATTTGTTCTGGGATCACTCGCTGCCCAACCTGATTGATGCCTCGACGAAGCAACTGCTCTTCACCCTCACCCAGCTCGAGGCGTGGGGGCCGCGTCCGGAATCCACCATCTTTGTGCCCGGACACGGCGAACTGGGAAGGCGCGCCGACGTGGCCGCCTTTCGGGGGTATCTGGTCGCCCTGCGCGACACCGTGGCCGCCGGACGGGGACACGGGCTGAGCGGCGAATCGCTGGCCGCTGCCGCGCTTCCCGGCCTGCAGGCGAAGTACGGTTCGTGGGGCTTTTTTGCCCATTTCTCCAAGCTCAATCTGGTCCAGACCGATGCCGAGTTGGCGGGTATCAAGCTGGTTCCCGTGCCGCCCAGCGCTGTCCATTAACGGCGTTATGCTATGGGCATGGCGACCAAGGCGACTTGGACGATTGCCGACTATATAGCGCTGGATGAGCATGACGGTCCGCGCTATGAGTTGAGCGAAGGGGAGCTGATCGTGTCGCCGTCACCCACGTTCCGCCACAATCAGGTAAAACTACGCCTCGCTGCCCGCCTTGACGAGTTTGCCACACAGCATGGCCTGGGTTTCGTAACCAGCGAGACTGATTTTCAGCTCGGTTCGGCAACGGTTCGCCGCCCCGATGTCGCGATTATCCTCACGGCACATTTTCTTGCGAAGTACCAGAGCCAGATACCGATTCCGATTGCACCGGATCTGGCCTTTGAGGTGATTTCGGCGAGCGATCGCGCGGCGGACTTGCTGCTCAAGACGGGTCAGTACCTGAGCGCGGGCACGGCGGCTGTTTGGTTGCTTTATCCGGAAGCGCGCGAGGCCCACCTGTATCAGCAGGGGGCCACACAGCCGAAAGTGATCTCCGCTTCCGGGCGCTTGGAGAGTTCTTTCCTACCGGGCTGGAGCCTGCCGTTGTCGGAAATCCTGCCAGCCGCATGAAGCCGGAGAAATGGGTT
>DATBPS010000102.1:0-15514 GCA_036561225.1 Terriglobales bacterium
TCACCTTCCCGTCGGCGCTGATGGTGACCAGCACAATGCAGGTGCCCTGAAACTTGGCCTTGCGGGCCTCTTCGGTGTACTCAGGATCGGGCTGATACACCGGCACCGGCGCGGTCATGGCCATGCCACCGGAGTCGGCGCAATCGGCGCCGACGCAGGTCCCGCCCGCCGATCCCGCGCCGTTGCCGCTTGATCCTCCGCCGTTCTTGCCTCCGCCCGCGCCGGGGGGGCCGGAAAGCTCGCCCACCGCGCCGAATGCCGGCAGATTCATGGCCATGGTCACCGGGGTGAGGGCCATGGGTGTGGGCATGGCCTGCGGCTTGGGCGTCTGCACCAACTTGGGCTTGGGTAGGACGGTGGGCACGCCACCGCCCGACAAACGCCGCACTTTAATCGTCGGCGGCTCCATCCGGGTTGGCACAAACAACTCTTGCACCTGTAAGACTTTCTGGATCTGCTTGCGCACCGGCTTCCAGAAGGGCAGCATCATGATGCCCAGCACCGCCAGATGCACACCTACCGAGCCCAGGCGGCTGGAAAGAGGCTTGGGTGGCGACCAGATGCTCTTGACCGGAATCGGCTTCGACTCGAGCACCAGCTCGGGCGGTTTGACGGGGAAAAAGAACTCTTTGAATTCCTGCTTGAAAGCCGTCCATCCGGATGGCTGTTCGAGAAGAAAATGAAGCTCTTCGGGCTGCTCCGCGTGCGGGTCAGTTGGCATTTCGGCCATTGCGCGCTTTCTTGGGAGTGCCGTTGAGGTACTCCAACTGTTGTACGCAGTGTAGCACGCCGACGTTTCAATATGACCGGCGGATCACGCCCTGATCCCAACGATTTGTCTTAGTACAAGCGGAAATTTACTTCGATATTGGCGGCGACGCGGACCGGCTTGCCGTCCTTCTTGGCCGGCTCAAAGCGCCACAGGCTGACGGCTTCGATGGCTTTCTGGTCCAGCCCCAACCCGACGCTCTGCACCACCTTGGGGTTGTAGACATGGCCATCGGCGCCAATCACCACCGCCACCACCACCGTGCCCTGGAACTTGGCCTGACGGGCGGCATCGGAGTATTGCGGGTCGGGGTCGTAGATCGGCACCGGCTCGCTGACATCACCACCCACCCGGCAGGGGCCGCTGACGCAATCGCCGCCCCCGTTGGCGTCCGTGCCCGCGCCCCCGGGGCCGGCGCCGCTGCTGCCGGCGCTGTTGCCCGGCGGACCGGCCAATCGGCCGGGATCACCAAACTGCGGGATGGGGATGTTGGCCAGCGCCGTGGCGGGCATCAGCTTGAGCGGAGGCGGAATGGGCTGCGGGGTGGCATTCACCGGCCGCAGCTTGGGGGGCAAAATCTTATTCACCAGCGGCGCGCCGCCGCCCGCCAGATGCTTCGCCTTGGGCAGCGACGGTCCCGGCTCCATCAGGGTGGGCATCAGCACTACCTGCTCATGCTGGATGGCCCGCCTAACCGGCTTCCACAAGGGCAGCATCAGAATGCCCAGCACCGCCAGGTGGATGCCGATGGAGCTCAGGCGCTGGCGGAGGTTGTTCTCGTGGCTCCAGATGTCCTTGACGGGAACCGGCTTCGATTCCAGGTGGATATCGGGTTCCGGGGCGGGGTGGAAGCGATCCTTCAGCTCCTGCCACAACTGCCGCCACAGCGGCGTACTTTCGACCGGAGAGCGAAAATCGGGGGTGAATTCCATGCCACTTGGCCCCTGTACATCAGATCGTTCCAAGGGGGCAGGGGTTGCGCGCTTTTTGTGACCGCTATAATGGATTGTGGCCGGATCGTCCTATAAATCCACCCTGAACCTGCCGGAAACCGCCTTTCCGATGAAGGCCAACCTGCCCGCCAGCGAGCCGCAGTGGCTGGCAAAATGGCGGGAAATGGACCTTTACGGCCGTATCCGCAAGTCCAAACTGGGGCGGCCGGTTTACCTGCTGCATGATGGGCCGCCGTACGCCAACGGCGCCATCCACCTGGGCACGGCGCTGAACAAGGTAGTCAAGGACCTGGTGGTCAAGTCCAAGTCCATGGCCGGGTTTGATTCGCCTTACGTACCGGGGTGGGATTGCCACGGATTGCCCATTGAGATCAAGGTGGACAAGGAGTTGGGGCCGCGCAAGGCCTCGCTCACCGACGTTGAGATCCGCCAGCGATGCCGCGAGTACGCCCTGAAATACGTGGATCTGCAGAAGCAGGGCTTCGAACGGCTGGCGGTGTTTGGCCAGTGGGACAACCCCTACCTGACCCTTAAGCCTCACTACGAGGCCAGTATCGCGGCCCAGATTCTGAGCTTCATCCGCCAGGGTTTTGCCTACCGCGGGTTGCGAGCCGTGTACTGGTGCATCCACGACCGTACCGCCCTGGCCGAGGCCGAGGTGGAGTACAAGGAACACCTTAGCCCCACCGTTTGGATACAGTATCGCTTCCGCTCCGGCAGCTTGCCGGCAGGGGTCAAGGGCGAGAGCCTTTACGCCGCCGTGTGGACCACCACCCCCTGGACGCTACCCGCCAGCGTGGCGCTGGCCTTCCACCCGGATTTGGAATATGTGGTGGTGCGGGACTCCCGCCGGGACGCCAACTATTTGGTTGCGGCGGCACGGATGGCGGCCACCGGCGACGCCATCGGCGCCGGATGGAGCGAAGCCGACGTCGTGGCGCGTTTTTGCGGCCGTGACATCCAGGGCGCGGTGTTTTCCCACCCCTGGCTGGAGCGCGCCATCCCGGCTGTAATGGCCGATTACATCACCACCGATCAGGGCAGCGGCATCGTGCACACCGCGCCCGGGCACGGCGCCGAGGACTTCGCCACCGGGGAAAAGAACAAGCTGCCGGTGGTCTGCCCGGTGGATGCCGCCGGAAACTTCTTCGGCGACGAGACGGCGCCCTTCACCGGGCAGCAGGTCTTTGCCGCCAATCCGGCCATCATCGAACACCTGAAAAGCGTGGGCGCGCTGCTGGCGGCGGCGCCGCTGTCGCACTCCTACCCGCATTGCTGGCGCTGCCACAACCCCATCATCTTCCGCGCCACCGAGCAGTGGTTCATCGGCCTGGACCGCGCCCCGCACGACGGCAGCGCGCCGCTGCGGCAGCGCGCCCTGGAGGCCATCGCCGGGGTGACGTGGATGCCGGAGTGGGGCGGCGAGCGCATCCGCCAGATGGTGGCCTCGCGCCCCGACTGGTGCATCTCGCGGCAACGGGTGTGGGGCGTGCCCATCCCGGTGTTGCGCTGCTCCGGGTGCGAAAAGATTCTGCGTGATGACGCCACCGACGAGCGCATCGTCGCCGCCTTCGCCGAGCACGGTTCCGACATTTGGTTCAGCCGCCCGGCGGAGTTCTTCCTCGCCCCCGCGACGCGCTGCGCCGGCTGCGGCTGCACGGCGTTTGTGCCCGAGCGCGACATCGTGGACGTGTGGTTCGAGTCCGGCTGCAGCCAGGCGGCGGTGCTCAACGATGAGTACGGCCTGCGCTTCCCCGCCGACCTGTACCTCGAGGGCGGCGACCAGTACCGCGGCTGGTTCCAGTCGTCGCTGCTGGTGGCGGTGGGCACGCGCCATGCCGCCCCTTACCGCGGGACGCTGACCCATGGCTGGGTGATTGACGCCGCCGGCCACACCATGCACAAGTCGCTGGGCAACGCCATCGAGCCGGAGGAGATCACCGGCCAGTATGGCGCCGAAATCCTGCGCCTGTGGGTGGCGGCCAGCGATTACACCCAGGAGATCAGCCTCTCGCCTGACCTCCTGAAGCGTCTGGCCGAGGGCTACCGCAAAGTTCGCAACACCTTCCGCTACCTGCTCAGCAATCTGCATCAGTTTGTGCCCGGGCGCGACCTGGTGGCCGTCAACGACCTCACCCCGCTGGACCGTTACATGCTGCGCCAGACGGCTCAGTTGGCGCAGGAGGTGGAGCGCGAGTACGCCGAGTTTGCCTTCCATCGCGGCTATCGCCGCCTCGCCGACTTCTGTTCGGTGGAGTTGAGCGCCTTCTATCTCGACGTGCTCAAGGACCGGCTCTATACCGCCGCCGCGCGCAGTACGGCGCGCCGCAGCGCACAGACTACGCTCTACCATCTGCTGCACACCCTGGTGCGCCTGTTCGCCCCCATCCTGGCCTTCACCAGCGACGAGATCTGGCAGAACATGCGCGCCACCGGATTGGCGGCCGCAGGTGAATCCTCCGCCGACAGTGTGCATCTGCAGACTTATATGGATGTGCGGCTTTGGCTGGCGGACGACGAGGCTGAGGCCGCGCGCTGGCGGCTGCTGCGGGAGTGGCGCGAAGAGTCCCTGAAGGCCCTGGAAGCCGCGCGCCAGGCCAAGGAGATCGGCACCGGGCTGGAGGCGCGCCTGATCCTGCGCGCCCCGGCGGCGGAAGCCGCCGTGCTGCGCGCCGAACAGTCACAATTGCCGGCGCTGTTCATCGTCTCGCAAGTGGAAGTCGGGGAAGCCGCGACGCGGAGCGTGGAAGTCCATCGTGCCCCCGGGGTCAAGTGCGAACGCTGCTGGAACTACACCGAGGATGTGGGCCTCGCCCCCGCCTGGCCGGGGGTGTGCGCCCGCTGCGCCCGCGCCCTGGAGGAGATGGGGCTGGCCGCCGTCCGGTAGCACCATGCGACGCTGGCTGCAGTTGCGCTACCTGATCGTCGCCCTGGCGGTGTTTGTCGCCGACCAGTGGACCAAGGGTCTGGTGGACAAACTTCCCGAGGATTACAGCCACACCGTCATCCCCGGCCTGTTCCGCATCATCCATGCCGAGAACCCGGGCGTGGCCTTCGGCCTGTTTCAATACTCCTCCGCCACCTTCCGCGATGCCCTGATCAGCGCCAGCAGTCTGGCGCTGGTGGTGGTGCTGCTGCTGCTGTGGCGCAGCAAACAGACGGCGCGCACCGGTTACGCCATGGCGCTCATCGCCAGCGGCGCTTGCGGCAATCTGCTCGACCGGGTGCTGCACGGCAAGGTGGTGGACTTCCTCCTCTTCTATATCGGTTCGCACAGTTGGCCGGTGTTCAACCTGGCCGACAGCGCCATCGTGGTGGGAGCGGGGCTGCTGGTGTGGGAGATCCTGCACGACCACCCGTCGCCGGCCGCCGCGCCCGGCAAAGACACCGAGGCCGCGCCCGCGCCATAATCATTCAGCAGCATGTTTCCGATTCTCTTTCATATCGGCGGTTTCACTCTCCACACCTACGGCCTGCTGGTGGCCGTCGGGTTCCTCACCGGCATCTACGTCGCCCGCCACTTCGCCCGCGGCTTCGGCCTGGACCCGGAGCGGGTCTTCAATCTGGCCGTCTATCTGGCGCTGGCGGCGATTGTGGGCGCCAAGCTGTTCCTCGTCCTCCAGGACTGGCGCGCCTACCTGGCCGATCCCGGCAGCCTGCTCAGTTGGGGCTTTCTGCAATCGGCGGGCATCTTCTACGGCGGACTGATCGGCGCGCTGGTGGTGCTGACCCTGTACGTGCATCGCCAGCGGCTGCGCTGGCTGGCGGTGGGCGATGCCATCGTGCCGGGGGTGGCCATCGGCCACGCCATCGGACGGCTGGGGTGTTTTTCCGCCGGCTGCTGCTGGGGCAAGCCCACCTCCAGCTGGCTGGGCATCACCTTCCACAACGCCTACGCCAATGCCACCGTGGGGGTGCCGCTGGGCGTGGCGCTCTTCCCCACCCAGTTGATGGAGTCGGCCGCGGAGGTGGTCATCTTCCTGGTGCTGTGGCGCATGGCGCGGCGACGGGCGTTTGAGGGCCAGCTCACCGCTGTGTACCTCATCAGCTACGGCGTGGTGCGTTTTCTGGTGGACTTCCTGCGCTTCTACGAGCCCCAGGCCATGCTCTTTCACGGCCTGATGACCGACGCCCAACTCACCAGTCTGGCCATGATCGCCCTCGCCATCGGCATTTGGGCGCTGCGTGCCCGCCGCGCCACCGCGGCCCACGCCAGCTGACCATGGACGAGCGCCTCGACCGATCCCTCGGCCCCCACCTGCCCGGCTGGAGCCGGATGCGGGTGCAGGCGCTGATCCGCAGCGGAGGCGTCAGCGTGAACGGAGCGGTGCAGACCCGCCCCTCCACCCTGGTGGAACCGGCCGACATCCTGGAAACCCGCGTCGAGGCCGCGCCTTCGCCGGCGTCCACCCTCGAGCCGGAAGCCATTCCCCTCACCGTGCTGTACGAAGACGATGACCTGGCGGTGCTGGACAAGCCCTCCGGTCTGGTTGTGCACCCCGGCGCCGGGCGTCCCACCGGCACCCTGGTGCACGCCCTGCTGGCCCGCTACGGCACGCTCTCCGCCGGCGGCCGCGGCAACACCGCCCGGCCGGGCATCGTGCACCGCCTGGACCGCGACACCAGCGGTGTCATGGTGGTGGCGCGCAACGACTTCGCCCATCAAAGCCTGAGCGAACAGTTCCAGACGCGGGGCATCGAGAAGCGCTATCGCGCGCTGGCCCATGGGCTGTTCAAGGAAGATCACGGCGAGATCGAACTGCCGGTGGGTCGCGACCGCCTGCGGCGGATCAAAATGACCACCCGCCGTCCGCCCACCCACTCCCGCCCCGCCCACACCACCTACCGCGTGCTGGCCGCCTGGCCGGCACCGGCCGCCACCCACCCCACCCTGCGCGCCGCCTCTTCCTACTCGGCGCTGGAGCTCGAGCTGCACACCGGCCGCACCCACCAGATCCGCGTCCATTTGTCGGCCCTGGGGCATCCGGTGGTGGGTGACCGCCTCTACGGCGCTCCCGTCACGCTGGCCGGACCGGGAGTGTTGGCGGGGGAACGGCCGCCGCGGGTTCTCTTGCACGCTGCCACCCTCGCCTTCACCCATCCCCGCAGCGGCGAACGCATGGCCTTCACCGCGCCGCTGCCCGCCGACATGGCGGAATGGGAGGCCCGGCTGCGCGCCGCCGCCGCCCATTAACTGGCCACAGCCCGGCCATCGGGAGGGCGGTCCGACCAAAAGTGGCGGCTGGGCCACGCTATAATCGGAGCAGATGGCTTCCCAGTGGTGCGGAATTTTCGCGGCGACGATGCTGGCGGGCATGGTGTCGTTCGCTCCCCGCGCGGCGCGGGCGAGCGGGCCCGGCCAGCAGACGACCATCGTTAAGAACGTCAACACCGTGCCGCTGGTGTTCATCGCTCTCGACAAGCACCATCACTTTGTTCCCGGGCTGACGGCCAAAGACATTCAGATCCTCGACAACGGCCAGCCGCAGAAGGTGCAGCAGTTCAATGCCGAGGGCAATCTGCCGCTGCGCATCGCCATCCTGATGGATATCAGCAACAGCGTCACCACCCGCTTCCAGTTTGAGCAGAAGGCGGCGGCGGATTTTCTGGCCTCGGTGCTGGTCGAAGGCCGCGATGAAGCCATGGTGGCCGGCTTCGACAACACGCTGCACGTGGCCCAGCCGTTTACCGACAAGTACGACAAGCTGCAGCGGGCCATCAACCTGCTGCGCCCCTCCGGCGGCACGGCTCTCTACGATGCCCTGTTCTACACCGCCCACGACGACTTCGGTGCCGGGCTGAAGGGCGCCGGCGCGGGGCGCAACATCATCGTCATCATCAGCGACGGCACCGACAACCAGAGCCGCTACAGCCGCGACGAGGCGCTGGGCATGGCCCAGGACGTGGGCGCGGTGATCTATACCATCGGCACCGAACCGACCGGCGCCGACGGGCAGGCCGACGACGTGCTCAAGCGCTTCGCCGAACAGACCGGAGGACAGGCGTTTTTCCCCATCGAGGCGCATGATCTCGGCGGCGCTTTTCAGTCCATCGTGAACGATCTTCGCCACCAGTACGTGGTGGCCTACAATCCCGACAACTTCGTGCCCAACGGCCAGTTCCACAACGTGCAGATTAAAGTGCTGCGCAAGGACGTCGCCGTGCGCACCCGCAAGGGCTACTTCGCCCGCGCCACCGGCGCCGGCCGATAGGCCCCCCACCCCCCGTGCGATTGACTTCCCGCCGTTCCGCGCTGCGCCCGGCCCCGACGGCTCTGCCGTCGGTGGTGATCGTGGGCCGTCCCAACGTCGGCAAGTCCACCCTCTTCAACCGCCTGACCCGCTCCCGGCGCGCCATCGTGGGCGACGAACCCGGCATCACCCGCGACCGCCTGATGGGCGTGGGCGAGTGGCGCGGACGCAGCTTCCAGTTGACCGACACCGGCGGGATGCTGCCCGGCAACGACGAAGAGATCCCGACGGCCATCTTTCAGCAGGCGCAGGTGGCGCTGGCCGATGCCGCCGTGGTGCTGATGGTGGTGGACGGGCGCAGCGAGCTGGCCGCCCCGGATCTCGAACTCGCCCGTCTACTGCGCACCACCGGCAAACCGCTGCTGCTGCTGGTCAACAAGATCGAGAGCGAGCGCCAGACGGCGGACCTGGGACCGTTCTACCGCCTGGGAATCACGGATATCTTTCCGGTCAGCGCCGAACACGGCCAGGGCCTGGAAGACGCGCTCAATGCGGTGGTGGCGGCGCTCCCTGACGCCTCTACCGAGGCGCCCGCGGCGGCCGCCGACGCCATCGAGACCCGTATCGCCATTGTGGGCCGCCCCAACGTGGGCAAGTCCACCCTGTTGAACCGCCTGCTGGGCGAGAACCGCTCCATCGTGAGCCCGGTGGCGGGCACCACGCGCGACGCCGTGGACGCGGTGGTGCGGCGCGGTGCGCTGCGCTGGCGCATGATTGACACCGCCGGCATCCGCCGCAAGGGCGTTACCCGCCTGATGGCCGAGAAGCTCAGCGTGGTCATGGCGCGGAAGCATCTGGAACAGGCGGATGTGGCCTTGATTGTGCTCGATGGCGCCGAACCGGACGAAGGCGGCGTGCTGTCGCTCGACGCCACCATCGCCGGCTACGCCGTCGAAGCGCTGCGCTCGTGCCTGATCGTGGTCAATAAATGGGATCGGGCCAAGGAGATGGGACGCACGCAGGAGGAGTACAAACGGCGGGTGCACGAACGGCTGAAGTTTCTCGCCTTCGCTCCCATTATTTTCATCTCCGCCCAGGAAGGCGTGGGGATGCCGAAACTGGAGGCGGCCATCGGCCGGGTGGCGCGTGAACGCCATAAGCGCGTGCCCACCGCCGCCGTCAACCGGTTTTTGGCCTCGGTGGATTTCGCCCGCGCCCCTACGCCTGCCGGTCAGCGGGTGCGCATTCTCTATCTGTCGCAGGTCTCCACCGCGCCGCCCCAGTTCGTGCTCTTTCTGGATCGTGCCCGGCCGCTGCACTTTGCCTATCGCCGCTTCCTGGAGAACCAGTTGCGCCAGGCGTTCGGGTTCGAGGGCACGCCCCTGCTGCTGAAGACCCGCATCGGCAAGCAGACGCCCGCCCGCGGGCGTTGACGAGCGCCGGGCCGCTCAGCGGCCGCCGCCGCCCTGCACCAGCACCGGCAATCCGGCGGGCGCGGCGATCGCGGGGGTGCGCACCGCCACCGGAAGTTCCGGCCAGATGTGGGGATCCTCGAGGCCGATGCGCCACACCGAAAAGCCCCTCAGATGGTACTGGGTCACCAGATGCAGCTTGGCCACGAAGCTGCGCTCGTCTTCCACCCAGGTCACCTGGCGCTTATGACCGCTGCCGGTGATGCGGTAGGACGACTGCATCGGGGCGTCCCACTCGAGCGGCGTGTCGTCATCGTGGACCACCGGGCCGTTGCGGTGGAACAGCCGGTAGACGTACTCAAAGACCCGCTTCAGGTGGCCGGCGACACGGCGGCGGAAGCTGATGCGCACCCGCCGCTCCATCCAGTCGGTCTGGTAGGTGGGCAGCCCCAGCGAAATCTTGTCGGGCGGCACCTGTTCCAGCACGTGCTGCACAACTCTTTCCACCCAGGGATAACTGGCCAGCGGTCCGGGATGACGGGAGTCGCTCTCCGGGTAGGCCATCACGCTCAGAAAATCGGCGCTGGCTCCCAGCGCGGCGTAGTCATAGACGCCGGAGAAGGTGCGGTAGTTGTCGCTGTCGGGCAGATCGGCGGTGCGCGCCGCCACCGCCACGCTCAACTGCTTGCCCTGGCGGTGCAGCGCCTCGGCGGTCTCGGCGACAAAACGCGAGAAGGCGGCGCGTTGCGAGGAAGGCAGGTTTTCAAAATCAATTTGCCAGCCGGAAAACCCCTGCTCGCGGGCGGTTGACACCAGCGCCCCGATGGCCCGATCGCGCGCTCGCGGGCTGCGCAGCATCCGCTCGCCGTTGAGCCGCGAAAACCCGGCGTTGATGACCAGCGGCATCACCGCCACCTTCTGCGCCTCCGCCTCTGCCAGCAGATCGGCGGGCACACTGCCTTTGAGCGTGCCGTAGCGATCCAGCGAGAAGCTTTGCGGCGCCAGCGTGCCGATGCGGTCCGAGTGCTGGGTAAAGCTGAGGTCGGCGGCCGTGCCCGGGACGGTATAAAAGAGTGCGCTGCCGATTTCGGCCGCCGTCAGCGGCGGCGCGGGGGCGTCGGGCGCCTGGGCGTGCAGGGCCAGGCACAGGCACATCCCCACAAGCCACACGGGCCAGCGCTGCATAACTCTGATTCTAACCAGCCAGGGTAGTCATGGGGCAGTATTCAAAGGGCTACTGCACCAAGCCGGAACCGGAGGCGGCGGCCTCGTCACCGCCGTCATCTTCCTCGCCCCCGAGCACCAGCTCGGCGCGGCAGCCTTCGGCGGCAATGCGAATCGTGCCCCCCTCGAAGAAAAACCTGAGGCTGGGATCGGGATCACGGCGCAACTCAAAATAATCCAATTGGCCCGGCGACTCCTGGTCGAAGGCCACCTCAAACCGGGTCAGCCCGATGAAGTGCAGCGCCAGCCCGCTCACCGGGACCAGTTGTCCGCCGCGCACGATGGTCATCTCTTCGGTGACCGCCCAGCCCAGCGTCGCCGAGGTGGGTTCGACGCCGTACGTCAAACCCACCAGGCGCATCTGCTGGTGCAGGTCCAGACGCACGCCCTCCACCTCGACTTCCGCCAAGGCTTGCTGGAGGGCGGGCTGCTTTAAGTTTTCGAAGCGGATGGGAATGGGTCCTTTTAGAAGTTAGAAGGGGATGTCGTCGTCGGTGATCTCCGTCGGCGGACCGCTGGGGAAGCGATCGCCCTCGTCGTGCGCCGACCCCGGCGCCGAGGCGGCCTGCGCGGCACGACCGCCGCCGCTGGATTCGCCGCGGCTGCTCCCGCCGCCCTCGCCGCGGCCGCCGGTCATCACCATCTCGTTGACGATCACCTCGGTCATGTAATGGCGCTTGTTCTCTTTGTCTTCCCACGAGCGCGTCTGCAGACGCCCTTCGATGTACACGCTGGACCCCTTGGTCAGGTACTGGTTGGCCGTCTCGGCCAGCTTCGACCAGCAAACAATGTTGTGCCACTCGGTGCGTTCCTGGAACTCACCGCTGCCCTTGTCTTTCCAACGTTCACTGGTGGCCAGACTGAACTTGGTCACCGCTTGTCCGGAAGGGGTGTACTTGAGCTCGGGGTCCTTGCCCAGACGCCCAAGCAGGATCACTTTGTTCACACTGCGCGACATGGTCTCTACCTCTGGTTATCGAAGACCGCGCCCTTAGCGGACGCGGGGTTGGGTTCAATTGTACGCGGCCCTATGCCTGGCAGGTAAGACCCAATCCCTCCCGCCGCGCTGGCCTGCCGGCCCGTTGCGGAACGCAGAACCCGTGGTCCCGTAATGGAAACATTGTGTCGCATGCAGCAGCTACGCCTATTCAGAATCTTGTAAAATAGTGGTTGGCGCTTTCCTAAAAATCGTAGTGCAGGCTATCCTTCTAGCGGTAAGCCTGACGACCCGCTTCCTGGTGCAATACCTCCTCCTCCATTTCGGCTATGCATTCCTGGTGCTGGGCCTGATCATCGAAGGCGATGCCACCCTGGTGGCCGCCATGATCCTGGCCAGCGCGGGAACCGAGTACTTCAGCATGCGCTGGGTGATCGGCATTGCCCTGGGCGTGACGGTAGGGGGCAACGAGCTGATGTACGAGATCGGCGCCCTGGGCCGCATGCGCAGCCTGCTGGCCCACAGCAAGCACCGGCAACGGGTTTCACGCTGGTTGCACAGCTCGCGTTCCGGGTTCTCGGCGCTGCTCTTCTCCCGCTTCATGTGGGGGTTCCGGCTGATCATTCCGCTGGCGGCGGGAATGCTGCACATCCGCCGGCGCCGCTTCTCGCTCACCAACCTGGTGGGCGGGGTGATCTGGGTGGCATTGCTGGCCTACTTCGGAGTGGCGTTGCAGCAGTTGTTTGTGCTGCTGCATGACGACCTGATGCGCTACCAGTCGCACATCGCGGTGGCGCTGTTTTTATTGGGCATCGTGCTCGGCCTGGGAACCATTCCCTGGCAAATCACCCGCCGCGGCCGCCGCCGTCCTGCACCCGGCCACTTGGGTCTGGACACCCGCGATGCCGGCCCGGTAGTCACCAGAAAAGCCGTCCAGCTTCCCAAGCCGCCGGCTGCCGCCGCCCTGCCCACCGCTCCGCCGGCCTGGTCACAGCCGCACAAGTCCCATCCCACGCCCCCGGTCCGTTAGGCTTGACTATCGCTATCCCCTTGAATAAACTCAACTTAGCATGATCAAGATGGATCTCATCCAGGCCGTCGTGAACCGTACGGGGCTGAGCAAGACCCAGGCGGAAGCGGCGGTAGAGGCGATCTTCGGGAGCATGAAGGCAGCGCTGGAAAAGGGCGACCGCATCGAGCTGCGCGGGTTTGGGGTGTTCAGCATTCGGCCGCGCAAGACCGGGGTCGGCCGCAATCCCCGCACCGGCGCCGAGGTTGCTATTGCCCCCGGCAAATCCATCCGCTTCCGTCCCGGCAAGGAAATGAGCGCCATCGAATAGCAACAGGATGGATGTAACATCGGTTGCGTTCTGGAGGGTGCCGCGCGACGAGCGCTGGCAGCCGCCCCTGCCCAGTTGGCGATGGGCGGTTCCGCTGTTCCTGCTGACGCTGCTCACCACTACGGTCATCGGCGCGCGGTTGCAGTTCAACTTCGCCCACCATCTCCCGGCCTACTTCACCCCCGAAGACCTGTTCCCCTTCCGTTGGGTGTGGCACCATCCCGCCACACTCTGGGGTGGACTCAGCTTCAGCCTGCCGCTGATGGCCATCCTGCTCAGCCATGAGCTGGGCCACTTTCTCGCCTGCCGCTTCTATCGTCTGGACTCCACCTACCCGCTCTTCCTGCCCGCGCCGACCCTGATCGGCACCTTTGGCGCTTTCATCCGCATCAAGGCGCCGTTCCACGACCGTCAGGAAGTTTTCGATGTCGGCATTGCCGGGCCGCTGGCGGGCATGGCGGTGGCGGTGCCGTTATTGTTCTGGGGGCTGGCTACCTCCGTCGTGCTGGCCCCAACGCAGGTCAGCATTTGGCAGCACCAGTTTCTGGAGTTTGCCTGGCCGCCGCTGGCGCGCTGGGTGGCGGCGGGGCTCTACCCGGGCGTGGTGGTTACGCACATCGCGCTGTCTCCCATGGCGCGCGCCGCCTGGCTGGGGCTTTTCGTCACCATGCTGAACCTGGTCCCGGGAGCGCAATTGGACGGCGGCCATGTCGTCTACGCCGTCGCGCCGCGGCTGCACACCGCGATCTCGTGGATTACGCTGGCGGCGCTCGTCGCCGGTGGCTGGTTCTACTGGCCCGGCTGGTACTTCTTCGCCGCCTTCATCGCCGCCATGCGGGTGCGCCATCCCTTCGTGCCCGAACTCTCGCCCTTGGGCCAGGGACGGCTGTGGCTGGCGCTGCTGGCGCTGGCCATTTTTCTGGTGACCTTCATGGCCATGCCGCTGGCCGCCACTTAGAGGTTGAGCGGGTCGACATCCACCGCCAGGGCGGTGGCGGGGAATTTTTCCTGGCGTGCGAAGGCTCGCAGCGCCGACAACAGGGCGTTAAGTTCCCTGCGGCTGGCGCTCTTGAACAGAAACTGGAAGCGGTACTCGTTTTTGGCTCTGGCGAGAAGAGCGGGCGAGGGGCCGAGCACGCGGGTCGAGGCATACCGCTCCGCCTGCTGTTTCAGGAATTTGCCGGCGCGGGTGGCGTAGTCGAGCACATGGTCATAGTCGCGGTGGCGCAACTGGGCCGCCGCCAGCGCCGCGAAGGGCGGATAGTGCATCCAGCGGCGGAATTCAGCTTCCTTGTCGTAGAAGGCGGTAAAGTCGGCGCGCACCGCCGTCTCCACCGCATAGTGGCCCGGGTGCATCACCTGCAGAATGACTTCGCCCGGCGTGTCGCCGCGCCCCGCGCGGCCCGCCACCTGCGTCAACAATTGAAATGTCCGCTCGGCGGCGCGGAAATCGGGAAACGTCAGGCCGCGGTCGGCGTTGAGCACCCCCACCAGCGTCACGCCCGGCAGGTCGTGGCCTTTGGCGATCATCTGGGTGCCGACCAGAATGTCGAGATCGCCGTCGCGAAAGCGCGCCAGCACGCGCTCCAGGTGGCCGCGGCTGCGGGCGGTATCCCGGTCGAGGCGGGCGAGGCGCGCCCGGGGAAACAGCGCCGCGAGGCTTTCTTCCACCTTCTCGCTGCCGCTGCCGAGAAAATAGATATGTTCGCTGTCGCACGCCGGGCATCGTACCGGAGGCTCGGTGCTGTAGCCGCACAGGTGACACAGCAGCCGCGCGGCGCGCTTGTGGTAGGTCAGCGCCAGCGAGCAATCGCGGCACTGCACGCTGGCGCCGCAGGCGCGGCACATCACCACCGGCGCGAAGCCGCGGCGGTTGATCAGCAGCAGCGACTGCTGTCCCCTGGTCAGCCGGTCGTCCAGCGCGGCGCGCAGCTCGGCCGACAGCAGCATCTCCTGCGCGGCTTCCTCCCGCCGCGGCGCCGCGCCCCCGGCGGCGCGCCGGCGGAAATCCTCACCCATGTCCACCAGCCGCATCGCCGGCAACGGGCGCGCCTCGACCCGCTCGCGCATCTCCAGCAGACGGTACTTGCCGCTGCGGGCGTGCGCGTAGCTTTCGAGCGACGGGGTGGCCGACCCCAGCACCATGCGCGCATGTTGCAGGCGGGCGCGCAGTACCGCCAGATCGCGGGCGTGGTAGCGCGGCGACTCCTGCTGTTTGAAGCTGGCGTCGTGCTCCTCATCCACCAGAATCAGCCCCAGGCGGTGGAGCGGGGCGAACACCGCGGAGCGGGTGCCCACCGCCACCCGCGCCTCCCCGCGCCGCAGCCGTTCCCAGTGCTGCGCCCGCTCCCCCGCGCTCAGTCCGGAATGGAGCACGCCCACCTGCCCGGGGAAGGCGTCGGTGAAATCCGCAAACAGCGCCGGCGTCAGCCCGATCTCGGGCACCAGCAGCAGCGCCGTCTCGCCGCGCTCCAGCACGGCGGCGATGGCCGCCAGGTAGACCGCCGTCTTGCCGCTGCCGGTGACACCGTGCAGCAGCATCGGGGTGCGCACATCCTCGGCGAAGATGGCGTCCAGCGCCGCCTGCTGCGCCGGGTTCAGGCTCAGAACGCGCGGGCGCGGCGCCCAGGCGGGGGCGGGCAGCGCCGCCTCGCGCTCCACCCGCCGCAGCACCCCGCGCCGCGCCAA
>DATBPS010000103.1:0-6683 GCA_036561225.1 Terriglobales bacterium
GGCCCAGCTGCAGAGTCAACTGGGTGGTGGCATCGGCTACGGGATGGGTGAGCGCCCCCTGCACGTTGCTGCTGAAGCCCTGGTTCACCTGGCCGGAGAGCTGCCACCCGGGCGTGGGTGCCTGCGCCAGAGCGGCCGCGGCGGCGGTCAAGGTTACCAAAATGGAGAGCGCGATCTTCATGGCACCACGATGATGTCGTCGGGCTGGACCGGGATGTTCTGCTGCGGCGCCAGACCGCGGCTCACTTTGTCGTAGTTGAAGTTGTAGCGAATTTCGACCCCGTCACTGGCCCGTTTGCGGATGAGGTAAATCTTGTTGCCATGGGCGAAGTCGCGCAGACCGCCCGCCTGGGCGATGGCGTCGAGGATGGTCGTCGGCTGGGTCAGCACCACGCTGCCGGGGTGGTTCACCATGCCCAGGATGTTGTAGCGGCGGCTTTCTGCCTGCTGCAACATCACCGTCACCGCCGGATGGTCAATATACTTCTTCAGCCTATCGGCGATTTCGTCCTGTAACTGGAGGGTGGTCAGGCCCTTGGCCAGAACCTCGCCCGCCAGCGGCAGGCTGATGCGCCCGTCGGGACGGATGGGCAGGGTGCGGCTCACCTCGGGCTCGTGCCACACGTCCACCGCCACCACATCGCCCGCGCCCAGCGTGTACTGGGAGGCCGCGGCGGCTTCCGGCTGGGCCGCCGGAGGGTCGGCTTTGGCGGCCACCGGCGGCGGCGCCGCTTTACTGGTGTGGGCGGTTTGCGCGGCGACCGTGCCCGCGCAGCAGGCCAGCGCCATCAGGGTTATCGCAGTCTTGTGGAATCGCATCCCCATGGGCTTCCTCCTTCGCCTATTCCCCATCCCCGCCGGGGGCGCTGAACTGCCGCGAGGGCAGCTCGAACTTTTTGATCTTGTAGAGCAAAGCGCGGTAGCTGATCTGCAGCGAACGCGACACCCGCCGCCGGTTCCAGTTGTGCTTGCGCAGCGAGCGGGCAATGACGATGCGCTCCAGTTTGTCCACCGCGTTGCGGGTGATCTCCTTCAGCGGCATATCGGTATCGCGGTCCAGGTCAATGTCAAACTCCTCCTCGCCGCGGCTGGCCAGCTCGTGGAAGACCACTTCCTCGGCGCCCAGAATCACCAGCCGCTTGATGACGTTCTGCAGCTGACGGATATTGCCCGGCCAGGCGTACTCGCGCAGTGCACGGCGCGCCTCAAACGACAGCACCGGCGCCGCCCGCTGGAATTTTTCCTGGTAGACGCGCAGGAAGTAGTCGGTGAGCTGGGGAATGTCCTCGGCCCGCTGCCGCAGCGGCGGCAGTTCAATCGTCACGGCGTTGATGCGGTAATAAAGGTCGCGGCGGAACAGGCCGTTCTCCACATCGCGCGCCAGATCGCGGTTGGTGGCGCACACCACCCGCGCCTGGACCTGTTGGTCGGTTTGCGCGCCGATGCGCACAAAGTGGCCGTCCTGCAGCAGTTGCAGCAGCTTGGCCTGCAGCTCCAGGGCGAAGTCGCCGATTTCATCCAGGAAGAGCGTGCCACCGTCGGCCATCTCCACCCGGCCCGGCTTGCTGGTGGCGGCGCCGGTGAACGCGCCGCGTTCATAGCCGAACAACTCGCTCTCCACCAGACTGGCGGGTAATGACGGACAGTTCACCTGGACGAACGGCCCGGCGCAGCGGGGGGAATTGGCATGCAGCAGACGGGCAATCAGTTCCTTGCCCGTCCCGCTCTCGCCATGAATCAGCGCGGGTATGGTGGTCGCGGCTACGCGGTTCACCATGAGACGCACCCGCGCCATGGTCGTGCCGGCACCGAAAATCAGTTCTTCGAGGGGAAGCTCTTGTTCCCGGGCCGGCGCTGCGCCGTAAGGCATCATTGGAGCGTGGTTTGACACGTTTTCCTTTCCCAACGACACTATGCACGCAAGTTGCCTGCCAACTCCCCCTGAAAGGCGCAACAGTGCAATAAGTTGCAGTGGATGCAAACACTTGCAGACTTTTACCGCCCTTGGTGACGCCTCGGGTACCCCTCTCCACCCCCGGCGCCGACCGGTCCGGCATCCCGACTGCTTCCCGCACATGGGAACATTATTTCCCATGTTGGTGTCCTTTAGCCCCCCTTGACAACTTCTGTAGTATGGGGTTTTAGGAGGTTCCCCCCATGTCTTTACGGCCTGTAAAGCGGATTTCCACTGCCCAACCCACCCTGGAAGGCGCCGGCGTCGCCCTGCGGCGTGCCTTCGGCTTCGGCCAAACCAGCGACTACGACCCCTTCCTGTTGCTGGACGATTTTCGGAATGACGATCCCGACAAGTACCGCGCCGGTTTCCCCTGGCATCCCCACCGGGGGATCGAGACGATTACCTACGTACTGGCCGGTAAGGTGGCCCACGGCGACAGCCTGGGGCACAGCGGCGAGATCAGCGCCGGCGACGTGCAATGGATGACGGCGGGCAGCGGCATCATTCACCAGGAGATGCCGCAGGGGGACCCGCAGGGGAGGATGCATGGCTTTCAGTTGTGGGCCAACCTGCCGGCGTCCTTAAAGATGACCCATCCCCGCTACCAGGAACTGAAGGCGGCGGAGATACCCGAGGTCACCGACGACGACGGCACCCGGGTGCGCATCATCTCCGGGTCACTGTGGGGCAGGAAGGGACCGGTCGAGGGGGTCGCCGCCGACCCAGTGTATCTGGACGTCACCGTTCCCGCCGGCCGCCGCGCCCGGCTGCCGGTGGAAGTCACCCGCCATGCTTTCGCCTATGTGTTCGAAGGTGAGGGCCAGTTCGGCGGCTCGAGCGCCCCGCAGCCGGTGCTGGAAGAGACGCCGGAGGGGGATGTGCGCCCCGTCCACGCCGCCAACCGTTCGTTACTGCTGTTCGACCGCGGCGACGAACTCCAGGTCGAAACCCAGGATCATCCGGTCCGCTTCCTGCTCGCCTCCGGCCGCCCGCTGGGGGAGCCGGTGGCCTGGCACGGCCCGATTGTGATGAACACCCGTCAGCAGTTGGCCGCGGCTTACAAGGAACTTGACGAAGGCACCTTCCTGCGGCGCTAAGCCCTGAATCCTGATCCCTGTTTAGCGTTTGACGGCGGCGTTGAAGGCTGCGGCCGAGGCTTGCAGGTAGGCCTGGTTGGTCTTCTGGAAGCTGGGGGAGAGGTTGAGCCAGATGCCGACGACGAGCAGCGGCACCAAGGCCAGGGCGGCCTGAATGCGGCCCCGGCGGGTGGCTTTGACTTCCTTCTCCCAGCGGAACAGGGCCACGCCGAGGCCCACGCAGGCGATGGTGATGAGCAGCAGGCCACCGATCTCGGGCAGGTTGGGGGCGATGCCCTGGCCGCCCAGCATAATGCCGGCGCTGCCGAGAATCATCAGCGTGGGGGGCATGAACAGCGACAGCTTCTGAATGAACGCCGGCAGCTGCATCAGCGGCAGCGTGGTGCCGGTGAGGAACAGCAGGCCAAAGAACAGCAGGTTGTTCCAGACGGTGGCTTCCTGCATGGTATCCACCATGCCCGCCACCACCAGGCCGATGGCGCTGAGGGCGAAGTAGCCGAGGGTGAACACCAGCCACAGGGCGACGAGCGACCCCCGCACCGGCATGTGATACCACCAGACGGCCAGCACGTACTGCAGGACGATCAAGGGCAGAAACATCAGGTAGCTGCTGATCAGCCGGCTGGTGACCATCTCGAAGGAGGTAATGGGCGACAGATGATAGCGGCGCAGCATGTCACGCTCGCGCATGGTGACCAACTGCATTGAGGTGCCGAAGAGCGCATTGCTGATGACCGAAAAGCTGACCAGCGGCCCCATCAGCGCCGCCACCGCCAGGGGATTGCCCTTGGCGAAGAGCTCGAAGTAAATGAAAAAGAACAGCATGGGGAAGACAAAGGTGAAGTAAAAGGCGATCTTCACCCGATAGGCGAGCAGCATCGTCATCCACGCCATGCGCCAGATCTTTTTCATGACTCCATCCTCCGCCCGGTGAGCCCGAGGTATACATCCTCAAGTGAGTTGTGGCTGATGCGCGCCTCGATCAGTTCATTGCCCTGGTGGTCGGCATAGACGGCGAGAGAAGCCAGCATTTTGCCGCCGTTACGGCCGCGCAGGTAGTAGCGGGGCGGTCCCTCGCCGTTGCCGGAGGCCTGTACCGCGTCCACGCCGGCCAGCGCCATCATGGCTTCCGGCGCGATGGCATCGCGCAGCGCCACCTCCAGCCGGTCGCCCACGCCTTGTTCTTCGATCAGGGTGCGGGGATGTCCAACGGCGTGGAGGACCCCCTGGTCCATAATGCCCACCAGATCGCAGAGGCGCTCGGCTTCCTCTATATAGTGGGTGGAGAGCAGCACCGACTTGCCCTGGTCGCGCACCCGCAGGATCAACTCGTGCAGCTCACGGCGAATCTTGGCGTCGAGGCCGGTGGTGGGCTCATCGAGAAACAGAACCTTCGGATTTCCCACCAGCGCCAAGCCGAGCGCCACGCGCTGCTTTTCGCCGCCGGACAAGTAGTGGAAGAAGGTCGTACTCTTATGCCGCAACCCCACCCAGTCGAGCAGTTCTTCGAGGTTCGCCGGCTCACGATAGAAGCTGGCAAAAAGCTCAAACGCCTCACGCACCCGGATCTTGTCGGGCAGGGAAGTGGACTGCAACTGTGCTCCCAGCACCTGCCGCAGTGCCATGGCATCTTCGATGGGACGCAGCCCGCAGACACGGATCTCGCCGCGGTCGGGGGTGCGGAGGCCCTCAATCATCTCGATGGTCGAGGTTTTGCCCGCCCCATTGGGTCCCAACAGCCCAAAAATAGTGCGCTCGGGGATGGTAAAGCTCACCCCGCGCACGGCTTCGAGCTTGCCGTAGCTCTTATGCAGGTTGCGCACTTCCACCAGGGGAGCAGCCGTGGCCATAGTCTATCAGCGTAGCGCAAATGCGCCTGGTTTTGGCAACCGGTGCTAGCATGGACGGATGAGCAGCTTGGGGCAGGAGCGTTATCGCAACCTCGATCCGCACGACAGCGGGCGGGAAAAGTTTTACGGCAACCCGGTGCCGGACGGGGTGGTGATGACCTCGCTCGACAAGGCGGTCAACTGGGTGCGGAAGAACTC
Source organism: Terriglobales bacterium (assembly GCA_036561225.1). Taxonomy (GTDB): domain Bacteria; phylum Acidobacteriota; class Terriglobia; order Terriglobales; family SCQP01; genus SCQP01. Next base: position 5,103 of record DATBPS010000103.1, read on the forward strand.
CATTTGGCCCATGACCTTCGGTCTGGCCTGCTGCGCCATCGAGATGATGTCCATGTCGGCGGCGCGCTTCGACATTGCCCGCTTCGGCGCCGAAGTCTTTCGCCCCTCGCCGCGCCAGTCGGATCTGATGATCATCGCCGGCCGGGTGTCGCGCAAGATGGCGCCGGTGATCAAACAGTTGTACGAACAGATGCCCGAGCCCAAGTACGTCATCAGCATGGGCGCATGCGCCACCTCGGGCGGGGTGTTCAACAACTACGCGCTGATCCAGGGCGTGAACCAGGTTATTCCGGTGGACGTCTACGTACCTGGATGCCCGCCCCGCCCCGAGCAGCTCATCTACGCGGTCATGATGCTGCAGAAGAAAATTGAGAACGAGCGGGGGACGTTTAAGGAAGCCCTCAACCTGACGGCGTAATGACTCTGTCACGCGAAGCAGCGCTGGCGCTGCTGCACGAATACACACAGTCGGAGAGCCTGCGCAAGCACGCCCTGGCGGTCGAGGCCTGCTGCCGTTCCTACGCCCCCGCAGGCGAAGAGGAGCTATGGGGATGCACCGGCCTGTTGCACGACTTCGATTACGAGCGCTGGCCCACCCTCCCCGACCATCCTCTGGAAGGCAATAAGATACTTACCGCGCTGGGGTATCCCGAGCCGATGCTGCATGCCATCCTGGCGCACTGTGAGCACACCGGCGTGAAGCGCGAGACGCCGCTGGACAAAACCCTGTTTGCCTGCGACGAGCTGGCCGGTTTTCTCACCGCCTGCGCTTTGGTCAAGCCGGGCAAGTCGCTGGCCGAGGTGGAGCCGTCGTCGGTGAAGCGCAAGATGAAGGACAAAGCCTTCGCCCGCTCGGTGAGCCGCGCGGATATCGAGCAGGGCGCGGCGGAACTCGGCCTGCCGCTCGAAGAGCACATGGCCCGCTGCCTGACCGCCATGCGCGCCATCGCGCCCGCGCTGGGACTCTGAACCCTAGCGCGCGGCGGATTTCTCCAGACACTCGAGGGCGTAGCCGCTGCCGTAGACGGTGGCGATGAGCCCGTCGCCGAGTTTATCGCGCAGACTGAGAATGACCCGATCGAGCGCGCGGGCGCTGGTCAGCTGCAACTGAGACATCATCGCCGCCCGGCCCTGGACCTCGCCGGGATGGCGGGCGAGCAGCGCCAGGGCGCGGCTCTCCAACTCGGTCAGCCGCACACTGCGGTCGTTGAGGACGGCCAGCCGTTCGTTGAGCTGCAGATGGAAGGGGCCGACGGTGACTTCGAGGCCGGCTTCGACGCGGCAGCAATCGGCGATGATGTCGCGGAAGCCGGCGGCCAGCGCCGCCTCCACCAACTGGGCGACAACGGTGCGGCGCAGCAGCACCAGGGCGCCGCTGTCCAGCCCCAGCACGGTTCCCGCCGGCAGGGGGGCGAAGTCGTGAGGGTGGAGATCGGCGCCATTGACCTGCACTTTGCCCTGCAGGGCGATGAGGTGGCCGGTGACCGGCTCCGGCCAGGTCATCACCAGCGGGGTGAGGGCCTCGAGGCTGACCAGCGGCGCGCCGCCCCAGAAGCGATCCAGGCGGCGCAGGGTGCCGTG
>DATBPS010000104.1:0-5163 GCA_036561225.1 Terriglobales bacterium
CAGACCGCGCCGACATTGACGAAAACCGGACCGCCGGGGAGCGCGAAGGCGTTGATCTCCTTCTGGTTGACGAAGTGGAAGTTGAAAGGAAACTGCGGACCTGGCATATGCTGCGCCAGCTTGTCGCCCAATTGGGTCAGGTAGCGGGTCGCGTAGGCATTGTGCAGCATGGGAAGCTGCTTCTCGGCTTGCGCGGCAGCCTGCTTGCCCACCTCAATATCGGTCTGCGGCGAGTACATGTTCCAGGGCGGGTTATAGTAGCTCGCACCGCCGTTGGGCGCTTGCAACGACGCCGTCGGCGGACCGCCGTGGGCAGTGCACGCAGCCAGCAGGCCGCCGAGGATGAGGAGGCAGGCGAGCGGGCGGAAACGCCGGAAGGCCATAGCCTTATTTTAGATGAGGGTCAGGATTTAAGGGTCAGATGGCCCAGCGGAGAAGCTGTGCGCCCGCCGTATATCCCGCTCCGACGGCAGCCAGCAGGACCAGGGCGTTGGGGTGGAGCAGGCCCTGGTCCTGGGCGTCCTTCATGGCCAGGGGAATGGTGGCGGCGGTGGTGTTGCCGTATTTGTTGATGTTGACCAGGACCTTCTTCGGGTCGAGGCCGAGGCGCTCGCCGGTGGACTGAATGATGCGCAAATTGGCCTGATGGGGGATGAAACAGTCGAGATCGGCGGCGGTGTAGCCGTTGCGCTCGAGCACCTTCTGGCAGATCTCGTACATTTTGAGGACGGCGTACTTGAAGACCGACTGTCCTTCCTGATGGACGAAGTGTTCTCGGTGGGCGACGGTCTCGGCGCTGGCCGGGCGGCGGCTGCCGCCGGCGGGCATATAGAGGCTGGTGCCGCCCATGCCTTCGATCTGGTGGTGAAAGTCGAGCAGGCCGAAGGGTTCATCCGGGGCGGCAGGCTCCAGCAGCACCGCTCCGGCGCCGTCCCCGAAGAGAATACAGGTGGCGCGGTCGGTGTAATCAATGATGCTGGTCATGGTGTCGGCGCCGATCACCAGCACCCGCTTGTGGGTGCCGGCGGAGATGAAGCTGGCGCCGGTAGCCAGGGCGTAGAGAAACCCGCTGCAGGCGGCCAGCACGTCAAATCCCCAGCACTGCGGCACCCCCAGCTTGTTCTGCACCAGGCAGGCGGTGGAGGGGAAGAGCATGTCGGGGGTGACGGTGGCCAGCACAATGGCCTCAATGCTGGACGGATCGGGATCGCCCGCCGCGGTCACCAGGCCGCGATGCAGCAGGCAGTCGCGGGCCGCTTCCACCGCCATGTCGCTGGTGGCCATGCCGGGCGAGACGCGGTGGCGCTCGGAGATGCCCGTACGGGTGAGTATCCACTCGTTGCTGGTCTCCACCAACTTCTCCAGATCGGCGTTGGTGAGCAGACGGGGGGGCACGTAGGTGCCCAGGGCGGTGATTTTGGCGCGAACGGGAGGGTTCATGGAGAGTGGAAGTAAGTTAACCATTGTAGGGCGCGGTGCGGGCCGGGGCCAGTGTTAAAATGAAGGCTCAAGCTTCGGGCCGCACGCAAGCTCCGCCCGCGAACCCCGCCAGGTCCGGAAGGAAGCAACGGTAACGGGACTGGACTGTGCAGTGCGAATCCCGAAGCTTGGTTTTTTCCCGCGCCGCCGGGGCGGCTTGCCGCGGGAGCCGAGACAGGCGGGGCGCTTAAAATAGACACACCATGCCGCCGGTTATTGCACGCCGTTACAGGCCGCAGAACTTTGAGGATGTGATTGGGCAGGATGCCATCGTGCGCACCCTGCGCAATGCCATCGCCCAGGGGCGGCTGGCGCACGGGTATATCTTCAGCGGGCATCGGGGCATCGGCAAGACCACCGTGGCGCGGGTGCTGGCCAAGTGCCTCAACTGCCGGTCCTTCGCGGGGCCGACGGCGACGCCCTGCGGAGAGTGCGAGAGCTGCCGCGAAATCCGCGACGGCAACGCCGTGGACGTGCTGGAAATTGACGCCGCCAGCAACCGCGGCATTGACGAGATCCGCTCGCTGCGGGAACAGGTGCGCTACCGTCCGGCGCGCGACCGCTACAAGTTTTTCATACTCGACGAAGCCCACCAGCTTACCGGCGACGCCTTCAATGCGCTGCTCAAGACGCTGGAAGAGCCACCGGAGTGGGCGGTATTCGTGCTCGCCACCACCGAGCCGGAGGCGCTGCCGGCGACCATCCGCAGCCGCTGCCAGCACTTTGCCTTTCGAGCTGTTCCCTTCCCCCTGCTGGTGCAGCGGTTGACGCAGATTTGCGCGGCGGAAAAGATTGCCGCCGAGCCGGAGGCTCTGGAACTGATCGCCGAGGCGGGCGAAGGTTCGGTGCGCGATGCCCTGTCGCTGCTCGACCAGGCCATCACCCACGCCGACCTGCACGAAGGCATGACGGCGGAGTCGGTACGGGCGCTGCTGGGGCGCGTCTCCAGTGGACGCCTTCGTGAGCTGCTGGCCTGCGTGCAGAAGGACGACGCCAAGGGACTGCTCACCGCCGCCGATGGGCTGCTGGCGGCGGGTGTGGGACCGGCGCAGATTTGCGGCCAGCTCACCCAGGCGGTGCGCAATGCCCTGGTGGCGCAGGTGGACGCCACGCTGCTCGAAGGGCCGGAGGCCGAGCGGGCGGCGGCGCAGGAAGAAGCGGCGTGGTTCCGGGAAGAGGAGCTGGCGCGGTTTTTGCAGATTTTGTTGCGCGCCGCCGGTGACTTGCGGCATGGGCAGCAGCAGCGTCTGCATCTGGAGCTGGCGCTGGTGAAGATGCTGCATGCGCGGCGCTTGACGGGAGTGGAAGAAGTATTGGCGGCGTTGGGGCCTGCGGAGGCTTCAAGCATGGCGCCGCGGGGAACAGGGAACAGGGAACAGGGGACAGCGGGCGAGGGGAGGACGGAGAGGGTGGTGACGGCGGCGGTGGCGGCGACCGCGCCGGCGGCGCCCGCGGCGGGTGATGCCACGGGGGCGGTGCGGAGGGCGCTGGAGGGGATGGGGAAGACGGCGCTGCTGACCCTCGTGCAGGGAGCGGAATGGCGGTGGGATGAGAAGGGCGGGCTGGAGCTGGTGTTTGCCGCCGGCGATGGACGGGCGGCGATGGTGTCACAACCGAATATTCGCAAGGACCTGGGGGCGGCTTGCCTGAAAGCCCTGGGGCGGCAGGCGGAGGTGCGCGTCCGTGCCGACGCGACGGCCGCGCCCACGGCGGTGGCGGCGGAGGAAGCCGTGGCGCTGCCAGGGAGTCCGGAAGAGCGGGCGGAACAGCATCCGCTGCTGCGTCAACTGCGCGAACAGGTGCCCACCCATGTGCTGCGCACCCGGACGCTGCCGACCGGAGGGCAATGAATATGAACTTCGACCTGGGACAAATGCAATCCATGCTGGGACAGGCGCGGCAGAAGTACGACGAAATGCGGCAAAAGCTGGCCCAGACCACCGTCGAGGCCACCGCCGGAGCGGGCATGGTGACGGTAAAGATGAACGGCGAAAAGCAGGTGCTGGAGGTGCGGATTGATCCCGAGGTGGTGAAGAGCGATCCGGAGATGCTCCCCGACCTGATCCGCGCCGCGGTCAATGAAGCCGGCCGCCAGGTGGATGACGCCGTCAAGCAGGAGATGGGCGGCATGCTGGGCGGGATGTCGCTGCCAGGGTTGTTCTGAGGACGCATGGATCTCGCCCCTCCCCTCACCCGTTTAATTGAAGCCCTGCGGCGGCTGCCCGGTATCGGGCAGAAGTCCGCGCAGCGTATTGCCTTTCACCTCATGCGCAGCGATGAGGCGGGGGCGCTGGAGCTGGCCGAAGCGGTGCGCGGGGTGAAGGAACAGTTGCGCTTCTGCCCGGTGTGCAACAACATTACCGACCGCGAGATCTGCCTGTACTGCAGCGATCCGCAGCGCGACGCCACAATCGTGTGCGTGGTCGAGGAACCGCACAACATTTTGAGTGTGGAGAAGTCGCGGCAGTATCGCGGCCAATATCACGTGCTGGGCGGGGCGATTGCGCCGCTGGCCGGTGTGGGGCCGGAACAGTTGCAGATTCCATCCTTGATCGAACGTCTGCGGGCGCAGCGGCCGGACGGCTCGCCCGTGGTGCAGGAGATCATCCTGGCCACCGATCCCAACGCCGAGGGCGAGGCCACCGCACTGTATCTGGCGCGGCTGCTGAAACCTCTGGGAGTGCGGGTGAGCCGCATCGGCATGGGGATTCCGGTGGGCAGCGAGATTGAACACGCCGACGAGGTCACCATGACCAAGGCGCTGGAAGGACGGCGGGAACTTTGAGTAAAAAGGTCGGTTTCGTCAGCCTGGGGTGCCCGAAGAACCTGGTGGACTCGGAGGTCATGATGGGCATGCTGGCCCAGCAGGGCTGGGAGATCACCCCCGATGCCGCCGAGGCCGACGTGCTGGTGGTCAATACATGCAGCTTTATTGAGCCGGCGCAGCGGGAATCGGTGGAGACCATTCTCGAAATGGCCGGACATAAGCAGACCGGACGGGCGCAGCGGCTGGTGGTGGCCGGGTGTCTGGTGGAACGCTTCCGCGGAGATCTGCGGCGCGAAATGCCGGAAGTGGACGCCGTGGTCGGCACCAACCAACTGGAGCAGATCGTCGCCGCGTGCAGCGGGTCGGCGGCGCCGGCGGTCGCGAGCCACCCGCTGCTGCCGGTATTGCCGAACGATTTTTTTGATCCGCAGCCCACGGCGCCGTACCTGTACGACGACCTGACGCCGCGACTGCGGGCCACGCCGCCGCACTCGGCCTACGTCAAGATCGCCGAGGGATGCGATCACCCCTGCACCTTCTGCGTCATCCCGCAGTACCGCGGCAATTTCCGCAGCCGAAGGTTCGAGTCGGTGGCGGCCGAAGCGGCGCGTTTGGGACGCGAGGGGGCGCGTGAGCTGGTGCTCATCGGGCAGGACACAACTTGCTATGGTGACGACCTGGGCCTGAAGAATGGGCTGGCGTCGCTGCTCGAACGTCTGGCGGGAGTTGCGGCCGAGAGCGAACACCTGGCCTGGATTCGGTCGCTGTACTTCTACCCCAACCGCGTGAACCAGGCGCTGCTCGATACCATCGCCGCCCATCCGCAACTTTGCAAATACGTGGATATGCCGCTCCAGCACGCCAGCGCGGCGGTGCTGAAGAACATGAAGAGGGGCGGCGATGGAGAACGCTTCCTC
>DATBPS010000105.1:0-29945 GCA_036561225.1 Terriglobales bacterium
CGACTCCTCGCCGCACTCGTAGGCGCCCGCGCCGGTATGGGCGTGGATATCGAAATCAAAGCCGCGGCCGCGGATGTTGGTGCCCACATAGCCGGCGTCGCGCGCTTCTTCCAGCGCCTTCTCCATGCGATCCAACAGGTAGCGGTACTCGCCGCGGATGTAGATATAGCCGCGCCGCGCCCCAATTGCCCGTCCGGCGATCACCATGCCCTCGATGATGGCGAAGGGGTCGTGCTCGAGGATCAGACGGTCCTTGCAGGTTCCCGGCTCGCTCTCATCGGCATTGCAGAGCACGTATTTTTCGCGGGCCGACTGCTTGGGCACGAACGACCACTTCAAGCCGGTCGGAAATCCGGCGCCGCCCCGGCCGCGCAGGCCGGATTTTTTGACCTCCTCGATGATCGCCTCCGGCAGCATGCCGAAGGCCTTCTCCAGCGCCTGAAAGCCGCCGGAAGCGAGATAGCCCTTCAGGGTGTAGGCATCGGGCTGGTCAAAGCGCAGGCTGACCACACGGGTTTCGAGAGGGTGGGGAGTGGTGCTCATGCCTTGGCCCTGGCCTGGTATGCGTCCAGAATCTGATCCAGCCGCTCGGGGGTCAGCTCCTGATGGAAGTCGTAGTTGATCTGCACCGCCGGCGCCCAGGAACAAGCGCCCAGGCACTCGACCTCTTCCAGCGAAAACACGCCGTCAGGAGCGGTCTGTTTATGGCCGATGCCCAGCCGTTTCCGGCAGTGCTCGTAAAGATCCTCGCCGCCGCGCAGCAGGCAGCTGATGTTGGTGCACACCTGCACATGGAACTTGCCCGCCGGCTCGGTGCGCAGCATGGAGTAATAGCCGATGACCTCGCGGACCGCCATCTCACTTTCGTCCAAAAGCTCGGCAATGCGGCGGATGGCCGCCGGGCTCACATGCCCGATTTCATCCTGGGCGTAGATCAGCATGGGCACCAGCGCCGAGCGGCGCGCCGGATAGCGCGCCATCAGCGCCTGGAACCGCTCTTCGAGCGCATCACTAAAAGGTGTCATGTTCCCCACTGGCAAACGGCGACTGCCACGGCAGCCGTCAGCGATCCACATCCCCCAGCACAATGTCGATGCTTCCGATGATCGCCACCACGTCCGCCAGCAGCCGCCCCTCAATCATTTTGGGCAGCGCCTGCAGGTTGGCGAACGAGGCCGAACGCATGTGGCAGCGATACGGCTTGGTGCTGCCATCGGAAACGATGTAATAACCCATCTGGCCGCGCGGACCCTCGATGGCGTGGTAGGCTTCCCCCGCCGGCACCTTGAAGCCCTCGGTCACGATCTTGAAGTGGTAGATGAGGCTCTCGATGGAGACCTTCATCTGGTCGCGATCGGGCAGGGTGACGGTGGGCGCGTCCGCCTTCCAAGCCCCCTCCGGCATGCCCTCGATCGCCTGGCGGATGATCTTGACGCTTTCGCGCATCTCGGCGATGCGCACCAGGTAGCGGGCATAGACGTCGCCTTCGGTGCGCACCGGCACGTCGAACTGAAACTCGTTATAGCAGGAATACGGCGCCGTCTTGCGCAGGTCAAGCGGCAGGCCCACCGCGCGCAGGCAGGGCCCGGTCACGCCCCAGGCGACGGCATCTTCAGGCGAAATGTAGCCGATGCCGGTGGTGCGGCCCACCCAGATGGAGTTTTTGGTGAGCAGCGCCTCGTACTCGTCAATGTGCCGGGGGAAGGAGTCAATAAAGGTCTTGACCCGTTCCATCAGCCCCAGCGGCGGCTCCAGCGCCAGGCCGCCCACGCGGAAGTAGGAGGTCATCATGCGCTGGCCGCTGGCCATCTCGAAGATCTTCAGCAGGTCCTCGCGCTCGCGGAAGCAGTAGAGGAACACCGTCATGGCGCCAATGTCGAGCGCGTGGGTACCCAGCCACACCAGGTGGCTGTTGAGCCGGGTCAGCTCGGCCAGCATGACCCGCGTCCACTGCGCGCGGCGCGGGATCTCCAACTGGAGCAACTTCTCCACCGCCAGCACGTAGGCGAGGTTGTTGCACAGCGGGGCGAGGTAATCAATGCGGTCGGTGAGGGTCACCACCTGCTGGTAGTACTTCGACTCAGCCGATTTTTCGATGCCGGTGTGCAGATACCCGATATCGGGTACCGCCTTGACGATCATCTCGCCGTCCAGCTCGAGCACCAGCCGCAGCACGCCGTGGGTGGAGGGGTGCTGCGGCCCCATGTTCATGATGAGGTTGCGGCTGCGGTCCTGGCCGGTGGCGGCCTCGGGCGGGATGGTGGTGGCCACTAGCGGTATCCCTCCACGGGGTAGTCTTTGCGCAGCGGATGGCCTTCAAAGTCGTCGGGCATCATCATGCGCGTCAGGTTGGGGTGGCCTTGAAAGGGCACCCCGAACAGGTCGAACACCTCGCGCTCGAACCAGTTGGCCGAGGGCCAGACGGGAATCAAGGTTGGCGGCGGCGCCGTGGCGTCGCAACGCGTCTTGATGCGAACGAAGCGGGATTGGCGGGTGTCGTGCAGTTGGCAAACGACTTCGAAGCGCTGCGGCTCGGGGAACCAGTCCACACAGGTCAGATCGCAGAGCTGGTCGTAACCCTCGGCGTTCAGCCGTTCGGCCAGCGCTCGCCACTCCTGGGGCGTGGTGGTAATGGTGGGTTCTTCACGCATGACTATTCGTCCGAAGCCCGCTCGGGCGTGTTCCAGTCAATGACGCCCTTGGTCCAGATGTAGTAGAAACCGGCCAGCACGATCACCATGTAGACCAGCATCTCGAGGAAACCAAACATCTTGAGCTGGCGCATTTCGACCGCCCAGGGGATGAGGAAGATGGCCTCGATGTCGAACAAAATAAAGACGATGGCCACCATGTAGAACTTCACCGAGAAGCGGTGGTCGGCGTCACCGACGGGGGTGATGCCGCACTCGTAGGGGCGCCCTTTGACCGCCGTCCGGCGATGCTGGCCGATCAGGTAGGAGAGGGTGACGATGATGCACGCCAACCCAATGCCCAGCACCATCTGGATAAGGATGGGCAGGTAGGCTGCCATGTATGAGGGAGGCATAGCGAGTGAGCTTCTGCGAACTTTTGACTATAAGGTTTGCCCCCTGCTTAAGTCAATGCAGAGCGCAATCCAGCCAGAAGAGCCATGTGGAGGCGGCTAGCAGACCCCCCCGCGTGCCGCCCCTGTCTCCCTCGATATCCGCTGTTGCCGGTTTAAACGGCAGCGGTCTGGCGGCGCTCGATGCGGATGCCCAACTGCTTCTCCATGCGCTGCAGGTCGGCGCGCTGGGAGCGGTGGACGAGGGTGGTGGCCAGGCCGCTTTCGCCGGCGCGGCCGGTACGGCCGACACGATGGACGAAGTCATCGGCCACTTCCGGCAGGTCGAAGTTGATGACGTGGGCCACGTCGTCCACGTGGATGCCGCGGGCGGCGATGTCGGTGGCCACCAGTACCTGGAACTTGCCTTCCTGGAAGCCAGCCAGCGCCTTGGTGCGCTGCGCCTGGCTGCGGTTGCCGTGGATCATGGTGGCGAGAAAACCCTCGCGGGTCAGCGTCTTGGTCAGCCGTTCGGTGCCGCGTTTGGTGCGCGCGAACACCAGGCAGCGGCCGCTTTCCCGTCCCAGAAGTTGCTGCAGCAGCGGCAGTTTTTCGCCATCGGTGACTTCATAGGCGTGCAGCTTCACGGTGGGCGCGGGCTTGCTGACCGATCCCAGTGAAATCCGCTGCGGGTTGCGCAGGCACTCGCCGGCCAGCCGGGCCACGTCCGGTGGCATGGTGGCCGAGAAGCACATCGTCTGGCGCGCGCGCGGCAGCGCGGCCACAATGCGCCGGATGGCGGGCAGAAAGCCGATGTCGAGCATGCGGTCGGCTTCGTCCAGCACCAGCAGGCCGATGCCGTCGAGCCGGATCAGTTGGCGCTGCAGAAAGTCTTCCAGCCGGCCGGGTGTGGCCACCGCCACGCGCGCGCCCTGACGCAGGCTCTCCAGTTGCGGGCGCTCGCTCAACCCACCCACCAGCAGCGCCGCCGGGGACAACTGGCGCGGCCGCAGTTGCTGGTATTGGGCGGTAATCTGCATGGCCAGCTCGCGTGTCGGGGTGAGGATGAGCACCTCGAGCCCGCGGGCGCGCGCCGCCGCAGGCGGCTGCAGCAGGCGCTCCAGGGCGGGGATCAGGAAGGCCAGCGTCTTACCGGTACCGGTTTGCGCCGTGGCCAGCACGTCCTGGCCGGCCAGTGCCGGCGGAATGGCGGCCGCTTGCACCGGAGTGGGAATGGAGAATTGCTCCGCCGTCAGGCGGGCAGTGAGCGTCGGCGAGAGCGCCAACTCGGAAAATGAGGTCATGAACAAAGAACTTTCCCGGGACCTGGTAGAGGCCCGAAACAAACGGTTGTACGCGAAGCCAAACGGAACTTAACGAAGGCGGGGAATTCCTGAACCGAGGCGGGAAAGCAAAGGCAGGGGGCACCACACCACACGCACCCGTGTGATATTCAGCGTCCCGTACAGTGTAGCACGCCAGAGCCGCCGGCGCGTTACGATACGCACATGGCGGAGGTCACGATTGAGTGTCCGAAGTGCGGTGGGCAAATACCGCTGAGCGAGTCTTTGGCGGCGCCGCTGCTGCAGCGCGAGCGCAAGGCGATGGAGGCGGCGGCGGTGGAGAAGGCGCGGGCCGGCCTGGCGCTGGAACTGGAGAGGGGACAGGAGCAGCTACGCGACCGCGACGCGCGGCTGCAGGCACTCAATCGTGAATTGTCGGCGGCGCAGCTCGCCCAGGCGGATTACACCCGCAAGCAACGGGAGCTGGACGACGAGCGGCGCAAGCTGGAGCTGACCATCGAACAGCGGGTGAGCGAGGCCTCCGCGCGGCTGCGGGAGCAGGCGCAGCAGCAGGCGGGGGATGAGTTTCGCCTGAAGCTGGCGGAGGCCGAGCGCACCATTACCGTGTTGCAGGAACAGGCGGAAGTGCTGAAGCGCAGGGCCGACCAGGGATCGCAGCAGTTGCAGGGAGAGGTGCTGGAACTGGCGCTGGAGGCGCAGTTGGCCACCGCCTTCCCCCACGACGAGATCTTGCCGGTGCCCAAGGGCGAGCACGGGGGCGACGTGGTCCAACGGGTGCGGCTGGCGAATGGCACGCTCTGCGGCAGCATCCTGTGGGAAGCCAAGCGCACCCGCAACTGGAGCCCGGGGTGGCTGGCCAAGCTGCGCGAGGATCAGCGCGCCGCCCAGGCCGAGGTCGCCATCCTGGTGTCGCAGGCGCTGCCGCGCGAGGTGGCCACGGCGGCGGAGATGGAAGGCGTCTGGGTGACGGCGGAGAGCTACGCCCTGCTGCTGGCCACGGTGCAGCGCAGCCTGCTGCAGCAGTTGACCCTGCTGCGCCAGTCGCTGAACGGGCAGGAGACCAAGATGGCCATGGTGTATCAGTACCTGACCACGGCACAGTTCCGCAACCGCATGGGCGCGATGCTGGAGCGCGCCGCCGAGATGCAGGTGGACCTGGACCGCGAGCGCAAACAGACGGAGAAGGGCTGGGCCAAGCGGCAAGTGCAGATTCAGGGCCTGGCGCGGGCCGCCGCCGGGTTGTTTGGCGACTTGCAGGGGATTCTGGGGAAGTCGCTGGCCGACCTCCCGGAGTTGGGGCTGGAGGAGGGTCTGCCGGGGGCCCTGACCGCGGGCGAATCAGCGTAAGCTGTGGGGGTGACAACCCGGTATCTGCTCCCCATTTTGGCAGCCTGTCTGGTAGTGAGCGCGGCGGCTCAGCGGCAGACGGAGACCGACGCCTATACCCGCTACGAGCTGCTGGCGCCGGAGACGGCCAGTTTCCGCATTTATTACGAGATCACCGCCACCACGGCCGGGGCCCGGTATTACTACAATCCCATCCGGGCGGGCAGCACCGCCAGCGAGGAGTCGGTGGAGGACGCCATGACCGGCGCGCCGCTGGATTTCGAGGTGGTGACGGCCGCCCAGGCGCGCCAGGATGCGCTGATGGCGAACGTGCCCGACGGGATGGACTATATCCGGGTGACGCTGGCGCGCCCGGTGCCGGAGGGCGGGCAGGGGCGGATCATCATCCGCAAGACCTATAAGGACGAGAAGAGTTACCACGCCGATCCGCGCCAGGCGGACGGCATCGTCTTTGACCGTCCGCTGGGGATTCAACGCAATCAGGTGGTGCTGCCGCCGGGTTACGAGTTGACCGGATGCAACGTACCCTCACAGGTGCTGACCCTGCCCGACGGCCGGGTGGCGATCAGCTTCATGCACGCCGGGGCGGGCGCGGCGCCGCTGGTGCTGCACGCCCGCCACGACGCGCCCGTCGGCGACGCCGCGCATCCGGCGCCGCCCACCCGTGAGCGCAGTTGGGAAGCGCCGCCGCGCCAGGGGCCGACCGAGCAGGCGCGGCTCAGTCTGCGCGCCCACCAGGACCGCGACATCGTCTACTTCCTGCAGCAGCCCGAAACCCACGCCTTCAGCCTGTATCACGACTACACCGAATCGCGGCCGGGCGTGGCCGAGTATGACAATGAAGTGCGCGAAGGCAGCACGGCTTCCGGCGAATCGGCCGTCATTCTGGACACCGGCCAGAAGCTGACCGCGCATTATGTGGAGAAGACCCACACCGTGGTGATCCCCTTTCCGCCGGTCGAGAAAGGCCACTCGGTGCGCCTGCGGATCAGCGAGACCTACACCGCTCCGGCCAGTTACCGCGTGGAGAACGGGGAACTGGTGTTCGACCGCAGCTTCGGCCGGCCGCGGAATGCCGTGGTGCTGCCCGAGGGCTGGTACCTGACCGGCAGTTCGATTCCCGCCACCGTGCGGCAGCAGCCCGACGGGCGCATCCGGCTGGATTTCTGGAACGACCGGCCGGATGAAATCGCAGTGCTCATCAAGGCCCGCCGCCGTTCGGCAGGGAAATAGTTCCGCGCAAGCGCAAGGTCAGGTGTACGGTTTTGTCCACACGAAGCAGCAGGTTGCTGGGATTCTTCAGGCCCCAGGCGACGTAGGGGATGTCCACCCCGCCTTGAGCGGTGAAGGCGCGCCCGGAGACGGCCACCGATAGCGGCAGATCAAGAGGATGCACCGTGCCGGCCAGCTGCAAGCTGCCGTGGAGTATGACGTGCGACACGCCGTCAGCCGCCGGCGCGCCGCCCAGGTGGGCCGGGGTAAAGATGATGTCGGGGTACTCACCGGCCCGCAATACCTTGTCGCGCATGTCGCGATCGCGGTCGGCATTGCCGCTGTTGCCGGAGGCGGCGGGGATCAGGAAGGCGCCGGTGGCCGCGCCGCTTTCCGGATCCCAGCGCAGGCTGCCGCTGCGCAGTGAGAAGGTGCCGTGGACGGTGTGCAGGAAGGCGCCGAGGGTGAATTGGATTTGGCTGGTGGCGACGTCCAGCGTGGCGCCGGCCGTGCCCAGGCGCGCCAGCTCCTGGGCGAAGAGCGGGTTGGCGGGAAAGTTTGTGGCCAACTGCCGCAGCAATTCCCGTGCCGCCGGGAACTGATCGGCCCGCACGGCGGCGATGGCCAGCAGGATTTGGGCGAATGGCTGGAGCGTGCGGCCATGGGCCGCCGTCTCCCGCAACTGGTCCAAGCCGGCTGCCTTGTCCGTGGCAGCGCCGGTGAGCCGTAACATCCAGCGCACCGGCGCCGCCCGCTGTCCCAGGACGTAGTTCTCGATGCCCAGGGCCAAATAGGCGTCGGCATAGCCAGGATCCAGTTGCAGCAGGCGATCGGCCTCGGCGCGGCCCCGGTTCATCTCGCGGACCGCCGCCAGGGCGTGCTGGTGAACGATGGCCAGATCATCAGCCCGCAAGCCGTGGCAGAGCACCTGGCTGTAAAGGGCGTTGGTGTCATCAGGAGTACGCGTGAGAGCGGCGGCGGCGAGCGCTTCGCTGCGTGCCAGCTCGGCGGTAAACGCCGGGCGGGTCACTCCCTCCCGGCCCGAAAAGAAGGTGGCGTCGCGGCTGAAGAACTGCGCCTGGAGCACCTGCAGGCGGTTGAGTTCGGCGAAGAGATAGACGGCGGCATCCGAGGCGGGTCCTAGTGGATCGCCGGGATGGGCCGCCATCCAGGTCTGGAAGTCGGCATGGGCGGCCGGGAACTGCAGGTTGTAGAGGTGGCGGTAGCCACTTTCCATCGCGGTGGGTGCTTGAGCGCCCAATCCGATCCCCAGCATCGCGACCCAGACCAGCCACCGCATATGGCATAAGACGCGCCGCTCGTTGCCGGGTTGCGAATCCCCCCACTTGCTATTCTGAAAAGATGGAGTTCCAGCTGGAAAGTGCGTATACGCCGCGGGGGGACCAGCCGGCGGCGATTGCCGCCCTCACCGGCGGCCTGGAGGCGGGCGAGGCGGCGCAGGTGCTGCTGGGTGTTACCGGCAGCGGCAAGACCTACACCATGGCCCAGGTGATCGAGCGGCAGAAACGGCCGGCGCTGGTGCTGGCCCATAACAAGACGCTCGCCGCGCAACTGTTCCACGAGTTTCGGAGCTTTTTTCCGCAGAACGCGGTCGAGTACTTCGTCTCTTATTACGATTACTACCAGCCCGAGGCGTACGTTCCCGCCGCCGACCTGTACATCGAGAAGGAGGCCACGGTCAACGACGAGCTGGACAAGCTGCGCCTCTCGGCCACCCGGTCACTGTTCGAGCGCCGCGACTGCGTGATCGTGGCCTCGGTGTCGTGCATATACGGCCTGGGATCTCCGGAGGCCTATTACGGTATGCTGCTGCTGCTCGAAGTGGGGCAGACGATTCGCCGCGAGCAGATCCTGCGCAAGCTGGTGGACATCCTCTACCAGCGCAACGACTACGATTTTCAGCGCGGAACCTTCCGGGTGCGCGGCGATGTGATCGAGGTGTATCCCACCTACGACGATTACGCCTTCCGCATCGAGTTGTTCGGCAATCAGGTGGAGCGGCTGTCACAGATTGATCCGCTGCTCGGCCAGGTGCGGCAGACCTACCAGCGCCTGCCCATCTATCCGAAATCCCACTATGTGATGAGACCGGAGACCAAGGAGGAAGCCATTCGCTCCATTCTGAGCGAGTTAAAGGAGTGGAAGCCCAACCTGGAATCGCAGGGCAAGCTCATCGAAGCGCAGCGGTTGGAGCAGCGCACCCGCTTTGATATCGAGATGATGCGCGAGATCGGCTACTGCCACGGCATCGAGAATTACTCGCGCCACTTCACCGGCCGGATGGCCGGCCAGCCACCGCCGACGCTGCTCGATTATCTGCCCAGCGACGCGCTCATTTTCCTGGACGAAAGCCACCAGACGGTGCCGCAGCTGCGCGGCATGTACAACGGCGACCAGGCGCGCAAGCACACGCTGGTGAACTACGGCTTCCGGCTGCCGTCGGCGCTCGACAACCGTCCGTTGAAGTTCGAGGAGTTCTACGAGCGCATCGGGCAGGTGGTGTATGTCTCCGCCACGCCGGGGCCCTACGAGCTGCAGCAGACCCAGGGACAGGTGATCGAGCAGGTCATCCGACCGACCGGGCTGCTCGATCCGGCGGTGGAAGTTCGACCCAGCAAGGGTCAGGTGGACGATTTGCTGGCCGAGATCCGCGCCCGGGCGGAGTGCAACGAGCGGGTGCTGGTGACCACGCTCACCAAACGCATGGCCGAGGATCTGGCGGAGTACTACAGCGAAGTGGGGGTGAAGTGCCGCTACCTGCACAGCGAGGTGGAGACGCTGGAGCGGGTCAAGATTCTGCGCGACCTGCGCCGGGGCGAGTTCGACGTGCTGATCGGCATCAACCTGTTGCGCGAGGGGCTGGACCTGCCCGAGGTTTCACTGGTGGCGATCCTCGATGCCGACAAGGAGGGTTTTCTGCGTTCCGCCGGCTCGCTCATCCAGACCATGGGGCGGGCGGCACGGCACCTGCACGGGCGGGCTTTGCTGTACGCTGACACCATGACCGGCTCCATGCGTCAGGCGATCGCCGAAACGGAGCGCCGGCGCGCCGTGCAGGAGGCCTACAACCGGGAAAACGGCATCACCCCGCAGAGCGTGCTGCGGCCGCTGGATACGGCGCTGGTGGGGGTGGCGGAGGGGGACTACGCCGAAGTGCCGCTGGATGAGAGCCTGGACCAGTTCCCGAGCGAGGAAGCGCTGGCGGAGCACATCAAGCAACTGGAGGCGGAGATGCGCGCCGCCGCCAAACAGTTCGAGTTCGAACGGGCGGCGCGGCTGCGCGATCGGCTGCGCAAGCTGCGCGAGCGCCAGATCGCCGTATGATGCCCTACCCGCTCTCGGTGGCCGCCATGCTGCGCCGGGCGCGGCAGTGGTTTGCGGCGACCGAGGTGGTCTCGCACGCCCACCGCACCACCTACGCCGGCCTGGACCGCCGCGCCCGGGGGCTGGCGGGCGCGCTGCTGGCGGCGGGTCTTCAGCCAGGAGATCGCGTGGCCACGTTGTTGTGGAACGACATGGCGCATCTGGAGGCTTACTTTGGGGTGCCGCTGGCGGGCGGGGTGGTGCATCCGCTCAACCTGCGCCAGAACGCGCGCCAATGGGAGGAGATCCTGCGCCAGGCCGGAGATCGCTTCGCCATTGTGGACGAGAGCCTGATGCCGCGCTGGCAGGAATTGCCTGCCGACGTGCGACCGCGGCGCATTCTGGAGTGGAGTGAGGAGTACGACGGTCCCCTGCCGGCGAGGGGCGAGGCGGACGGTGCGGCGATGGGCTTCACCTCGGGCACCACGGGTGCGCCCAAGGGTGTTCTCTACAGCCATCGCGCGCTGGTGCTGCACGCGCTGGCCACGGCTCTGCCGGATTCCCTCAGCCTGCGGGCCGGGGACTGTGTACTACCTCTGGTCCCCATGTTTCATGCCAATGCGTGGGGCATTCCCTACACGGCGGCGCTGATCGGCTGCAAGCAGGTGCTGGCGGGCGACGCCTTCCACGCCGAAAATGTGCTCGACTTGTTGGCGAGTGAGCAAGTTACGCGCAGCGCCGGGGTGCCGGTGATCTGGCAAGGGATCCTCGATGCGCTGGAGCGGGAGCCGGGGCGGTGGAAGCTGCATCCGGAGTTGCGGGTAAACCTGGGGGGCGCGCCGGCACCGGCGGCCCTGTTTGACCGCTTCGACCGTCAGGGGATCGCGGTGAACATGGGTTGGGGAATGACCGAGATGACGCCGGTGGGCGCCATGAACCCTCTGCTGGTGCCCGACGGCACGCCGGATTTTGCGCAGAGGCGCACCCGCCAGGGGCGTTCCCTGCCTCTGGTCGAAGCGCGCACCGCGACGGATGGGGAACTTGAAGTTCGCGGCCCCTGGGTGGCCGACGCCTATTGGGCGGGCGTGTCACCCGAGAGCTGGACCGCCGACGGGTGGTTTCGCACTGGCGATGTGGTCGAATTCGATGCCCAGGGTCTGATGGCAATTGTGGACCGCAACAAGGACTTAATCCGCAGCGGCGGGGAGTGGATCAGCTCGGTGGCTCTGGAAAACGCCCTGGCCTGTCATCCTGACATCCGCGAGGCCGCGGTGGTGGCTGTGCCCCACCCCAAGTGGCAGGAGCGCCCGTTAGCGCTGGTGGTGCTGCGCGCAGGCGCGCTGGCCGACGTGCCGGCGTGGCAACGGCATCTCGAAGCAAGATTCCCCAAGTGGCAGTGTCCGGACGAATACCGCGTGCTGGAGGTTCTGCCACGCACGGCCACCGGAAAACTGGACAAGAAGGCGCTGCGCGCCGAACAGGTACCCCATGCCCGAGGATCAACAAACCACGCTTCGTGAGCAGGTCGCCGCGCTGCTGCGCGGCGGCAGCGCCCACGCCACACTGGAGCAGGCGGTGCGGGGCTTGACCCTCGCCGCCGTGGGCGCCAAGCCGCGTCAGGCTCCCCACACGGTCTGGCAGTTGCTCGAGCACATTCGCATTGCGCAGTGGGATATTCTCGAGTTCAGCCGCAATCCGGACCACGTCTCGCCCGAGTTTCCGGCAGGGTACTGGCCACCGGCCGCCAAGCCCCCGTCGGCGGCGGAGCTGCGCCGCAGCCGAACTGCCGTGCTCACGGATCGGG
Source organism: Terriglobales bacterium (assembly GCA_036561225.1). GTDB lineage: Bacteria > Acidobacteriota > Terriglobia > Terriglobales > SCQP01 > SCQP01. The sequence continues at coordinate 12,014 of DATBPS010000105.1, forward strand.
ACGCGATGATCGCCCTGGTGCTGGACCCGCGCCGCGACCTCGTGGCGCCCCTCCCGCACGCCCCCGACAAGACACTTTTGCGCGAAGCGTTGGTGTTGGCCGACCACAATGCCTACCATGTCGGACAGTTGGTGCTGGCACGGCGATGGATGCGCAACTGGCCGGACTAGCCGCGCACGAGCGCCTGCGCGGCACGAAATTGCCGCTGGTCGAAACTGAGCCGTCAGTAGATTTTTTTGCCCAGGGCGCTGAGGATGAGCTCCACCGCCAGCTCGGCGGTACGGTTGTGTTCATCCAGCACGGGGTTGACCTCGACCACCTCCAGCGACAGCATGCTGGCGCTGTCGGAGATGATTTCCAGGGCGAGATGGGCTTCACGATAGGTTGCGCCGCCACGCACGGGCGTGCCCACGCCGGGGGCATGGGTGGCGTCAATGAAGTCCATGTCGAGGGAGGTGCAGAAGCCCTCGGTGCCATTGCAGGCCACGGCGATGGCCTCTTCCACCACGGAGCGCATGCCACGCTCGTCAATGTCGCGCATGGTGAAGACTTTGACGCCGGCTTCACGCAGGCGGCGTTTTTCCTCGTCGTCGAGATCGTGCACGCCCACCAGCACGGTATTGGCGGCGGCCAGCTTGGGGCTGAAGCCGAAGATGTCGGTCAATTCCTTCGGTCCGCTGCCCAACAGGCAGGCGAGCGGCATGCCGTGGATATTGCCGCTGGGCGTGGTCTCGGGGGTATTGAAGTCACCGTGGGCGTCGAGCCAGATGAGACCGACGGACTTCTTTTGTTCCCGGTAATAGGCGCTGACTCCGCTCACCGTGCCGATGGCGATGGAGTGGTCGCCGCCCAGCACCAGCGGCGATGCTCCTTCTTCCAGCGTCTTCTTCACCCACTCCGCCTGCTTCTGGCAGGAGCGGGCAATTTCTTTCAGATACTTGGCATGGGGGTCGCCGACCGCTTTTTGCTCCGCCAAGGCCGCGTCCACATTGCCGGCGTCTTTGACTTCATAGCCCAGCTTCTCCAGCCGGGGACGTATTCCGGCCACCCGCACCGCCGACGGGCCCATGTCCACGCCGCGGCGGTCCTGGCCCAAATCGAGCGGTACGCCAATGATGCGAAGTTTGCGCTGCATACTCGGCCAGCATAGCCCGCGCCCCGACCGATTGCCAAATGCCGGCCTTCCGGCTACGGCTGAATGCGGTAGATGGTGCGCGGGAAGGGAATGGCTTCGCGCACGTGTTCCAGGCCGCAAATCCAGGTCACCACCCGCTCAATCCCCATCCCGAAGCCGCCGTGGGGAACCGAACCGAAGCGCCGCAGGTCCAGGTACCACTCGATGGGCCCGGTGGGGAGCTTGTGTTCCTCGATGCGCTGCATGAGCAAGTTCATGTCGTGGATGCGCTGGCTGCCGCCGATGATCTCGCCATAGCCCTCCGGCGCCAGCATGTCCACCGCCAAGGCCAGCTCGGGGCGTTCGGGGTCGGGCTGCATGTAGAAGGCCTTGACCGCTGACGGATAGTGATGCACCAGTACCGGGCGGTCAAACTGCTGCGAGAGCAGAGTTTCGTCTCCGCCGCCCAGGTCGCCGCCCCACTCCATCTGCCCACCGGCGGCGTTGACGCGCTGCACGGCGTCGTCGTAATGGACCCGGGGGAAGGGAAGCTGGATGGCCTCCAGTTTGCTGAGATCGCGCTCCAGCGTGGTCAGCTCCGCCCGCCGGTTCTCCAGCACCCGCCCTACTACGAACACCACCAGGCGTTCGGCGAGATGCATCACGTCATCGAGGGTGGCAAAGGCTACTTCCGGTTCCACCATCCAGAACTCGGTCAGGTGGCGGCGGGTCTTGCTCTTTTCGGCGCGGAAGGTGGGGCCAAAGCAGTAGGTCTTGCCCACCGCCATGGCCACCGCCTCGGCATAGAGTTGTCCGGATTGGGTGAGGTAGGCCTTTTCTTCGAAGTAATCAATCTCGAACAAGCTGCTGGTGCCTTCACAGGAGGCGGGGGTGATGATGGGAGCGTCGCCGAGGGTGAAGCCGTCGCCGTCAAAAAAGTCGCGCACCGCCTTGATGATCTCGTGACGGACCCGCAGGATGGCGGCCTGACGCTGACTGCGGAGCCACAGGTGCCGGTGCTCGAGCAGGAACTCGATGCCGTGTTCCTTGGGGGTGATGGGATAGGGGTGGGTCGCGTCCACCGCCTGCAGCACCGTCACCTGCTGGATGTCGAGCTCATAGCCGCCGGGAGCGCGCGCGTCGGCGCGCACCTGGCCCACCACGTCCAGGGAGGACTCCTGGCTCAATCCCTTAACCGCGTCGAAGACCTCGGCGGGTACGTTCTTCTTGAAGATCACGCCCTGGATCCAGCCGGTGCCATCGCGCAGGATGGGGAACAACAGCTTGCCGCTCTCGCGCAGGTTGTAGAGCCATCCGCGCAGGCGCACCTGCTGACCGTCGTAGCGGCCAATGTCACGAATGAGGGCCAGAACGGGTTCGTCCATCCGAGTATTGTAGCCTTCAGGCCATCAACTCTCAGCGGCGTTGAGGCTTACGGCTACTCTTGCGGAAGGACCAGGAACTGTTCCCACTTGCCGTCGGGCATCTGGTAGGTGGAAATCTCCACGGTACGCGCCAGGAAGACGGCGCGGAAGGCGCGGAAAGTCATGCCGCCACGCTCGCTCTGGCGCAGCAGAGTAAAGCTCAGCGGCGCGCCGAGGGGCGCCAGACTGGACTGGAAGTCGGCCAGCGTTTGGGCGTCGAAATAGAAATCGGCGTTGGGGGTCAGAAGGCCGCGGTCAATCCGGCCTTGCTGCAAGCCGATGAATATCCGCCGGGCGGCGGCGGTGACGTCATCGCCAGGAGTTTCGGCGGCAGCCGGGAGAATGGCGTCGGCAATCTCGCCCGCCAGCACGGGGGCGGTGTTGTTGGCGCTCTGGTTGGTGAGCACCACCACGGCGGTGTGATCGTCGGGGAAGACGTACTCCATGGCTTCAAAGCCGATCTCCTCGCCAGAGTGGCTATAGAAGCGGTGACCATGGCGACGGCCGACGTCCAGACCCAGGGCATAGCCGGTGGGCATGCCGTTCTTGAGCGGCACCTCGGTCTCCAGTTCGCGGTAAGTGGCCGGTTTGAGCACGGACTGGCGCAGCAGGCTGATCTGCCACAGTGCCAGCGTGGCGGGCGTCATAGCCAGCTCTCCATCACCGAAGTCCCAGCCCGGGGCGGTATGACTGGAGACCCGTGCCGGTCCAAGAGCGTGGCGAATGGTTCCCTGCGCGTCCTCCGGCCCCACCCATGTCTGGTTGAGGTTGACGATGCCGTTCATGGCCAGCGGCTGAAAGATGTGCCGGGTCAGAAATTGAAACAGCGGCTGTCCGCTTACCTTCTCCACCACCAGTCCGGCCAGCTTGTAGTTGGTATTGCTGTATTGCCATTGGGTGCCGGGATCGAAGTTGAGCGGCAGCCGGGCCCAGTGATTGACCACCGCCAGCGGCGTGGTAGGTGCGAGCCAGGCGGGGATCATGTAGTCCTGGGGCGCGTAATCTTCGTATCCTGATGTGTGGCTCAGCAGCTCACGCAACGTGACCTCGTTGGCGCGCGTATAGCCGGGGAGGTATTTCGCCAGACGGTCGTCGAGCTTCAGCCTGCCCTGCTCCTGGAGGAGCAGCACGGCGGCGGCGGTGAACTGCTTGCTGATCGAGCCGATGCTGTAACGCATCGAGGTGGTGGCGGCCTGCGGCGGTTGGATGCGCCCCTGGCCGTAGGCATGGGCGTAGACCAGTTGGTCGCCTTCCACGATGGCAATGGAGGCGCTGGGCGCGCCCAACGTATCCAGGGCGTGCTGCGCCAGTGCGTCCACCCTGGCCTTCTGGGAGGCCGGCAGGGTGTCCTGGCCGGCCAGAGTCAAGGTGAGCACAGCAAGCGCTGTAGCGGCGATCAGGGGCCGAAGCATTTTATTCTCGTGGCTGCAATCGCTGCCAGGCGGTCTGCAGTTGCGGCGTGGGGTCGGGGACGCCGTGGTCGCCGACTTCCAGCAGCCAGGGCAGGTCGGCGCCGCGGGCGGCGAGCAGGGAAGTGAGTTCATTCCAGGCGATGGTGCCGTCGCCGGGCCAGAGGTGGTCGTCGGTCGAGCCGCGGTTGTCGTGCAGATGGGTGCTTTGCACCCGCGGGCCAAGAATCTCCCAGGCCGCCGCCACGCCGCCGCCGCCAAAGAGATAGTCGGGCAGATGGGCGTGGCCGGAGTCGAAACAAATGCCGACGTCGTCGAGGTGGCTGGCCGCGAGGAAGGCGCGCAACTTCACCGGCTGGCTGAGGCCGTTGGGGATGTTCTCCACCAACACCGTGATGCCGGCCTGTTTGGCCAGTAGCCGGATGCGCTCCAGGCTGGTGAGGGCGTTGTCGGCGAAGCGCTGGCTCCACTCCACCCGCGGCGGCCCCAGGTGCTGAATCAAAAAGCGATAGGGGATGCGTTCGCTGACCTCGAGGGCGCGCTGCACCTCGTCGAGAGCTTCCAGACGCTTGCGCGGATCCGGGTCGGCGATGTTGATGGGGGGCTCGCCGGTACGGCCTTCCCGCTCATCGCCATAGATGGGGCTGTGCAGGGAGTGCGCCAGCACGGGATTTTGGGTAAACCATGCCGCCAGGTCGGCGATCTGGGTGCGGTCGTGGTAGTCAAAACTGGGACGGGCGCAGAACAGTTCCACCCCCTCGGCCCCGGCGGCGCGCAGGCGGTCGAGGTGCAACGGCGTCAGCCGCTGGCGGCGGAACAGATGGGTCGAAACGAAAAGTCCCATGGGCTGACTAGTAAGCGATGGCCGCGCCGTCGGCACGCGGGTCGGTGGCGGCCATCCGCATGCCGGTTTTCGGGTCTATCTGAATCGCCTCGACGTCGCACCAGGTGCGGCCCAACTCCAGCGGATAGCCCATCTGCTTCAGCAGCGCGAGGGTGTCGGGAGAGAAGCGATCGGGGCCTTCCAGGTACACAGTTTCCGGCATCCACTGCTGGTGGAAGCGGGGCGCGTCCACCGCCTGCTGCACGTTCAGTCCGAAGTCGAGCACGTTGGTGAGCACTTCAAACACCGAGGTGATAATGCGCGGACCGCCGGGAGAGCCCAGCACCAGGGCCAGCTTGCCATCCTTGCTGACGATGGTGGGCACCATCGAGGACAGGGGCCGTTTGTAGGGTTGGATGTCGTTCACTTTCCCCTGGATGAGATTGAAGCCGTTGGGTGCGCCGGGCTTGGAGGTGAAGTCGTCCATCTCGTCATTGAGCAGGAAGCCGAGATGGCCGGCGGTGACGCCGGAGCCGTAGCCGAAGTTGAGGGTATAGGTGACGGCCACGGCATCACCGGCGGGGTCCACCACGGAGAAGTGGGTGGTTTCGTTCGACTCCCATCCCGGCACCGGTCCCGCGCCGACCTCGCTGCTCAAGCTGGCGCGATCGGGCTGTACGCTGGCCCAGCGCTGCTGGGCAAACTGGGGGCTGAGCAGCGTGGCCATGGGGACCTTGACGAAATCCGGGTCGCCCAGATACTGGGCGCGGTCGGCCATGGCGCGTCGCTGGGCTTCGATTTCGTCGTGCAGCGCGGCGGCGGAATCCATGCCGGCGGCGACAAAGTTCGAGTGGTCGAGCATGTTCAGCATCTCGACGATGGCCACTCCACCCGACGACGGCGGGGGCGAGGTCAGAATGTCGTAGCCGTGATAGCTGACCGAGAGCGGCGTACGCCACTTGGCCTGGTAGTGGGCCATGTCCGCGGCGGTAATCAGCCCGCCGTTGGCCTTCTCAAACGCCGCCAGATCTTCGGCGATACGGCCTTTATAGAAGGCGTCGGCGCCGCCCTGGGCGATGGCCTTGAGGGTGGCGGCCAGCTCCGGCTGCTTGAAAACCTCGCCCGCCTGGTAGTAATTGCCGTCGCGCTGGAACACCCGGCGGCTGTCAGGGAACAGCGGCAGGTTGCGGGCGTGGCGGAAGCCATTGGCTTCCTCGGTATCGAGCGCGAAGCCCTGTTCCGCCAGACGAATGGCGGGGGCCATGTCCTGGGCCAGGGTCAGCTTGCCCATGCGCTTCTGCGCCGAAACCAGCCCCGCCACCGTGCCCGGGATGCCGGAGGCCAGCATGCCGACCGTGCTTCGCCCCTTGACGATGTTCCCCTGAGCGTCCTGATACATGGTGGGCGAAGCCTTGCCCGGGGCTTCCTCGCGGAAGTCCACGAAGAAGTTCTGCCCGTCGGCCTGGCGGATGAGCATGAACCCGCCGCCGCCGATGTTGCCGGCCGAGGAATGAGTTACGGCCAGCGCGAAGCCCACGGCCACCGCCGCATCCACCGCGTTGCCGCCCTGCTTCAGGATTTCGATGCCCGCCTGGGTGGCGTGCACCTCGGCACTGGCCACCGCCCCGTGGGCGCCGGTGACGGGGTAATGTTCGGCAGCGACCGGCACGGTCAGCGCGGAGGCGACGGCCAAAGCAATCAGGCTCTTGTTCATGGCACCCCTAGCATAAGACAAGAGACAGCCCGATTGGCCATCAAAGCTCTTGCGGCGCGCGGCGGTTTCAGGTATTCAAATACCAGCGATTTTGCGCCACCATGGACCGCCCTCAATACACCCGCGAGCAACTGCTGCGCATGTTGCGTCTGGAGCCGCGGCAGTTGAGCCGCTGGGAAAAGCTGGGTCTGTTTCCGCAGCAGGAGGCCTACGGCTGGCGCGATCTGCTGCGCGCCCGCGCCCTGCGCCAGTATGACGCCGCCGACATTGGGCCGCAGACGGTGCAACGCAGCCTGGAGGCGGTGCGGCAGCGCCTTCCCGATTTGAACGACCCGATGGAGAAGGCCCAAATGGGGGTGTTCGCCGGCCGGGTTGAGTTGCACTACGCGGGCGTGTATATGGACGCGCTCAGCGGTCAGTTGCGGTTCCCGTTCGAGGTGGGCGACCAGCCCACGCAGCAGTCCATGACTACGCCGGCCGCCACCCAACAGCAGCGGCGCCGCGAGGAGGCCGAGCAATGGTTCGCCTTCGCCCTCTCGCTGGAAGGCGAGCCGGAACTGCGCGACCAGGCGCTGGCGGCGTATGAGCACTGCCTGGAGCTGGACCCGGGTTTTACCAGCGCCTACATCAACCTGGGCACGCTGCGTTACCACCAGAAGGACTTCGCCGGAGCCGAGCAGTGCTACCGCGGGGCGCTGAATCTGGACGGCGACTATGCGCTGGCGCACTTCAACCTGGGCAATGTGCTGGATGAGACCGGACGTCTGCAGGAAGCGATTGAGGAGTACCAGGCGGCGGTACGGCTGGTGCCGGGGTATGCGGACGCGCACTACAATCTGGCGCTGGCCTTCCAACGTCTGGGCCAGCCGCGACGCGCCGTGCCCCACTGGCGGCAGTATCTGGGCCTCGATCACGGCAGCGCCTGGGCCGACCACGCCCGGGCACAGCTTAAACAGACACTGGCTCGCGACAGCTTGAAGCTGGTGAACGCCGCCGGGCGGTCCTAAGCGTCTAGAGCAACTTCCGAAATTGATTGGCGCGCTCGAACTCGTCGCGCAGCTCGGGCTGGGTGAGCGCTTGGCGAATATCGGCCAGTCGTTGCTCCAGGGCGAGAAGGGCGGCGGCGATGGGGCCGGGGTTGGAGTGGGCGATGTCCCGCCACATGGAAAAGGGGCTGGCGCCGAGGCGGGTCATCTCGCGCATGGCGCGGCCGCCCACGGCGCGGAGATGGCCGCGCGCCTCGGCGGAAGCGCCGAACTCGTCTTCGAGGGTGGCGGACAGGGCGGTGGCCAGGAACTGCGGCAGGTGGCTGGCCCAAGCCACCAGTTCATCGTGGGCGGAGGGTTCGAGGTCCAAAGTGCGGCAACCGAAGCGAGACACCCATTCGCGCCACTGGCGGCTCAGTTCGGTCTCCGCCGCCACCGGCGTCCACAACCAGATCGCCCCCTCAAACAGGCCCGCCGCCGCTTGCGCCGCGCCCGACAGCTCTTTGCCTGCCATGGGATGGCCGGGCAGGAATGCCGCCCGCCCCTGGCGGTTGAATCCGGAGTGGGCGGCGGCGCATAAGCGGGCCTTGGTGCTGCCTACATCGGTGAGCAATTGATGCGCGCCCATGTGGGGCGCCAGGCGGTCCATCCACTCCAGGATGGCCAGCACCGGCGTCGCCAGCACCACCACATCGGCGTCGCGGGCCGCCTGCACGGGATCGGCCGCCACCGTGTCCACCGCACCCTGGCGCAGGGCCAGCGCCGCCTCTTCGGGATGGCGATCCCAGCCGGAAAGGGCGCCGGAAAATCCCGCCGCGCGCAGCGCCAAGCCGACCGAGGCACCGATCAGCCCGGTTCCAATGATGGTGACGCGCTCCATGGCGCTTTACTGTACCTGAACGGTGAGCGTAACGGGCTGGTTGACCGGCGGACGGCACAACTGGTCGTTGCAGGCTTGGTAGCGAAACACGCCGTGCAGCATGACCGTACCCGGAGCCCCCGTTTTCAGCGTGACCGGAAGCGTAAAGCTGCCCTCGAACACCGCCAGCGGATCGGGTGAGAAGCTGAACTTCCGGTCCTTGGCGGCGGGCCAGGAAACTTTGGCAACCGATACGCCCTGGGCCGCGGTGAGGGTCAAGCTGCTGGGGATGATGTAGTCGAGCTTGGGGTGATTCGACTGAATGTGGAACCCGGAATCAATGTGGATTTGAAAATCGGCCACCACAGTGGAGTGCGCCTTGGCGACAACTCCGGCCGGCGCCTGGAGGTGTGCCACTCCCGGCAACTGCGCCAGCGCTGCAGCCACCATCAAGCCCAGCGTCAGAATCAATGCCCGCTTAGAGGATGCCGGCAACGGCCTTCTCCAATTCCGGCTTGCCTTCGAGGCCGATGACCCGCTGGGTGATCTTGCCCTGGCGGTTGATGAACAGTGTGGTGGGCATCCCGAAAGGCGTGCCGTAGCTGGACTGCAAGGACTGATCGTCCCAGACGATCTGGTAGTTCACCGGCGACTTGGCCAGGAAGTTCTTCACGTCGTTGACGCTGGAGTCTTCCGAGATGCCGACGATGACCAGGCCCTGGGCGCGGTACTTATCCTGCAACTCCTTCCACCACGGCATTTCGATCTGGCAAGGGCCGCACCAGGTGGCCCAGAAATCCATGACCACCGGTTTGCCGGCAAACTGCGAAAGGCTGACCGGCTTGCCGTTGACGTCCTTCAGCGTCCAGTTGGGTGCGGTGACGCCAGCCACATTGCCGGCTTCCAGGATGGCATTGCCGGGCGAGCCGTTCACCATGGCGGGCTGGGCGTTCATGGCGCTGCGGCGGGCAAAGGCCAGGTAGACCAAGCCTCCGATCAGCACCACGCCAATGATGATCCAATTCCAGACCGCGGACTTTTGTGTGTTGGGCACCGGCTCCGACCCCCTAAAGCATTAGTTTATTGAAAAGCGGGATGTGCGCCAAGTAGCTGGAGATGGTGGTGAAGCGGTGGGTCAGCAGCAGGAAGCCGATGAACAGCAGCAGCACCCCCGAAACCCGCTCCACCGTGCCCAGATGGCGGCGAAAACCCTTGTAGAAGGTGGCGAAGCGATCAATCGCCAGCGTGGTGAGCAGGAAGGGCACCGCGAGACCGGCGGAGTAGACCGCCAGCAGGAAGATGCCATGGCCCACTGTGCCCACATTGGCCGCCAAAAGCAGGATGGTAGCGAGCATGGGGCCAATGCAGGGTGTCCAGCCGAAGGCGAAGGTAAAGCCGACAGCAAATGCGCCCAGGCCACCACTCACGCCGATTTTCCTGTGGACGCGCTTGTCGCCGTACAGGGCGCTGATGCGGACGACACCCAACAGATGCAGGCCGAAGAGAATCACGATCAGCCCACCGATCTGGCTGAACAGTTCCTGATGGACGCGCAGCGCATGGCCGACCGAGGTGGCGGTGGCGCCGAGGGCAATGAACACCGCCGAAAAGCCGAGGATAAAGAAAATGGAGTTGCTGATCAGCAACCGCCGGGCCGCGCCGGCATCGGGTTCGGAGGCCGCCACCGCAACCGCTCCGCCCGCCTGGGCCACGGCCGGTTCGGGCAGCCGGTCGGCGATGCCGCCAGAGAGCAGCGAGACGTAGCCAGGCACCAAGGGCAGCACGCAAGGCGATAGAAACGACAACAGTCCGGCGGCGAAGGCGTAGAAGACACTGACGTCGGTGGCGGCTGCCTGCATGGCAATTAATGAGATGACCGGGGCGGCCCAAAGATACTTTTGATTGGCTTAGATCAAGCCCTGCTGCTTGCCGACTTTCTCTAAAATCCCCAGCGCTTCGGCCAATTCGGGCTCGGTGTGGGTGGCGGTGACGATGGTCCGCAGACGCGCCTTGCCCTCGGGCACGGTGGGGAAGGCGAGACCGGTGACGAACAGCCCCGCCTGGAACAGCGCCCGGGAAAACTCCATGGCCTTGCGCCCGTCTCCCACCATGATGGGGGTGATGGGAGTCTCACTGGCGCCGGTATTGAATCCCAGCTTCTTCAGGCCATCCTTGAAGAAGCGGGTGTTGTCCCACATGCGTTGGATGCGCTCGGGTTCCTGTTCGAGAACCTGGAAGGCGGCCAGGCAGGAGGCGGCCACCGCGGGCGGATGACCGGTGGAGAACAGGAAGGGGCGGCCGCGCAGGTGGAGGAATTCAATCAGATCGCTGTCGCCCGCCACATACCCGCCCAGCGCGCCGATGGCCTTGGAGAGGGTGCCCACCTGTACATCCACCCTGCCATGCAGGCCGAAGTGGTCCACCGTGCCGCGGCCGTTCTTGCCCAGCACGCCGGAGGAGTGGGCGTCATCCACCATCATCACGGCGCCGTACTTTTCCGCCAGAGTGCAGAGATCGGGGAGGGGGGCGATGTCGCCGTCCATGCTGAACACGCCGTCGGTGATCAGCAGCTTGCGCCCCGGCTGCGGCGCCAGTTCCTTGAGAATGGCTTCGGCGGCGTTGCAGTCCTTGTGAGGAAACACTTTGATCGTGGCCCGCGACAGCCGTGCGCCGTCAATGATGCTGGCGTGGTTCAGCTCGTCGCTGACGATGAAGTCATTGCGCCCCATGATGGCGCCCACCGTGCCGGCGTTGGCGGTGAAGCCGCTCTGGAAGACGACGGAGGCCTGGGTTTGCTTGAAGCCGGCGATGTAGGCCTCCAACTGCATGTGGATGGCCATGGTGCCGCTGATGGTGCGCACCGCGCCGGCGCCCACGCCCAGCTCGCGGGTGGCGCGCAGGGCGGCTTCGCGCAGGGCGGGATGGGTGCACAGCCCCAGGTAGTTGTTGGAGCTGAGATTGATCACCCGGCGTCCGTCGAACACCGCCACCGGCAACTGCTCGCCCTCCAGTACCCGCAGCCGCGACCGCAGCCCTTTGGCTTCCAGTTGCTTCAGCTCGTCGTTAAGATATTGCATTTGGGGGCGGGACATCAGATCTCCTTGGGGAAGCTCAGGCGTGGGGGTCGAGCAGAATTTTGGCCGCCTGCCCGGTCTGCAGGCGCTCAAATCCCATTTTAAATTGGCTGAGCGGCAGGTGGGCGGTGAACAGCGGCTCCAGGGCCAGGCGGCGGGAATCGAGGAGGCCGATCATCTGGTGCCAGGTGTCGAACAATCGCCGGCCGTTGATGCCTTGCAGGGTCAGGCCCTTGAAGATGACTTCGGGCGAGAGGTCCAACTCCACCGGGCGGGTCGGCAGCCCCAGCAGGCTGACACGGCCGCCGGGCCGCGCCAGGCGCAACGCGCCGCGGATGGCGTCGGGGTGCCCGCTGAACTCCAGCGAGGCATCCACGCCTCCGCCCTGGGTGTGGGCGCGGGCCACCGCCTCGGCGTCATCGCGGGCGGGATCGAGCACGTAGTCAGCCTGCATGGTGCGTGCCAACCCGCGCCTGAATTCGTTCACCTCCAGGGCCAGCACCGGCCCCGCGCCGCAGGCGCGGGCTACCGCGATGGCCATCAGGCCGATCGGTCCGCAGCCGATGACCGCCACGCTCCTGCCGGCTACCGGCCCCGCCAGAACGGTATGCACGGCGTTGCCCAGGGGATCGAGGACGGCGCCATAGTCGGTGGAAATGCTCTCCGCCAGCGGCACAATGTTGGCCGCCGGAATCTTGACGAACTCGGCGAAGCACCCGGGAGCGTCCACGCCGAGGATGCGCACCGACTGGCAGATGTGCGCCTCGCCGCTGCGACACTGGAAGCAATGGCCGCAGTACACGTGCATGTCGGCGGAGACATACTGACCGGCCGTGAGGCCCTCGACCTCGCTGCCCACGCGTTCGATGTGTCCGCAGAACTCATGGCCGAACGGCAGCGGCGGATGGATGCGCCCTTGAGCCCAGCGGTCCCATTCATAGATGTGGAGGTCGGTGCCGCAGATGGAGGCGGTGTGCACCCGCACCAGCACGTCACGCGGGCCGATTTCGGGCACGGGAATAGTCTGCAGCTCGGCGCCGGGGGCGGCGCTGGCTTTGACAAGGGCACGCATGGTGGTGGGCATGGGGAAAATCCAGCATACCAGCCCGGCCGGCAGTACGGAACTTCTTCAGTTTCGACGGCGTATTCTAATGTTGAAACAGGGAGTTCACTATGGTCAGCTTCATCATTCTGGTGCTGCTGTACTTCTTGCCGGCGCTGCTGGCCCACAACAAGCACAACTTCACCGGCATCTTCCTGTTGAACGCACTGCTGGGCTGGACCGTCGTCGGATGGTTCGCGGCGCTCATCTGGGCGTGCGTCGAGGCGCCGGTGCCGCGTCCGGTGGTGATTATCCCCGCCGGCAATTTTTGTGGCGCTTGCGGTACGCCGAGCGTGCAGGCGCGCTGCCCGCATTGCGGCAGGCTATAGGCCTTAACGATTCCCGAAGGTGTAGCCGATGGAAACGCCGAAGCGAAAGGTGCTGAAGCTGAAACCACTGCCGGCTGGGCGAGCGAACCAGTGGGCCTCGAAGCGAACAAACCAGCGCGGAGCGAAGTAACTCTTAATTCCTCCACCCAGATGTAGCGCACTCTGCCGCTGGCTGGGATCGCCGTAGCAAGGGACACCGGGAAAAAAATCATTACACCCGTAGCGCGGGCTGGTTCGTACGGCGGCGTAGCCGATCTGGACTTCGGGCGTCCAGCGCATAGGATTGGCTCTCATGACGAGATTGAAATCCATGGTCGAGGGCCGGTACTGGCCGAGTCCAAAGCTGCTGTAGTTGCTGGCGCGGGCGGCAAAGTCGGCATTCAAGCCGACATGCTTGGTCACCATGACCGTGGCGCTGGCGCTCGGCCAAAACCCGTACTGGACGCGTCCACCGGCGGCGCTGCCCGCGCCCAGGGCGAGGTCCAGGCTTTGCGCCCCGGACCCGATACCCAACCCCAACAGCACGACAACCATACAGGCGAGCTTTCTCATGAAGTCTCTCCCAACGTGGTACAACCCACGGCCACATTGTAGTGCTAGTCTGGGCACATGCGGACTCCGGCTTGGGTAACTCTTGCGGTCACAATCGCGGTATGTCTGGCCATCAACCTCAACGCTCAGGATTGGCCGCAGTTCGGCGGCAACGTGGAGAGCACCAGCGCCAACCCGGCAGCCGGCATCACGGCCGCGCAGATGAAGCAGTTGCAGCGGCGCCAGGTGCCGCTGGACGGCACGGTGGATGCCAGCGCCATCTACCTGCACGGCGTCACCGTGAAGGGATCGCGTCACAAAACGCTGTTCCTCACCACCACCTACGGCAAGACGATTGCGGTGGATGCCGACAGCGGCGCCGTTTTGTGGGAGTACACCCCTTCCAGCTACGGGCAGCTCGCCGGGACGCGGCAAATCACCAACTCAACCCCGGCCGCTGATGGCAGCCGCGACGCCATCTATGCCGCCACTCCGGACGGGGAGATTCACAAGCTGGCCATGGCTGATGGGCACGAGATCTGGCATACCTCGATCACGAAGTTGGCGCACCGCGAGAAAATGGATTCACCGCTGAAGGTATTTCGCGGCCATGTCATCGCGGTGACGGCCGGCTACATTGGCGATGCGCCGCCCTATCAGGGGCACGTGGCCATCCTCGATTCCGCCAACGGAAAGCTGCTGCATGTGTGGAACTCGCTGTGCAGCGACCGCGTCGGCCTGCTCGAGCCCAGCGCGTGCCCGGAGAGCGACTCGGCCATCTGGGGCCGCGCCGGGGCGGTGATTGACCCGGCCACCGGGAACATCTTCGTGGCCACCGGCAACGCCCGCTGGGACGGCAAGACGTACTGGGGCGATGCGGTCATCGAGCTGAATCCCGATGCCACTAAAATGCTCGGCAACTACACGCCGGAGAACACCGAGCAGCTCAACGACGAGGACATTGACGTGGGTTCCACGTCACCGGTGCTGCTCGGCGGCGGCCTGCTGGCGCAGGGCGGAAAAGACCGCAAGATACGGCTGCTCAGCATAGCCGCCATGGCCGGCACGAGCCCGCACCGCGGTCACGAGCTGCAGGAAGTGCCCACTCCGTCCGGTGATCGTCTGTTCACCCAGCCGGCGGTGTGGAGGCACAACGGTCAGACCTGGCTGTTCGCCGCCGACGGCGGAGGCACAGCCGCCTGGACGCTGGAGAGCGGCAAGCTGCAGCCGCGCTGGAAGAACACCACGGCGGGGACCAGCCCGCTGGTCGCCGACGGTATGGTCTATGTCTACGACCCCCAGGGCGGGCTGAATGTCTATGAGGCGTCGAGCGGTCAGCACCTCACCACGCTGGAGTGCGGCGCGGGGCATTGGAACAGCCCGATTGTGGTGGACGGGAAGATTATTTTGCCCGAGGGCAACGCCAACCGCCGACAGACCAGCGGAGTGCTCGACATCTGGAGCTTGAAGAAGTAGTTACCGCGTTATGAGTTGCCGTTGAGCTTGTCTTCGGCAAGCTGCACCATCTTCTGCAGCAACTCGGATTTAGGCGCCAACTGGCGCGCTTTGGCGAAGGCAGCGTGGGCGGCGGCGGGATTCTTGGCGCCCGCCTGGGCGACGCCGATGTGGTAGTAAGTTTGCGCCTGCTCGGCCGGCTGGGGCTGGAAGGTGATGGCCTTTTCGAAAGCGGCAATCGCCTCGGGATATTGCCCGCGCACGGTGGCGATGCGGCCGAGCGACAAGTAGGCGCCGCTATTGAGGTTGTTGCGCAGTGTCTCGGCCTGGGCTTCGGTGTAGTGCCGCCCGAAGAAATCAAATCCGGCGGCGGTAATCTGAAACGCGCCGGTGACCGACAGCACCTGCTGATCGAAGCCTTCGGCCTGGCTCAGGCGCTGATCCATATCCAGGTCGGTTGTTTTCACGTTGTCGGGGATGGCCATGCCCAGGCTGGAGAGCACATAGACGTCATGGGGATCGGATTGCAGCGCCAGCAGGCCATAGTGCAACTCGGGCAGATAGTCACCGCGGAGGCGATGGAAGCGGACGGCGGTGACCAGCACCGGCAGCATCTTAGGGCTTTGCGGATAGGCTTCGCGGAACAGGTCCACGGCGCTGTCAAAGGTGGATGCCGGGGTGTTGGGGTCGTTGAAGAGGCGGGTGATGTTGGTCAGGCTGTCGGCCTCGGAGAGGCGTGAGATCTGCGCATTCTGGGCCACCGCCCGCGCGCCACCGAACAGCAGGCAAAAGGCGGCAACCGCCACCAGCGGCTTCCAGAGGTTCATGCAGCGATTATATCCAGCCTGCGGGCGCGGGCGTGCATCCCTACCCATCTGTGTCGAGGAAAAGCCAGAGGGGGAGCCGCTCTGTTTGGCCGTGGGTCGCGGCCGGAGCGGGGATGGGAGTAGCCGGACTGGTAGTGCTGCGGCGAAGCAGTGGCGGTGCCCGTCACCTGATCTTGCATGCCGCCTGCACTATCCAGGCGCCTCCGGTAAAAGTATTTGCGATCTGGGGTGATCCGGATCAGCAGGCACGGCTGCGACGAGCGGCGGTGACCCGGCTGGAGGGTGAAGCCGAACGGATGCACTGGCAGCGCGAGTTGCCGGGTGGAGGCCGGATCGAGGGTGAGGTGCGGATTACGCATAGTCAGGCTGCGGAGCGGATCGAATGGGTGACGGAGAACCTCAGGCTGCGCCTGCGCCGGGGTCTGCCGGCGCGACGGTTGCACATCAGCCCGCGCGGCCTGCTCAGCCTGCGCTCGTTGCAGGAGGGGCGTGCCTGCGAGGTGCGCCTTAGTCTGGCGGTGGACCAGGCCCCGCCGCTGCCCTGGTTTAGACGTCGCATGCAAATGGGGTTACACCACACCTTGCGCCGACTGCGGGCTTTGGCCGAGACGGGCGAGTTGGCCACCATCGCCGGCCAGCCCTCCGGCAGGCGCCATGGTTGGGTGCGTACTCTGCTGCCGCCGCAACGCGAGCCGTCCGCCGAGCCTGAACCGGCCGAGCGGACAGGTTGAGAGGGAAACATGCTCGCACTTTGCTGGTATGGCAAGAATGATGTACGGGTAGAGACGGTTCCCGAGCCCACCCTGCTCAACCCCACTGACGTCATCCTGCGGGTCACGCGCACCGCCATATGCGGTTCGGACCTGCATCTGCTTGATGGCTTCATTCCCGCCATGGCGGCCGGCGACATTCTTGGTCACGAGTTCGTGGGCGAGGTGGTCGAGGCGGGTGCGGCGGTGACGAAACTGCGGCGCGGCGACCGTGTGGTGGTGCCTTTTGCCATAGCGTGTGGGCAATGCTATTACTGCAAACGCGAGCAATGGTCGCTGTGCGACAACTCCAATCCCCGGCCTGAGGCGACCGCTACCGCCTACGGCGATGCCTCCTCCGGGTTGTTCGGATACTCGCATCTGATGGGCGGCTACGCCGGGGGCCAAGCGCAGTATGTGCGCGTGCCCTACGCCGATGTGGGGCCGCTGAAGCTGCCGGACGGGATCGGTGACGAGCAGGCGCTGTTCCTGAGCGACGTCTTTCCCACCGGTTATATGGCGGCGGAAAACTGCGACCTCGAACCGGGCGACACGGTGGCGGTGTGGGGTTGCGGACCGGTGGGGCAGTTTGCCATCCGCAGTGCGTACCTGCTGGGTGCCGGTAAGGTTATCGCCATTGATGCGGTACCCGAGCGTCTGCACATGGCGGCCGCCGGCGGGGCGGAGCCGTTGCCTTACGATCAGGTGGATGACCTGCAAGCCGAGCTCAAGTGGCGAACCGCAGGGTGTGGTCCCGACGCCTGCATTGACGCGGTCGGCCTGGAGGCGCAGGGGCGAACCGCGGGCGCCATCTATGACCGCATCAAGACCCGGCTCTGGCTGGAGACCGATCGGGCCGATGTGCTGCGGCAGGCCATGCTGGCTTGCCGCAAGGGAGGCACGATCTCCGTCCCGGGAGTCTACGGAGGACTGCTCGACAGCCTGCCGATGGGCGCCGCCTTCGCCAAGGGGCTAACCTTGCGGCTGGGGCAAACCCACGTGCAACGCTACCTGCAACCCTTGCTCGAGCGCATCCAGCAGGGCGAGATTGACCCTACCTTCCTCATCACCCACCGTCTGCCGCTGGCCGAAGCACCCCGGGCTTACCGCATGTTTCGCGACAAACGACAGGGGTGCATCAAGGTCGTGCTGGACCCGTGGGCGGAGAGCCAAGCGGCCTGACCTTTGGGCGCCTAATCGTCGGCAACGCCCGGGGTGACAACCACCAACTTCACCGCGGTGGCCAAAGCCGCGGCCGCGGCGCTGGCGGTCCAGAACTGCATGGCCTTCAGCTCCAGCGCGGACGCCACGTGCAAAGTCTCGGAACTGCTGACCTTGATCTTGCCGCCGTGCTCGCGCGCCAGGGCCATGCTGCGCTCGATGGCGCCTTCGGGTAGCTCGGCATCGCGCCAGCGGCCAAACTCCCGGTCGCGGTCGAAGTGCGCCATGATCTGACGGGCTTCGGTGGTGGACACCCGCTTGTCGCTGATCTTTTGAAATACGGCGTGGCTCCACTCGGCCCGATGGAGAGGCGTC
>DATBPS010000106.1:0-3187 GCA_036561225.1 Terriglobales bacterium
CCATCCGGAATGCTCGGCGCTTGGTGGGAGCGGCTTCGCGAGCATCCTTTGGCCAGGGTGGGACCGGGCCTCATCACGGGTGTGGCCGACGACGACCCAAGCGGCATCGCCACCTATTCCCAGGCCGGCGCGCAGTATGGCCTCGACATCTTGTGGACGATGCCGCTGGCCTTTCCGCTCATGGCCGCGATCCAGTCGATCTGCGCTCGCATCGGCCGGGTCACCGGCCAGGGGCTGGCGGCCAATATCAAGCGGGCCTTCCCCCCGATCGTGCTGCGCACGGTGGTGGTGCTGCTGCTGATCGCCAACACGCTCAATATCGCCGCCGACGTCGCCGCCATGGGCGAGGTCTCGGAGCTGGTGACCGGGATCAATCGCCATCTGGGCACTGTGCTGTTCGTAACCGTCACCCTGCTTCTGCAGGTGTTCGTGCCCTACCACCGCTATGTCGGCTATCTGAAGTGGCTGACGCTTTCCCTGCTGGCCTACGCTGCGGTGCTGTTCACCGTCCACGTGCCATGGGGCCAAGTGGCGCTTCACACCGTCTGGCCGCGGCTCAAGGTGAACGCCGCCAGCGCGACTGTCGTGGTCGGCGTCTTCGGCACCACCATCAGCCCCTACCTGTTCTTCTGGCAGGCTTCGGAAGAGGTGGAGGACCTGCGGGCCCGCCACGGCTCGGCCCTGACCGCCGACCTGCCGGCCGCGCGTTCAGAGCTTCGCCGCATCCGCTGGGACACGTGGAGCGGCATGCTTTACTCCGACATCACGGCGTTCTTCATCATCCTGGCGACGGCGGTGACCCTGCACGTCTCCGGAGTCACCGACATCAACACCGCCGCCCAGGCGGCCAAGGCGCTGCGCCCGTTGGCCGGCGACTTCGCCTACATGTTGTTCGCGCTCGGCATCCTTGGCGTCGGGCTGATCGGCGTGCCGGTGCTCGCCGGCTCGGCGGCCTACGGCCTTTCCGAAGCGATGGGCTGGAAGGAAGGGCTCGAGCTGAAAGCCAAGGACGCCCGCGGCTTTTACGGGGTGATCGCGTTCAGCGTGCTGATCGCCCTGGTGATTCAATATACGCCCATCGACCCGATGAAGGCGCTGTTCTGGAGCGCCGTCATCAATGGCGTCGTCGCCGTGCCGCTCATGGTCGTGATCGTCATCCTCGCCTCCAAGAAATCGGTGATGGGCGAGTACGTCGCGAGTCGAACGCTGCAGGCGCTGGGATGGATTGGCGCGGCAGTCATGGGCGGCGCGGCGGTGATGATGTTCCTGCCCCGCTGAACCTTGATTGCGATCAAGGCGTAGCCTGGCCCAATCCCCGAAGCTGACCGCGATCGCAAAGACCACGCTGTGCGCGGCTCAGATGCAAAAGGGACACGGACATGACCACAATCTTTGACGTAACCGCCCGCGCGCAGAGCCGGCGCGAGATCCTGGGCAAGCTGGCCGTCCTCACTGGCGGCGGGGCGCTGATCGCCGCGGTCGCGGCCACCCCCGCGGCGGCCAAGGTGTCGCAAAAGGATGTCGGCTATCAGCCCACGCCCAAGGGCGCCGCGCGGTGCGACAACTGCGTCCAATGGCAGCCGCCCAACGCCTGCAAGCTGGTCTCCGGCGTCATCAGCCCCAACGGCTGGTGCTCGATCTACGCGCACAGATAGCTGGCGTTGGGGGTGGCGATGAAAGCCGAAGCAAGAGTCTGGCTGGGTCCGGCGGCCGCGATGCTCGCCCTGGGCCTGGCGCCGGGAGCGAACGCCCTGCCGACCTTCGCGGCCCAGACCGGGGCGCCGTGCGCGGCCTGCCACGTAGGCGGCTTCGGGCCTCAGCTGACCCCGTTCGGACGTGAGTTCAAGCTGCATGGTTACGCCATGCGATCCAACGGCTTCACCGCGCCGGTCTCGATCATGGCCGTCGCCTCCTACGTGCGCACGGCCAAGGATCAGCCCGCTCCCCCGGCCCCGCACTATTCGGTCAACGACAACTTCACTCTCGATCAGGCCAGCGTCTTCATCGCCGGCGGTGTCGGTCACTTCGGGGCCTTCATCCAGACCACCTACGACGGGGTGGCGCGCGCGTTCCACTGGGACAACGCCGACCTGCGCGCGGTCACGTCCGCGACCATCGGCGGCAAGAACGTGGTCGCCGGCCTCAGCCTCAACAACGCGCCAACGGTTCAGGACGCGTTCAACACCTTGCCGGCGTGGGGGTTCTTCTACACCTCCTCCGCCCTGGCGCCCGCGCCTGGAGCGGCGCCGCTCATCGGCGCCTTCGCGCAGAACACCGTCGGCCTGACTGCTTACACCTGGATCGATTCGCAACTCTATCTCGAGGCCGGCGGCTACGTTTCGCCGAGCGCCGGATTTCTGACCCACTTCGGCGTCGATCCCACCTCACCTGGCGACATCGATGGGGTGGCGCCCTACGGCCGCATCGCCTTCGACAAGAACTGGGGCGATCACAATCTGGAAGTCGGCGCCTTCGCCATGCACGCCAACATCTTTCCCGGCCACGACATGAGCACCGGCCTCACCGACCGCTATACGGATGTCGGCGTCGACGCATCGTTCCAGCATTTTGGAACCGGCAAGAACGTCTTCACCGTCAACAGCCGCTACATCTATGAACAACAGCAGCTCGATGCCTCGCAAGCGCTGGGGCTGTCGGGCGCCCGTCGCACCCATTTGCAGGATATCCGCCTGGACGCCTCCTACTATTGGCGCAGCAAGATCGGCGCCAGCGTCGCGGTGTTCGACACCTGGGGTCCGCCGGACCAGCTGTTGTTCGCCGGCAATCGGACCTTCAAGCCGGCCAGCTCCGGGGTGATGTTCCAGATCGACGGCACCCCCTTCGGCAACAGCGATTCGCCCCTTGGCCGGCGGTTCAACGCCCGCGTGGGGCTGCAGTTCACCCACTATCTGAGCTTCGACGGGGCCGGAAAGAACTATGACGGCTTCGGGCGTAACGCCGCGGACAACGACACCGTCCGGGTGTTCACCTGGGTGGCCTATTGATCCCAGTGGGGTAGACGCGCGCGCGCCGATCTGACGCTCCCCCGATGGCCGTGGTAGTCATCGCCGGGGAGGTGCGGTGACGAATCAAGACCATCCGCGCGCGAGGGTGTTGCACGTCCTTTTCACCGCCGAGCGCTGGCCAGGCAGCCTCGTCGTCCGGTGTCTGGCGGCGCTGTGCCTCA
>DATBPS010000107.1:0-2301 GCA_036561225.1 Terriglobales bacterium
GCGCCCAGCACGTTGGTGAGGCGCTGGTAGAGGCGCAGCAGCCGCGACTGGCGGAAGCCGTCGGCGAGCAGAAACCAACTGGGGCGGAGCGAATTCAGCGCCAGCCGGCCGGTGATGCGCTCGAACAGGGTGGGCGCCTCCTCGATCTTCACTCCGGAGGTGCGCGCCGCGATCAGCGGCTCGAAGGGCAGGTGAAGCCGCCGGTCCTGCATGGCGATGACAATGCGCCGCGGCCGCTGGGCGGCGATGATGGCGCCCACCTGCCGCCAGCCGCCCAGCACCAGGGTGCGCTCGAGTCCGGCGAGGGGCGTGGCTTCCGTCAACTCCGCATCCGCCTCGCTCACCACCCCCAGCAGTTCCAGGCCCAGTTGCGGACGCAGGCGCAGCTCGCGCAGCAGCGACACCGCGGTTTCGCCGCTGCCCAGAACCAGCAGCTTTTCGCCCGCCGGAAAGGCCCGGTTGGCCCAGTTCAGCGCCCAGGTCATGATCTGCCGCCAGCACAGCAGCAGCAGCACGATCGCCAACACCGCCCCCACGACGGGCGCGGTGCGGAAGCGCAGGTCGGGCACCAGCCAGTACAAAAGCGCCAGCAGCAAGGAGGCGATCCCCAGCGACTGCAGCAGCCGCGCCAGCATTTCGCCCGGCCGCGAATGCGACTCTGGTGCGTACAGATCGCTGTAATGCAGGCAAATCTGGCAAATGACGGTGATCACCACCGCTTTCAGCAGCAGCGGCGCCGCCGGCCGGTCCGGCCATCCGCGGGCGTCCAGGGCCACCGCCGCCGCCAGAGCCAGCAGGATGAGGCAACTCTCGCCCACCAGCAGCACCGCCCAGCGGCGGGGGAAATACTGATTGAGTACCTTGATCAAGCCCGCATCTCCCCGTCCGCGGCGACTTCCGTGGCTGCGTCTTCGATGTAGCTGTAGCCGTAGCCGTAACGATTGCGGGCCAGCTTGGCGCCGTTGAGCACGCAGCCCAGAAGCCCGGGACGCAGCAGCGCCGCCGCCTCTTCGACGGCGGTGAAATTGGTGCAGCCGGCCCGCACCACCAGCACCGAGGCGTCCACGGCGCGCGCCAGCACCCGGCTGTCGGCGACGGGACCGACCGGGGCTCCGTCCACCAGCACCAGATCGAAGCGTGTGCGCGCCTGCTGCAACAGTTCCGGCAGCCGCTGGCTGGTCAGCAACTCCGCACCTTCGGTGCGCGAAAGCACCGCCGGCAGCACCGTCAGCCAGGGGTCCACCTGCAACAGCAGCGATTCCCAATCAGCTTCCCCGCGCAGGTACTCGCCCAGCCCACGCGTGGGCTGCGGGCGCAGCGACTCCGACAGACCGGCGCGCCGCAGATCGGCGTCCACCAGCAGTATCCGTCCTTCTTTCAGCGAGCTGAACTGAAGCGCCAGATTGGCGGAGACGATGGTCTTACCTTCGCCCGCGGTGGCGCTGCTGATGAGCAGGCTGCGCAACCCCTGGGTGGCGATGGCCTCCAGCAGCCTGGTGCGCAGGATGCGGTACTGCTCCTTGGCGATACCGGCGTGGTTGGCGATCAGCGAGAGGCTGTGCGGATCGAGTTGGGTGGGCGCGTCCGCAGGGGCGGGGGGCGCCGGAGCGCCCGGCTCGGGGACCAGGGGAAAGCCCGCCAGGTCGCGGACTTCCGCCTGCGACCAGTCGGCGGCGGGCGCGGCGGCGGCGGGCGCTTCGCCGGCCTGGGTGGCTTTTTCCAATGCGCTGTAGAACAGTCCCATGGCGATGCCTACTTGCCTCCCTCGCCCAGCCCGGCCCAGCGCGCCCAGCCGTTGGCAAAGCGTTGCAGTGCCGGGGGCCGCTGGGTGGCCGCCGGCGCCGGCGCCAGGGGGCGCAGGGTGGTGGGTCGCGGGGCGGGCACGGCGGCGGCGGGCGCCGGCGCGGGCGCCAGATCGAGTTGGGCCGCCACCCGCTCCACCAGCGGCCGGGTGATGACCGGCGCCTGGGCGGCAAAGCCGGCCAGCAGGCAGTGATCGGCGATGACGTTGAGCACGCGCGGCACGCCCTGGGCCAGCTGATGGATGCGCTCCACCGCCGCCGGGTCAAAGCGGCGGGTGGCCGCTCCGGCATGTTCCATGCGCGCCTGCAGGTAAGCCTGGGTCTCCTCCGGGGTCAGCGGCACCAGTTGACAGCGGACCGCCACCCGCTGATGCAGCGCCCGGCCGTTGCTGTTGCGCAGGTGGGCGGCCAGTTCGGGCTGGCCGGAGAGGATGATCTGCAGCAATTTGTGACCGCCCGCTTCGAGGTTGGTCAGCAGCCGCACCTGTTCCAGCACCAG
>DATBPS010000108.1:0-5996 GCA_036561225.1 Terriglobales bacterium
GACGGGGCCAGTTGGCGCCGGGATGACCACGCGCCGGGTCTGCAGCAGCTCACCGCGGTGAGCGACATGAGCCGCTACGGTCACAGTGGCAATCTCCTCGCCTGGACCCACGACGGTGGGCAGCACTGGAAAGGGCGGAAGGTGGACGTCGGCGGCGCCCAGTTACCGGCCACCATTCTGGCGCTGGCGGTCCGCGACGCCAACCACGCGATGGCGCTGGCGGCCGCCCCGCCGCGCCCGCGTCTTCAGGTGCGGCGCGATGCGGAACCGGCAGTTCCGCGAACCGGCGCGGAAACTCTGGCCGCCACCGACGATGGAGGGGGCCACTGGACGCTGTCGCCGCCTCCGCCCGATGTCCGCTGGCAATCTTTACTGGCATCGCCTGGTTTCTACCAGCTTTTTGGTGTCACCACAAACGGAGCCAGTCAGCCGCGCTCCGCGGTGAGCTCCGACGGCGCGCACTGGACGGTGTCACCGCTCGCCGCCAATTACTACGACTGCACAAGGCAAGGCTGCCTCCTGGAACAAGGCTGGGCGGATATGACGGCCCCGCGCCAATCAAACGCCAAGCCGCAGCTCAGGCAGGTTCCG
Organism: Terriglobales bacterium; assembly: GCA_036561225.1. GTDB lineage: Bacteria > Acidobacteriota > Terriglobia > Terriglobales > SCQP01 > SCQP01. The sequence goes on from DATBPS010000108.1 coordinate 592, forward strand.
CCCGATGCCCAGGAACCTCTGACGGCCGCCTGGGCCGCTATGGGCGACACCTTCTGCCGGGTGAGTGCCGACCTGCGCTGCCGGGTGGGGCTCACCCCCTGGCAGCGTCCGCAAACGGCGCTCTATGTCGCCCCCAAGGACACCGACTTCTCCCACTTCGATCCGCCCCAGGTGACCTTCAGCGCCGACCCTCACCCCGGCGAATTTCATTCGCAGGATCCGGGTCTGGTGGAGTTCCAGGTGCTGCTCGGCGCCGATGGCACCCTGCGCCAGGCGCTGGTGCGCTCGACCCCGCGCGCCGAATACGTCCCCGCCGCCCTCGACGCCCTGCGCCGCTGGAAGTTCAAGCCCGCCCGCCGCGGCGACCAACCCGTCCCCACCGAAGTCCTGCTCAGCATCGGCTTTTTCCGACAGACTCCGTAGACACGGCTGAATGCTGAACCCTGAATGCTGACAGCTGTTCGCCTCGCCGATGTCACTTCGCCACAGGCATGCCTCCCATCAAAGAGCATGGAGGTCGCATGCAACCCTCTCAGCCATCCGCCTTTTCTCCCTCACCCGCCCAGCGTCGCCTGCTCGACTTCATGCAGGCCAACCCCTGTCTCCGGACCATCGGCGAACTTTGTGACAAGGTCGGCATCTCCCGCATGACCTACTATCGCTGGAGTAAGGACCCCGACTTTCGCCTCTGGTTCGCGCGCGCCTGGTCGGCGCACCTCATCATGGACGGAGTCGTCCTCCTCAACCAGGCCCGCCTCCTCGCCACCCGCCAGTTCTCCTACTGGAAGGCGCTCTTCAACCTCACCTTTGACCCCAAGGGCCTGCCCCTCCTCCAGCAATGGCAGCAGAACTGCGCCCAACTGGACTCCGACGCCTTCACCCATCCCGACGCGCAGCCGGACAACGTAACAGGCCAAGTCCTTGCGGATCAACCAAAACCGCCCGCAAATGTTACAAAATCTCAGCCGCCGGCAGGGCCCGAGTTGCCCCGGCAACATGGGGCAAGATCGCCGGGCCAGGCGTGCGAAATTCGGAACGGCGCGCCCCTGCCGGGTAGCGACTCTGGGGAAGGGGCGAGAAGCAAGTGGCGCGAGGCCGCAGCCGGAAACGGCGAGGGAGCGTACACAGACGTACGTGACCGAGCCGGAGACGGCGAGCCACACAGAAATGCCGCGGCGCGCCTCCTATCGCCCCGCCCCGCTCCTCCGCCGAATGCGGATTCGGTCCCTACCCCCGTCCAGCACGTGCGCGCCCTGCGGCAGCTCGTCCGCATGGCCCCGACACGATCGGATCCTCCCCCGACTATCCCCTAAAATTCAGAAATGACACAAAGTCAGAAGGCCGACCGTCTGCGCGCGCTGCACCAGGGACCGGAGATGCTGCTGCTGGCCAATGCCTGGGATGCGGCCAGCGCGCGGATGATGGAGGAGATGGGGTTCCCGGCCGTGGCCACCTCCAGCGCGGCCATCGCCAACTCGCTGGGCTATGCCGATGGCGAACGGATTTCGCGGGCCGAGATGCTGGCGGCCGTTCTGCGCATCGCCCAGGCGGTCAAGGTCCCGGTGACGGCGGATTGCGAGGGCGGCTACAGCCAGGGTGCGGAAGGCGTGGGGGAAACGGCGCGGCTGGTGGTCGCCGCCGGCGCGGTGGGCATGAACTTGGAAGACAGTCAGGAAGACGAGTCAAGGCTGCGGCCTCTGGAAGACATGGTGGCGCGCATCCGCGCCGTCCGCGCGGCGGGCGCGGCCGCCGGCGTATCGCTGGTGATCAACGCGCGCTGCGACGCCTTCTTCCTGCACGGCACGCCGCCCTTTAAACCTGCCGCGGAGGCAGTCCGCCGGGCGCAGGCATACCGCGCGGCGGGCGCGGATTGCATATTCCTTCCGGGACTTAGGGACGTGGCTCTGATGCGGGAGTTTCTGGCCGCCAGCCCGGGGCCGCTGAACATCCTCGGCGGTACGGCGACCCCGGCAACCAGCGAGCTGCGTCAGGCGGGGGTGCGGCGGGTGAGTCTCGGTTCCGGCCCCTACCGCGCCGCGCTGGCCCAGGTGCGCCAGATCGCCGGCGAACTGCGCGGCGCCGGCACCTTCACCGGTCTGACCGGCGCGGTCCCGCCGCCCGAAGCCAACGGCTGGTTCCGGTGATGGGCAACCGCCACCACTTGGTTGTGTCGCTGCTGCTCGCCTGTGGCCTTGCGGCGCAAGCGCCGGCAAGGCCCGAGTTGCCCCGGCAACCTGGGGCAAGATCGCAGGGCCAGACGTGCGACTCTCGGAACGGCGCGCCCTTGCCTTGCAGCGACTCTGGGGAAGGGGCGAGAAGCAAGTGGCGCGAGGCCGCAGCCGGAAACGGCGAGGGAGCGTACACGGATGTACGTGACCGAGCCGGAAACGGCGAGAACGAAGCGCCGCGCCGCTTATCGCCCCGCCCCACTCCTTCGCCGCAACTGGTGATTCCGCCGGTGGAACTGAATGCGGCGTGGACCTCGATTCCGTTGCCCGACATGCCGCTCGATGTGGTCGAGCATCAGGGAGCGTTGTGGGTGTGCGGCAGCAACGAGAGCATCGCGCGCTCCACCGACGGTGGGCGCCATTGGCAGTTGCTGGCGCGGCGCGAGCACGGGCAGATGCTGTTCACCATCACCTTCCCCGATACCGCCACCATCGCCGCCTTCGGCACCGAGGGCGTGCGCATGGTGTCCCATGACGGCGGTGCTCGCTGGACGCGCAGCTACGTCAAACCCTACCGGTCGCTGATGCAGGTGGAATTTGCCACGCCCACGCTCGCCTACGCCATTACGGATCAGGGCTACGGCATCAGCCACGACGGCGGGGCGAGCTGGAAATTGCACGACGCCACCATCGTGAACGGCATCGGCACCCAGGCGCTGGCGGTGCGGGATGCCGGTCATGTGGCGCTGATTCGCAACAACGACGACGGCGATTCGCAGGTGCTGCTTACCAGCGACGACGGCGGCAGGCACTTCGACGAATTCAAGTTCTCCCAAGGTGAGAACTGGACCACGCTGCGCTCCACCCCCGACGGCTACATCGCCTACGGGTTTCGCGACAAGCATAAGAGCGTGCCGGTCGCGGCCGTCTTTCACGATGCCACCGGCTGGCAGCTCCTTCCAGACACCAACATCGAGATGGACTGGTGCACTTTGCAGGGATGTCTGACCGACGGCGGCTGGGCAGAGTTCGATGGCGCCAAACGCGGGGGCCGCGCCGTTGGCACCGTGGGCCAAGTCGGCGCGGAAGGCTGCGAAATTCACCAAGTGGCGGCCCGCCCCCGGCAAACCACGAGGCGCGGACCCGACCGGGCTGGGGCATGTGGGGTCCCCGGCCCGGTCGAGCGTCAAGCGGGTCGAGTGGCGAAGCCACTCGGGGTCCCGCGCCAGTCAATGACCCGCACCTATCAACTGCCGGAGGATGATGACCTGCCTCTGCTCCGCGCCTGGGCGGTGAGCGCGGATACTTTCTGCAAAGCCGGCGAAACTCTGCGCTGCCGCATCGGACGTACGCCGTATACACCGCCCGCCGCCCAGCCCATGGGCAACATCACCCAAGCCCTCAAGTGCGTCCATTGCCCCGACCCCGCCTATCCTCGCCAGGCAGTGCTGGCCGAGCGGACGGGGCGGGTGTTTGTCAAGATGATGGTTTCCAAAACTGGCGAGCCCTACGACGTCATCCTGCTCTCTACCCCTTCCGCTTCGCTGGCCGAGGCGGCCATGGCGGCAGTGCGGCAATCGCGCTTTCGCCCCCTGGAGATTGATGACAAGCCCTGCTCGACCGAGGTTGAGATGAAGTTTTACTACCGAGCGTTGCAGTAATTAGCGCTATCATGGCGGCAACGTGAAGTTTGTCAGGTACGCCGTGTGGTGTGGGGTCATGTCTGGATTGGTGTGTCTCCCGGCAGCCTCGGCGCAGATTCCGGAACCGCAAATTTCCATTACCAGCCGGCCGTACACTCCGCACACCTTTGCGCTGAGCGCCGAGTCCAACGAAGTCGAGGTGGCGGTGGTGGTGCGCGACCGCGGCGACAAGCCGCTGGGTGATCTCCAGCAGCGCGACTTTCGCGTGCTGGCGGATGGTGTGCCGCAGGCCATCCGCGGCTTTCGGCGGGTGGAGGGGCCGGGCGCGGCCGCCCTTCGCCGCCCGGCGGCCACCGCTGCCACCCCCGCCGTGACCACCGCTGTACCGGCGGCGCTGCCGCAGTCCATGGTGCTGTTCGTGGACGACAACTCCATGACCGAAATCGACGACGCCGAAATCCGCCAGGCGGCGCGCAAGTTCTTTTCCGCCCCGTTGGCCCCGGGCTTGCAGGTGGCCATCCTCACCGCTTCGGGCACGGTGGAGACCGGCTTTACCCGCGACATTGCCGTGCTGCACGCGGCGGCGACCAAACTGCTGGCCCATCCCCGGGTGACGCCGGAGGGAGCGGGCAAAGGCATCACGCTGGGTACCTACCTGTCGTACATGATCACCAAGGACGACAACGTGCAGTCACCGTGGATGCAGGACGCCGCGCAGCGTTTCATCAAGCTGCAGTTGTGCCTGCATCCCAACGACTGTCAATCGCTGGTCGAGGCGGTCGCCGACGAGACGGTCGAGGCGGCGCGGCAGTCCTCCAGCGATACCCTCGAGGGGCTGGAGCGCGCCATCGAAATGCTCAACGATCGCGCGGGGCAGCGCACCCTGCTGCTGGCCTCCTCCGGCTTTCTCGCCGAGCAGGTGGCCGCGGAGCAGCAGCGGGTGACGGAGGCGGCGTTGCGCGCCAATGTGGTGATCAATTCGCTCGAAGCGCAGATGCTTTCCGCGGACCTGCCCGATCCCATGGACCAGGGCCTGGGAATAGACCTGCAGGGACCGCAGACGCTGGATGCGCCGCTGTCGGCGTTGGCCCTCTCCACCGGCGGCACTTTCATCAACAACACCAACGATCTCTCCGGTTGGATGGGGCGCATGGCCACCCCCGAGGTGCGCTACCTGCTCAGCATTGTTCCCGGCCAAATGCCCGCCGACGGCAAGTATCACCCGCTGAAGGTAACTGTGGATGTCCCCAGGCTTACAGTCAGCGCCCGGCCGGGATACTATGACCCCTCGCCGCTGCCCAACCTGCTGGCCGGGCTGCCGGCCGGCTTTCTGGACCAAGCCGCGCTGGGGTCGGAGACGGCGGCGCTGCTGCCGGCGGAGTTCGACGGCCAGGTCAACCTGCGCCCCGGCATGTTGCCGCAGGTGGTGCTGACCCTGAAGCTCGATCCCACCCGGCTGGAGTTTCGTCACCAGAAGGGGCGCAACCGCGACGGTCTGGTCTTCCTCACCGCCGTCTTCGACCTCCAGGGCCGCTTTGTGATCGGCCAGGTGGGGAGCGCGGTGTTGGCGCTGAAGGAATCCTCGCTGGAGCAG
>DATBPS010000109.1:0-3312 GCA_036561225.1 Terriglobales bacterium
GCCGTCTATGGGATAGGTGCGCGTAATATCCGCCGATATGTGTTCGTACTCGGCCGCGGCGTCAATCAGCATCAACCCCTGGCGGGGGATCTGTTCCTGATCGGTCTCGTAATGCAGCGTCGTCGGGTTGGTGCCGCTGGCCACAATCGGCGGATACCCCCAGCCGTCGGCGTGCCGCATGCCGTACACCGCCTCCATGGCGGCGCGGATTTGATACTCCCAACGCCCCGGCTGGGTCAGCGCCATGGCGCGCATGTGCGCCTCGGCGCTGATGTCCACCGCGTGCTGCATCAGCCCGACCTCCCAGGGCGATTTCACCTCGCGCAGCCGCGCGAAGAGCGGCGCCGGATCGCCCACCGCCAGTTGTGGCGTGGCTTGCGCCAGCTCCGCCCGCGTCCGCATCTCCTGCGGGTATTCCCGCGCATCGCCCTTGAGCAGCAGCAGTGAATCGCCGGCCGGCAGGTGATCGCTCACCTTGCCGAAGCCGGCCACATCGCGCACCTCGCGGATGCCGTCCAGCGCCGCCACTTCGGCCGCGGTGAGTTCGTGCCCGGTCCAACTCTCCTGCGCCGGATCGGGCTTGACCATGTACAGCACCACCTGTGGCGAGGCCGCCGGCGACATCACCAGAATGCCGCCGGGCTGATTGATCCCGGTCAGGTACCAGAAGTTGTTCTCCTGCCGATAGGGGTAGTCCACATCGTTGGAAAACACCCGCGGCTCGGCGGCGAAGAGCACCAGCACCTGGTGCGCATCCATCGCCTGCAACACCGCCTGCCGCCGCGCCGCCAGCTCACTCACCCGCGCCGCGTCGCTGCGGGTTGGCGGCGGCGGGGTGCGCATCCAGATCGCCGTCCACGGGGGCGGCGGCGTTTGCGCCGCGGCACACAGGCCACACAGCAGCAGGACCAGAGCCAGCGCCAAGCTATGATGGCGGTGAGAGGTCATCCGCATGGGTTCGATTATACGGAGATTGAGCTTGCTTCCCGCTCTGCTGCTGCTGCTCGCGGCGCTAGCCGCCCAGACGCCGCCGGCGGCCCAGGTCACCCTGGTCCCTCACTACGCCCCCGGCGCCCAGCTCTACTATGCGGTGATCATTCACTCCGATGTCGCCACCACCACCAACCAGACCCAGCAGTCCAGCGCCACCCTCGACACCCAGGCGGAGATCGAGATGCACATCCTTTCGGCCTCCCTTCCGGGAACCTTCGAGGCCGAAATGCGCTTTACCAAATACCACACCACGGTCGCTTCGGCGGATGCCACGGTGAAAGCCCAGTTGCAGGAGAAATCAGCCCACGACGACGCCGCCGCCGTGGCCATGACCCCGGCCCGTTTCTCCGTCGCCGCCGGCAAGCTGAGCCTGCAATCGCGCCAGCCCGGCAGCGACTACGATCAGGCCGTGGACATGCTCTCCGAGCTGGTGCGCACCGAGGATCTCCCCACCGGCCCGGTCGGCGTGGGCGCGCAGTGGACCCGCGCCCGCAACCGCGACCTGCCCGGCATGCACGCCAACCTGCCCATCACCTTGCAGTGTTCGCTCACCGCCCTGGGCAATGACCAGGGCCAGGCCACGGCCACCATCACCGTGCACTCCAGCGGGGCCGCCGACCTGCCCCCCGGCTCTCTCCCCGGCGCTCAGGAGATGGCCCGCGCCGGCGTGGTTCCCATCGGCAAGATCAGCTCCAACACCGTCTCGACATCCCGCTTCCGCACGGATGACGCCGTCCTGCTCTCCAGCAGCAGCGAAACCCACAGCCAGGTGTCCATACAGCTCGTTGGACCCACGCCCACGCCCCAGTCCACCGAAAGCCTCATCCACTCCACCGGCACAGTGAAGCTCGAGCGTATGACGCCGCCGGCTTAATAGACCGTCAGGTTCACCGTGGTCGAGTGGCTGGTCGGGCTGGTCAGCCCGGGCGTGGCGTCGGTGGCCGTGATGGTGATTGGCACGGTGACCGGGGTGAATGTGCTGCCGCCATTCGAGCCGCCACCACCGCCGCCACCGCCGCCGCCGCCGCAGGCAGCGCTGGCCAGTAGCAGCATGGCGGTGAAGGCCACCAGGCGCCGACGCCGTGGGCTGAGCAGCGCGGCGGTGAGCAGCAATGCCAGCGCACCCGCCAGCAGCCACGGCCAGCCGCCTCCGCGGCCGCCGGCCGGCGGCGCGCTCTGACTCGACAAAGCATCCAGCACCAGCGGGACGCCCACCGTACCGCCGGAGATGGCCGGAGCCGTGAAGGAACAGTGCACTCCCGTAAACCCCGAGCAGGAGAAACTCAGGGTGGGCGTGATCCCTGACGTGATCTGAAATTCAAGCCCGACACTAGCAACACCACCCTGATGGAAGATGGATACTGTGGGCGTGGCCGGCGTCATGCTGAAGTCACCGGCCGGAATGGTCACCGGCAGCGTATGACTGAGCGTGACGCCGCTTGCAGTCAGTGTGGCCTGCACGTTGACCACGGTCGGCGTGATTCGCGGCAAATTGGATATGGCGAACGACCACTGCTGCTGTCCAATATTCAACGGTTCATCGCTGCAGCTCGTTCCTTGTCCGGCCGCGCACGACAACGCCAGCTGCCCACTCAACCCGTTCACCGCATCCGCGGAGAGATAGATGCCGGTGGCCCCGCCCGCCAGCGCCGGGCCGGGTGGCAGCGCCAACCGCAGCGCAAAATCTCCGGCGGTGTTCAGGTTGTCCGCCGCCTGATGCACCAACCCGTCGGTGCGCGAAGTGGCGACGATGCTGAGCGGCAGGCTGGTGGTGCTCGCCACCGAATCCAATCCGCTGACCGTGATGGTGGAATTCAGGCTGCTGCCGCTGATGCTGGCGGGGCTGAAGCTGCACGTGACCCCCGCCGGCGCGTTGCAGCTCAAATCGGCGGTGCCCGCGTACCCGTTGGTGAAAACCGCTGCGAAGCCAACCGAGGCCTGCCGCACGCCCACGGGCAACGGGGCGGCCGTGCCGGTTTGCAAAAAAAAGTCCTGGGGCAGCACCTGCACGCTGCCGTGCGCGGTGTCGCTGCCGGCGGTGGCGGTGATCACGACGGTCGGCCCTCCGGTGGGCCCGCTGGGCGCCTGGAAGCCGGTGACCGCCAACTGTGCCGTCTGACTGGCGGCGCCGCTGAAGGTCAGCGTGGAGGGGGTGAAATTGCAGGTGAGCCCGGTGGCCTGGCAGGCCAGCGACACGGTTCCGCTGTAGCCGGGCACCGCGGTGCTGATGGCCAGTTGGAACTGGGCCGCCGTTCCCACCACCGCCTTCACCTGTGCCTGCGCCGGGGTCACCGCCAGGGCGGTGACCGTCAGATTGAG